>JAEXNA010000046.1 GCA_023447635.1 Vulcanimicrobiota bacterium | reverse complement strand
ACCCTCGGCATCGGGGGGGGGTCATCCGCCAAGGGTCCAGAGGAGTGAACCTCTGCCATCAATATATCGCTGCTCACGGAAACTGATAAGGTACAAGTGTACCAAAATCTCCGCTGCTAGGCAGGTTCAATCGATTGGTCTAACTAGTTTTGACCATGAGCTTTCAGTAGCTCTTCGACCGAGGACAGAGCCGCAGGCAGTTTGCCCGGGTCCTTACCTCCGGCTTGAGCCAGGTCGGGACGGCCGCCTCCACCACCGCCGACCTTGCTGGCGAGCTCCTTGATCAGTTTGCCGGCGTGGTAGCCCTTCTTGACCCAGGTCGGAGAGACGTAGACCAGCAGCGACACTTTTCCGTCGGCCGGAGAGCCCAGCACGGCCACGCCGTCGAAGCCTTCCTTCAGTCCGTCGGCCAGCAGGCGAAGCCCTTCGGGGTCGGCCTCGACGGACTCGACGATCACCGGCACCTCGCCAAAGCTCCGTGCAGATTTGAGCAGGTTCTGGGCCAGGTTGGAGGCTTCGCTCTGGCTAGCAGCGCGGAGCTTCTTCTCCAACTCCTTCCCATGCTCGAGCATCTGCACGACCTTCTTCTCGAGTTCGGCGGGTGCGCAGGAGAGCAAGCTGCTCAGGTTGGCCAGCAGCTCTTGCTCGCCACGATAGCGGTCGAGGAAGGCCGTTCCACTCACCGCTTCCAGCCGGCGCACTCCAGCGGCGATAGCGCTCTCGGCGGCGATGGAAAGATAGCCCAGCTCGCCGGTGTAGCGAGTATGAGTTCCGCCGCACAGCTCCATCGAGTAGCCGTCGAAAACGGGCACCTCGAGCTCGCCAGAGCCGGCCCCGCCGATCTTGACCACGCGAACCTTCTCACCGTATTTGTCTCCGAAGAAGGCGACCACGGAATCCGGCTTGTCCTTGTAGGGGATCTCGAAGAAGCTCACCCCGGCGTTGTCGAGAATCATCTCGTTGACCATCCGCTCGATGGTCAGAAGCTCGGCCGGTTTGACCTGCTGGAAGTGGGTGAAGTCGAAACGCAGACGCTCGGGCGCCACCAGCGAGCCTTGCTGGCGAACGTCGGTTCCCAGCACTTCGCGCAGAGCATGGTGCAGCAAGTGCGTCGCGGTGTGATGGCGCTCGATTTGACGACGACGCTCACGATTGACCACGGCCACAGCCGAATCTCCCTCGGCCAACGCCTTGAGGTCCTGATCCTTAGAGAGCAGGTGGAAGACAACGCCCTCTTGCTGGCGAGTGTCGCTGACCGCGTATTTCTGGTCGCCGATCTGCAGATAGCCGGTGTCGCCCAACTGTCCACCCTTCTCGGCGTAGAACGGGGTCGACTCTAGCACCACGGCGAGGTGCTCTTTGGCGTCTACCAGGGCGGCGACCTTGCTGCTTTCCTCGGTCACGTTGAAGCCGGAGAAAGGCGTCGGAGGCAGTTCCAGTTCGCGGTCTTCGGCGGCGACGACCACTTTGACGTGGGCGGCACGAGCGCGTTCTCGCTGCTTGTCCATCTCTTCCTTGAACTTCGACTCATCCACGTTCATGTCGCGTTCGCGCGCCATCGCCTGGGTCAGGTCGAGAGGGAAGCCGTAGGTGTCGTAAAGCTTGAAGGCGACTTCGCCAGGGAACGTTCCGCCCTCGCTAAGCTTTCCGACCTCGGCCTCGAACAGGGTCAAGCCGCGGTCGAGCGTCTGGTTGAACGACACTTCTTCGGCCTTGATCAAGGTTTCGATCTTGTTCTGCTGCTCGCGCAGTTCGGGGAAGGTGTCGCCCATCGTGTCGGCCAGCACCTGCACGAGTTTGTACAGGAACGGTTCGAGTAGACCCAGTTTGCGACCGTAGCGGGACGCTCGGCGAAGCAGACGGCGAACCACGTAGCCGCGACCGTCCGACGACGGGATAGCGCCATCGGCGATCGAGAAGCTGATCATGCGGATATGGTCGGCGCAGACGCGCAGGGCGATCGACGAGTCGTCGCTGGATTGACCGGGGGTGTACGAGGCGCCGGACATCTCTCGCAGCCTGCGGATGATCGGCTGGAACACTTCGGTGTCGTAGTTCGACACAGCGCCGTCGAAGACGGTGCCGCCCTTAGTGCACTCCACCACGGCACAGGCGCGCTCGAAGCCCATGCCGGTGTCCACGTGCTTAGCCGGAAGTTCGCGCAGCGAGCCGTCTTCTTCGGCGTTGAACTGGATGAACACCAGGTTCCAAAGCTCGATGACCAGGGGTGAGCCTTCGTTGACCAGCGGACCGCCGCTCTGGTCGGGGGTCAGGTCGATGTGGATCTCCGAGCAGGGACCGCAGGGACCGGTCTCTCCCATCATCCAGAAGTTATCGGCGCGACTGCCTTTGAGGATATGAGAATGGTCAATGTCGGTGCAGGTGCGCCACAGTTCGGCGGCTTCTTCATCGGCCGGGACGACTTCGTCTCCCCCATACACGGTGGCGTAAAGGCGCTCTTTGGGTAGCTTCCAAACCTGGGTGAACAACTCCCAGGCCCAGGTGATCGCTTCCTTCTTATAATAGTCGCCGAACGACCAGTTGCCGAGCATCTCGAAGAAGGTGTGGTGATAGGTATCGTGACCGGTCTCTTCCAGGTCGTTGTGCTTACCCGAGACGCGGATACACTTCTGGGTATCGGCGATGCGTCGAGCGGACGGTTGGGCCAATCCCAGGAAATAGGGCTTGAACTGGTTCATGCCCGCGTTGGTGAAAAGAAGGGTGGGGTCGTCGTGAGGCACGACGGGAGCCGAAGGGACGATCTTGTGGCCCTTGCTCTCGAAGAAGTCGAAGTAGGATTGGCGAATTTCGGCGGCTTTCATAGGCCGCACCGATTCTCCCAGCGAGGGGCAACTCCTACCCTGCGGGGGCCTCGGACTCTGATCGGGGGGTCCCGGCCGGTACGGCCTCCCCTTCCACCTCATCAGGATAGCGACGTTCGATGATGCGCAGGAACGAGTCGACCAGCACGGGGTCGAAATGGGTCCCACGCCCCTCGGCGAGAATACCGCGAACTTTCTGGATCTCCATGCCGCGTTTGTAAGGGCGTTCGGCGGCCAGGGCGTCGAACACGTCCGCCACCGAGATGATGCGCGCGGCCATCGGGATCGCTTCCCCGACCAGGCCGTCGGGATAGCCTTTGCCGTCCCAGCGCTCGTGATGGCCCCGAATGGTCGGACAGAGATAGCGTAGCGAAGCGATCGGACGCACGATCTGCTCGCCGTAGACCGGGTGCATCTTCATCAGGTCGTACTCTTCGGGCGTCAGTTTGCCCGGCTTGTAGAGGATCTCGGGGGGGATGTTGACCTTGCCGATGTCGTGCAGCAGGCCGGCCCGCAACATGTCCTGGCCTCCCAGGAAGCTTTCCAGCTTCTGACTTTTGCCCTCGCTATCGTCGCCCGACTGCAGCAGCAGATCGAACTCTCCGATATCGCAGAGCACCGCGCCGTATTTGATCTCCCGGCGGGTCGCTTTGTCCTTGATGCCGACTTCGTCCGCCAGTTCCAGGGCCAGGTCCAGGACTCGGGTCGAGTGGTCGTAGGTGAACTCTCCCCCCAGACGCAGGATCAGGCCCAGGCCGTTGACGGCCTCTTCCTCGTCGAGTTCCTCGAGATCTTCCTCGTCGTAAAGCTTCTTGAGCAAAGAGTGGATCGCTTTGCCCGCGAACCGGGTGGCCAGTTCGGTCCGGGCCGAGGTCAAGGCCGAGGAGTGAAGCGAGAGGTGGGTGCCCAGCCCGGGCGCCTGCCCTCCCTCGCCTTGAGTGGGAAGGCGCAGACGCGCCTGCCCGGCCAGAGGGCTTGGATTTTGGCCGGCGGGCTTGCCTTCGCCGCCCCAAAACAGCCGTAGGGGCGACGCCTTGCCCGCTTCCTTGTCGTGCCTTTCGTCCAGGAAAGCGTTGTGGACCGGCATCTGGGAGGAGACCTGGCGAGCGGTGACCCGGGGGTGAACCTGAGCCAGACTCTGAGAGAAAACCGGCTGACGGGCCAGCGCCTCGGCCTGCGCTGGAGCGCCTGGTCGACCGGCGGCGTCCGAGTGGCGCATCTGGGCTCCCGCCATCTGAGCCGTGGCCAGGAACGAGCGCGACGATGCAAATCCGCTGGGCTGCCAGGAGGCGCCGCCTCTGGCTGAGGGGGCGGCCTGACCCCCAGCGCTGGGGGGAGTTGGGCGGCCGGGAGGCCTGCTCGAAGCCTCCGGGCTGGCCCCTTCTCGGGTCGGCCGGCTTCCAGATTTTCCGGTGCTGGCGTCGGCTTGGGGCGACTCCTTGGGTCCGGAAGCGGACTTTCCGGTCTGCCCTTCGCCTTTCGAGGTCTGGTACTCGACTTTCCCTTTGCCGGCGGCCGCTTGCATGTCTTTTAGAGAGGGCGGGGTCGCGTTGGCGGAGTCTTCCAGGAAGGCGGTTTTCCCCTGGGGTAAGGCGCCGTCGTCGCTTTCGTGGGTGCCGCGATTAAAAAGCTGCCAGGTAGTCTCCAGTTTGCTCAAAAAGTTCGTCAGGCGTTGCTTGGCTCCATCGCCTTGAGAGGCTGCCTGAGTGCCGGCCGAGGCCGAGGTGGAGGTGGCGGGAGAGCCTTCCGGCGTTTCGGAACGGGCTGCGCCTTCCGTCGGTTTACCGCCGACAGGCTTGGAAGATCCCGGTAGACCGAGGTTTTGCCGCGCTGGCTGAGAACCGATATAGGGTGACCGGGGCGGTAACGCGTTGCTCTCACTCACGACCCTGATGTTATCACGCGAAATTTGATCAAGACAAGGAAGGTCGAAGCATGGAAAGCTATTTTGAGTCTCTGCAGACGCTGCAAGGCCAGGAGTGGGGAGCCGACCGCTTCCAGGGTAAGGTGACGGTGGTCTCCTTTACCGACCAGAAAGGCCAGGAGGCCTCGGCCAAGGCGGGGAGCGCCCTGGGCAAACGCTACATGGAGAACGAGAAGTTCCAGATCGTGACAGCGGTCAAGGTCGCCAGCATGTTCAAGGGCCTGGCCGCGACCCTGCTCAAGGCCGGTCAGGTCAAGGCTCGTGAGTCGGCGGTCAAGCGGTTCGAGAGCGAGGGGAAAACGGCTCCCGCCGGCCTTGCCGAACGGATTCACGTGGTCTTCGACATCGACGGCGCCTGTTCCAAGCACGCTCTCGAGGCCTGGAAAGACGGCCAGGCTCAGCTTCTGGTGGTCGATGAGTCGGGGGGGGTCACGGCCCGCAGTTCGGACAAAGATGCGCTCGTCGCGGTCGAGGCGCTGGTGCCGGAACTGGATCGATTGCTGGCCTGAGGGTTGAGGCCTGGCCAGGCCTGGACGGGGTCTACGGCATGCAAAAGGGGCGCTCACGAGCGCCCCTTTTTGAGTCTTGCCGACGAACGGACGACTACTTGTCGTCGGTGTTGGTGAAGTCGGACGGCTTCAGGTCGTCGATGAAGCGTTTGAAATCGTTGAACTCGCCGTGGTCGTCCTTGGTCTTCTCTTCCGACTCTTCCAGAATGATCTGGTCGGAGACATAGATGGGAGAGCCGGTGCGCAGCGCCAGGGCGATCGAGTCCGAGGGGCGGGCGTCGATCTCGAGCGGCCCGACGGTCGACTCGAGCACGACTTTGGCGAAGAACGTGTTTTCCTGAATGTCATGAATGACGATACGATCGACGCGGGCTTTGAGCGACTCGATGACCGACTTCATCAGGTCGTGGGAGAGCGGTCGGGGAACCTGGGTTCCCTCCAGGGCCAGAGCGATCGCGGTGGCCTCGAAGGGGCCGATCAGGATCGGGAGGTGGCGTTTCCCCTCGAGGTCTTTGAGGATCACCACGGGATCGTGCGTGAGAAGGTCTATGCCTAGCTTATCAACCTTCATTCGTCGCATTCCCATCGCAGTAGTCTAACCTTTCGAGAGTTCCTCGGCGCCCCAACTGTGGTGGGACCCCGTGAGATTTTGGCCTATACGCCCGGGACAGGGGTTCCCCTAGCCGGATCCTGATTCCTTGTCGGCAGTCCCGAGCTCTTTGGAGATTTTCGACAAGAAGAGAATCGCACCTATAAGAGCGAACGCCAATTTCGTGGATTTCCCCGTAGCACTGATAAGCGATTGGAACGGCATCGCCGGTCCTGAGATTTGCCATGCCCTGGCTTCTTGCGAGTTCTCTCTCCTGATCAACGGCCCCCAGGACGAGATCATGGAGATGCTGCACGAAGACTTTAGTGGCAAGATTCTGGCGATGCCGTTCGACTACCACTCCGAGGACGCGGTCGAGATGATGATGTCGGCTTCCCTGGACATCTTTGGTCACGTCGATGTGTTGGTGAACAACATCTTCCACTGGCAGGGCGCCAGGTTCAACGACCTCTCCGACAAGGATTTCCTGGAGACGTTTAATCACAATGTGATGGGATCGTTCCACGTCTGTCGCGCGGCCTCGCGCCTGATGGAGGCGCTAGGCTACGGAAAGATCATCAACGTGACCACCACCTCCGCGATGAGCGGCGCCCACACGGCCGTGGCGGCGTCGTCGGCGGGGCTGCATTCGTTGACCCGCTCGATCGCTCGCGAGCTAGGCCCCTACGTGCGCGCCAATACGGTCGCCTGTGGCCTGTTAGAGGAAGCCTGGGTCGCCGAGGGAGGCGAAGAGCTACGCAAAAGCCTGACCTCGAGCATCCCGCTCAAGCGACTCTGCCAGGGCGCTGATGTGGCCGAACTGGTGGCGTTCCTGGCTACCGGGGCCGACTTTATGAGCGGACAGATGCTGATCCTCGACGGCGGCGAGACGATCCGATAAGGCGGTTACGGAGTTTTATCGCTGATCGGGTTGCCGCCCGGGCGGTCGCCCTTGAGCAGGTCGCGGATCTCTGTAAGCAGCAGGGTGTCGGCAGGTGTCACTTCAGGCGCCGGAGGTGCCTCCTCGGCTTTTCGCTTGAGCTGGTTCATGGTCTTGACCATCACGAAGATGCACATCGCCAGGACCAAAAAGTCGACCACGGTCTGGATAAAGGCGCCATACTTCCAGAGCACGGCCGGGGTTTCGCCGGAAGCCGCCTTGAGCGTCACCGCGAGGTCGCTGAAGTCGACTCCTCCAGTAACCAGACCGATCGGCGGCATGATCACGTTATCGATCAGCGAGGTCACGATCTTGCCAAAGGCGCCACCGATGATCACACCGACGGCGAGATCCACCACGTTCCCCTTGAGGGCAAACTCTTTGAATTCCGAGAAAAAGCTCATCACCGTCTCCTGAGTCGTCTTGTCTTGACGGGAGAAGTTTGAACAGGTATCGCTGTTTCCTGGTCGAGGCCGAGGAGGAATTTTGATGTTTTTTCAATTTTCTGCAGGCCAGCTCCACGCAGCGGGAGAACCTGGGCCCCGTGTGGGTGCCGCGTAGCATAAAAAGGGGCGCGAGGTTCTGGCTCGCGGGGGCTTTGCTTTGGGCGTTGACCGGGGCGGCTCTGGCCCAGCCTCTGCAGACCGGCGCTGCAACCAGCGATGGCCGTCACGTCTTACTCGACGACGGAAAGGTTCGTGTCCTTTCGGCTGGTTTTGCGGACGAATCAACCTTCGGGTCGGGAGTTAAGCAGCTGTGGCCGGCTCCGAAAGGCTGGACGGATTCGTTTCTCCTCCAGGACGAGTCTGGCTTGCAGAAGGTGACGGCCTCCTCCCCCCTCTCCTCTCAAACCCTGGTGCCCGGCAAAGACCTCACCGTCTTGCCCTGGGGAGACAACTTCCTGGTGCGAGCCCAGGACGGTCTCGAACTCCTTCTGGTGACGCCCGAGGGGCAGGGAGCGGCGAAGCTCTCTAAGGTTCCGGATGATGTCATGGTGCTGGACGCACGTCGCGTCCTGGTGCGCACGGGAGAGGATTTCCAACTGATGCTCGCGCCCGCCAGCGGCGCCACCCCCTCTCTGCAGCCGGTCGACCTTCCGTTCTCTGCCAAGGGCTCCGTGATGACCTCCGGCGAGGGTCAGGTGCTGATCTGGCACCCGACTTCGGAAAAGGTTCTTCAGTTTGGGGCGGCCGCTGCCTCCGGCCCGGCAACCGTAACTCTGATCGAGCCTCCCAGCCTGGGGGTCAAGCCGATCGACCAGGGCTACGCGGTCTCTCTGGGGGCGAAGAAGCTTTCCCTGATCAGTCCGGAGGGGCGGGTTCAGGAATTTCCTCGACCAAGCGCAAGCAAGGCCACGTCTCTTGCCGAGTGGACTCTGGCCATGCAGGGCCGACGACTGCTGTTGCTGGCCTCGGAAGGCAAGGGGACCCGAACCTTCCTTTTTGGGGGCGGCACGGTGCCTTCCGGTGTGCTGCCTGAAGGCACCATCAAAGCGGTTCTGCCTCCGTCTGACGAAAGTATGGGGCCGACCCTGCTGTTCATGGAGTTCAGCACCGAGGAAGAAAAACTCGACGGTTCCGGCGCCGTCGTTCTCGATCTCGCAACAGGCAAGCCGATGCGCCGGATGGTGGTCGGGCATCGAGTTTACGCTTTAAGTCCCGACGGGGGTCTGGTGCAGCTAGCCCACGAGCCGGGAAAGGCTCTGGTGGGTCCGATCGAGCGACTGGGCGGGCGAGTGGTCTATGCCACCCAGGCCGAGCCTCAGCAAGCGAAGGGTCAGCGCCTCGATGTCGACCCCCGGTATCCTCAGCCCCCGGTCGTGCTGCACGGACGCTCGGCGAGCCAGCCGAGCCAGATGTGGAGCTACGAACAGCCCCGCGGGCAGTCGCTTTCGAAAGAGCGGTTGCCAGAGACTCACTGGCCCCGGTGGGGAACGGACGGACCGCTTCTGCTCACGGACGAGAACGCCTCGGTGCTGGCTATCGATCTAGACACCGGCCAGCGGGTCTGGAGCAGCCCCGAGCTTGCGATGGACGAGTCCTCGCCCCTGATGCTCGAGTGGAAAGACGGTCTTGGGCTAATCTCGGCCAAGGGGACCGGACGGACCTTCACGGCGCTTGACCCGGCGGACGGAACGGAGAAGGCCAGCCTGACCTTGACTCCGTTTTTCTTCCTGGAAAAGTGGCGCCATCTGCTGGGCGTGATTACGGTCTGTGCCGCCCTGGGCTACTACATCTACGCGGCCGGACGTCGCACCCTGTATATTCGAAAGATCGCCGGTCTGCAGGCGCTCGACGAGGCGGTGGGCCGCGCGACCGAGATGGGTAAGCCGGTGCTCTATGTTGTGGGCCTGGCCGATGTCGACGACATTCAGACCATGGCATCGCTTTCGATCCTGAGCCACGTGGCCCGCAAGACGGCCGAGTACGACACCCCCATCGTGACTACCACGGCTCGCGCGGTGGCTTTTTCGGCAGCGCAAGAGATCGTGCGCGACGCCTTCTCGGTGGCCGGTCGACCCGACGCCTTCTCGGTCGAGTCGGTGCGCTACATCTCGGACGACCAGTTCGGCTACACCGCCGGCGTGGACGGGATTATGGTGCGCGAGAAGCCGGCGGCCAACTTCTATATCGGCAACTTCTACGCCGAGTCGCTGATTCTGGCCGAGACGGGCTACGCTACGGGATCGATTCAGATCGCCGGGACGGCGCAGCCTTCGCAGGTGCCGTTCTTCGTCGCTGCCTGCGACTACACGCTGATCGGGGAAGAGCTTTTCGCCGCCTCGGCCTACCTGTCGCGGGACCCGCTGCAGGTCGGCTCGCTGCGCGGCCAGGACGTGGGCAAAGCCATCGTCATGGTGCTACTGGTGGTCTGCTCGCTGCTGGTCAGCTTCGGCATGGACTGGGCCACGGTTAGCGCCTGGATCCACGGGGCCACGGGAGTTCTCTTGCCATGATGAAACGCCAGATTCCGCTCTTGATCACCTTTCTCACCGGCCTCACGATGGTGGTGCAGTACTACATCGTGCCGATGAATTCGCTGGGCGAGGAGATGTCTAACTGGTTTGGAGCCATCAGCGCCTTCGCTTACGTGCTGGCGGCGGCCAGTCTCTACGTGGTCAACGGTAAGCGCATCCGAGACCGGGCCGAAGACTGGCCTTATAACGTGGTGCTGCTGGTCAGCCTGACGACCACCTTATGGATCGGGCTGTTCTGCGACTTCTTCGGCTTCGGCTACCCGGGCTACCGACCGACCGACGAAGGCACGGCCTTCGACTGGATGTTCAAATACATCCAAACGCCGCTGTCGGCCACCATGTTCAGCCTGCTGGCTTTCTACATCGCCTCGGCCTGCTATCGCGCTTTCAAAGCTCGGTCCATCGAGGCGACGCTGCTGCTGGGGAGCGCCTTCGTGGTGATGCTGTTCCGCGTCCCGCTGGGCGAGGTGATCTATTCGAGCCTGGGTGGAAATCCCGAAACGCTGAAGTGGTTCATCGACGACCTGCTGGTGGGCGGCTTCAGTAACGCGGGCCAGCGCGCCATCCAGGTCGCGGCCGCGATCGGGCTGATCTCGGTCTCGCTGAAGATCATTCTGGGTATCGAGCGCTCTTACATGGGAGGCGAGTAGAGTGATCGAAAAACTTCTGCACCTGGACCGTCGCATCATCTATCTGGTGATCTTGCTCTCGGTGTTGCTTCCGACCTGGTTTCCCCTGGGGCTAGAGATCGACCCGACGCGCCCCACCATCGCCGCCTACGAGGCGGTCGAAAAGCTGCCCGAAGGGGCTCTGATTTTGCTCAGCGCCGACTACGGCCCCTCTACCAAGGTAGAGCTCCACCCGGTGGTCCTGGCCACCTTCGAGCAGGCCATGAAGCAAGGGAAGAAGGTTGTCTTCATGGCGCTTTATCCCGAAGGGCAGGCGCTTTCCAACGAGGCGATTGCGACCATCTCCCGCAAGTACCCCGATAAAACCTACGGAGTCGACTTCGTCAACCTGGGCTACAAAGCGGGCAACGAAGCGCCGCTGGTAGCTATGGGGCTGGACTTCCGCAGCCAGTTCCCGACCGACTACAAGGGCACTCCCCTCTCCAACATCCCTATGCTCAGCCGGGTCACTCAGCTCCGGCAGTTCGACCTGGTGGCCTCCTACTCGGCCGGCTACCCGGGCGCGATGGAGCACATCCGCACCACGGCCACCCAGTACGGGCGCCCGCTGGTCGTGGTCGCCACGGCGGTGATGACGCCGCAGTACTTCCCCTACTTCGAGTCGGGACAGATCAAAGGGATGGTGGGCGGTCTGCGCGGGGCCGCCGAATACGAAAAGCTTTGCGGGATCGAAGGCACGGCGGGAGCGGGCATGGATGCCCAGTCGATGGCGCACTACTGCATCGCGGGGCTGATCGTGCTATCGAATTTGATGAGTTTCTTGCAGTGGCGCAAGCAGCGGAGGGAAGAGTAAGTGGACGTAGTTTACACTACGGAGCAGATCGTCGGCCTCTGGACGGCCGGGTTCCTGACCCTTTGCGTCTTCTCGTTCCTGTTTGGCGACAACCCGTTCTATAAGCTGGCCGAGCACATCTACGTGGGGGTCTCGGCCGGCTACTGGATGTGTCTGGGCTACTGGAGCACCATCTTGCCCCAGGTTCAGGAGCCGCTGCAGCGAGGCGAATGGATCAAGCTGTGCCCCCTGGTTTTGGGCGTGATGATGCTGTTCCAGCTGAATCCTAAAACTGCCTGGGTCAGTCGCTGGCCGCTGTGCTTTATGGTGGGGCTGTACGCTGGTCTGAACATCGTGCTGACGATGGAAGCGCAGATTTTGCAGCAGCTGTACGCCTCGATCAACCCTCTGTGGGGCCACGGACTGGGCGCGGGTCAGATTTTCATCAACTGGATCCTGATGGTGGGGCTGTTCACGGGTCTGATCTACTTCTACTTCTCCGTGCCTCACCAGGGCTGGTTCTTCGGCGGCGCCGCTCGCATCGGCATCTGGATCCTGATGGTGGCGCTGGGCGCTTCCTTCGGCTATACGGTGATGGCCCGCGTGTCGCTATTGATCGGGCGGGTGCAGTTTTTCTCTACCGAGTTCTGGCCTATGGTCGAATACTTGATGCACCGGGGGTCGCAGTGAAGCTGACCTTCCACCCCGCCAAGGAGCATCCGAAGAAGGCGGCCGCCCTGGGCTTTGTCCTGGGCATCGCCTTTCAGGCGCTGTGGCAGATATTGGAACCCTGGACGGCGGTGTTGCTGGCGGGTCTGCTGGTGATGACGGTGCGCGACTTCTACCTGGAGACGGAGTACAGCTTCGACCAGGAGGGGATCACGGTGCGAGGTCTGCTGAAGGCCCGCAAGTCCTACCCCTGGCGACGCTTCCGGGCCTTTGTCGAGGATCGCAACGGGCTGTTCCTCTCCCCTTATAAAGAGGTCCGTCGCTTGGATCAGCAGCGCGGGGTGTTTTTGCCGATGACTCGCGAGCAGCGATTGGCGGCGGTAGAGCTTTGTGAAGAGCGTCAGCTGGTAAGGCGGGCCGCGTGAGCGAGGCTCTCGAAGGCTCACTCGGAGGTCCCTTAGGAGGCTCTCCTGGAGGCTTGGGCTCTGCTCTGCCTCTGCCGATGGCGCGGCTTGCCGACGATCTGGTGAAGCGCCGCCTGGGCGCGCCCGCTGTGTTCCTGTTAGAGGCGATGAAACCGCTCTCCCTGGTCTGCCAGCAGACCGTGCTGGTGACCTCTCCCCTGGCCCGGGTCTGCGGCTACGGCGGCGCCTTCTCTCAACTGGCCGATGTGTTGGAGAGTCGCCAGCGTATGGAAGAGCTGGCCTTAGAGGTGGAGAGGGCGATGGAGGAGGCGCGAGCATGAGTGCGGAGGGTATTCAGGGCAGGCCGATCCGCTCGATCCTGGCCACCGACTGCGGGAGCACCACGACCAAGTGTATTCTTATCGAACTCGGTGAAGACGGCTATCGTCTGGCCGTGCGCGGCGAGGCTCCCACCACCGTCGAGGCTCCGGCCGAAGACGTGACGCAGGGTGTCTTGAACGCCGTGCGCGAGGTGTCCGAACTGATCGGACGGCCGTTGATTGATGCTCAGGGCAAGCTTATCCGGCCGTACAACGCCGAGAAGAACGAGGGCGTGGACCTCTACCTCTCCACCTCCTCGGCCGGAGGCGGTCTGCAGATGATCGTGGGCGGGGTGGTGCGCGAGATGACGGCCAAGAGCGCGGAGAAGGCCGCTCTTGGCGCCGGAGCTATCGTGATGGACGTGCTGTCGGTCAACGACGGACGCCAGCCGCACGAGAAGATCGAGCTGATTCGCCAGTTGCGTCCCGACATGATTCTGCTGTCGGGTGGGGTCGACGGCGGGACGGTCAAGCACGTGGTGGAACTGGCCCAGGTGGTGGGAGCGGCCGACCCTCGTCCCCGCCTGGGTGTAGCGTACGAGCTTCCGGTAATCTACGCGGGGAACGCCGACGCCGCGCAGGACGTGCGAAACGAACTTGGCGCTAAGACAGCGCTGGAGGTGGTGGACAACCTTCGTCCCCGCCTGGAAGTCGAGAACCTGCAGCCCAGTCGCCTCAAGATTCAGGAGCAGTTTCTCGAGCACGTCATGGCGCACGCGCCAGGCTACCCGAACTTGATGGCGATGGTCGATGAAGAGATCATGCCGACGCCCGCCGCGGTGGGCTCGATTATGGAAACCATCGCCAAGCGCGACGGAATCTCTATCGTGGGGGCGGACATCGGCGGCGCTACCACCGACGTGTTCTCGGTTCTAGGCGAGACTTTTAACCGCACGGTGTCGGCCAACTACGGGATGAGCTACTCTTTCTCGAACGTCTACGCCGAGGCGGGTCACGCGCAGGTGATGCGCTGGGTGCCGTTCGACCTGGACGAGCGCGAACTGCGCAACCGAATCAAGAACAAGATGATCCGTCCGACTTCGATCCCCTATCTGCTCGAAGAGCTGATCCTGGAGCAGGCGATGGCGCGCGAGGCGCTGCGGCTGTCGTTCGACCAGCACAAGTCGCTGGTGACGGGCTTGAAGGGCGTGCAGAAGAAGTCGGACCTCAGCGCCCTGTTCGGCCTGGGCGATGGTGGAGAAGACACGCTCATCGACATGATGACGGTCGATATGGTGATCGGGTCGGGTGGAGTGCTGTCGCACGCGCCGCGTCGTCATCAGACGGCGATGATGCTGATCGACTCGTTCTTGCCCGAGGGTGTGACCACGCTGACGGTGGATTCCATCTTTATGATGCCCCAGTTGGGCGTTTTGGCGGCGGTGCATACCGAGGCGGCGACTCAGGTGTTCGAGCGCGACTGCCTGATCTATCTGGGCGACTGTATCGCGCCGGTGGGGCGGGCGAAGGCCGGGCAGACAATGCTGAAGGTCAGCGCTGGGGGCCGTCTCGTGCTGGAACTGAAGCAGGGCCAGATGGTGGTGCTGCCGCGCACTCGCGAAGAAGGGCCTATGACGGTTCTGTTAGAGCCGGCCTCTGGCCTGGATATTGGAGCCGGACCCGGGAAGCCGTTGGAGCGGACGGTGTATGGTGGGACGGTGGGGCTGATGTTCGACGGTCGCGGACGGCGTCCGTTCAGCTTTGCCAACGCGGTCAAAGAGCTAAGCACCGAGCAGCGCTTGGCGCGCCTTTTAGAGTGGAACACGGCTTTGCAGCTTTATCCCGAGGAGTCTCAGCAGGATGGGTAGTTACACACCGGGACTCAAGGTCACGCCGGCGGCGCTGTTGCGCTTCGAGCGTCGTTTGCCGCTGAAGGGCGAGGTGCTGGTCAAAGAGGGCGAGCGAGTCGCCTGGGACCAGATGGTGGCCCGCACCGATCTGCCGGGTCGGGTCGAGATGGTCAATCTGGCCAATAAGCTTTCGGTGGGCCCTTCGGAAGTCGAGGAGCGGCTGTTCAAGAAGGTGGGCGACCCGATCGAGAAGGGCGAGGAGTTGGCCCGTTCCAAGGGGTTCTTCGGCTGGTTCCAAACGCCGTTCCGTTCGCCTATCACGGGCCGTCTCGAGTCGGTGTCGGCGGCCAGCGGTCAGGTGATCCTGCGCTCTCCGCCCCGTCCGATTTCGATGTCGGCTTACGTCGACGGGGTGATCGAGGCGGTCGAGCCCGGTCAGGGCGTGACGGTGAAGACGTTTGGCTCCCTGATCCAGGGGATCTTTGGTCTGGGTGGAGAGACTTCGGGCGTTTTAGAGTGCGTGGTCAAGCAGGCAGACGAGTCTTTGGCGGCGGGCGACCTGGCGGCCGAGCATAAAGGCAAGGTTCTGGTGGTGGGCAAGATCGCTACTGCCGAGATGGTGCGCCGAGCAGCTTCGCTGGGCGTTTCGGCCTTGATCGCGGGCGGGATTGACGACGCCGACGTGCGCGAGCTTTTGGGCTACGACCTGGGCGTGGCGATCACGGGCAACGAGCGGCTGGGGGTGACCCTGGTGGTGACCGAGGGGTTCGGCGCGCTGTCGGTGGCGGGCAAGACGTTCGGGCTGCTGAAGGAGCGCAGTGGCGCTCGCGCTTCGGTGTCGGGGGCGACGCAGATTCGGGCAGGCGTGATCCGGCCCGAGATCATCGTGACGGACCTGGAGTCGGATTGGGAGAAGCAGACCGAGGAGCCGCCCGATTTGGAGTTGGCTATCGATGCGCCGGTGCGACTGATCCGCGAGCCGGGCTTTGGGCGACTGGCGAAGGTGGTGGGGCTGCCCGTTCAGCCCGAGCGGATCCCGTCGGGCGCCCGAGTGCGCGTGGCCGAGGTCGAACTTTCCGACGGCTCGCGCTTCCGCGTGCCGCGTGCCAATCTGGAGCTGATCGAGGGGTAGCCTCGTCGGTCGCGCTTACTCGGGGGGCTTCGCGTTGCGCTGGTGAGACGGGCAAGATGGCTGCTGGCACCGACGACGACGTCACGTTGCGCTGGGCAGACGGGCAAGATTGCCGCTGGCACCGACGACAACGCCTCGCAATACGCGCGAGACTAGCGAGCGGTGCTGAGGGGCGCTAGCGAAGCGGCCAGGCGCAGAGCCAGAGCGGTGAAGAATCCGCGACGCTGCTCGGGGGCGGCGAAGACGCTGCGCAGTTTCCCTTCGGTGGCGGTACCGCGCTGACCGGGTTCGCGGTCGGCGTCGAAGAAAGGCGGGGGGGTGAGTTCAAAGCTGAACATGGCTAGGTATCCTTAAAGTTTGTCCGTCGGCTTCGACTCGAAGCGTCAGGTTGTTCACACGTGTGAATTATACGCAGGAGGAGAAACCTGTCAATACACACGTGTGAATTCAGGGGGATGGGAGCTCAGGTTTTGACGTTGCTGTGACGGCACGATGACGACGGGCGACTACTCTGAGTTCAGTGAGATGAGCATAGAGAAGGCTCCGAGGTGGATGAAAATCCCTCGGGGCCATTTTTTTGCCCTCGCGACGCCGAACCGCTCGCCAACGCTGGCGTCACGAGAAATGGGCATCGACGCCCACATACAGCGACGCCGAACCGCTCACCAACGCTGGCGTCACGAGAAATGGGCGTCAAAGCCCACATACAGCGACGCCGAACCGCTCGCCCGCGCTGGCGTCGCGAGAAATGGGCATCGACGCCCACATACGGCAACGCTAGACCGCTCGCCCGCGTTGGCGTCGCGAGAAATGGGCATCGACGCCCACATAGAGAGACGCCGAACCGCTCGCCCGTGCTGGCGTCACGAGAAATGGGCGTCAAAGCCCACATACAGCGACGCCGAACCGCTCGCCCGCGCTGGCGTCGCGAGAAATGGGCATC
>JAEXNA010000028.1 GCA_023447635.1 Vulcanimicrobiota bacterium | reverse complement strand
TGGACTTTCGTTGCTACACGAAGAATATTTTCGTCCTCCAGGAGTGAGATTCGCCGCCTAATACCAGGTGTATTTCAGAAGAATGTCGCTTCTGGAGGGCGGAAATAGACGAGTGTAGGGGCGGAAGGCTAATTGATGACACGACCTAAAGCGGGTCGGGCTTTTTGCTTTGTCCCGAGGCGCTCTGGGCAGCGCCGGGCGGCTTTGGCCCCAGCACGCTGATCTGCAGCGTGTCCTCGGCACCGCCGGCCTCGCGCACCTTGACCTGGTGCTCACCAGGCCGCAGGACCCACCAGGCCTCGGCCCCGGCGCTCCCCTCCAACGGCTTCCCGTCTACCCACCAGGTGTAGGGCGCCCGCCCAGCCACCGCGCGCAGTCGCAGTTTCTGGTTCGCCTGTTTCAGGTCGCTGTCTAACAAGAAGACGTCGCCGTCCTGAGGGTAGACCAGGCGGAAGCCGCCCTTCTGGGCTCTCTCCTCTTGCCACAGCGGCAAGCCCCTCTCCTGGGCCCACTCCCGGTACTGGGGGTCGACGCGGTAGCGCACCTGCTCGACCCCGTCGACGCGCACGGTCCGACAGGTAGCGCACTCTTCCAGCGCGACCTCGGGCAGGCACGGCTCCACCACGGTATGACGGCAGGCGGCCCCGGCGCCCTGGCCGGAGAGAGCACAGATCTTGCGCTCCGGTAGCTGAAGCGGGGGAAAGTCGCCGCCGTCGCCCAGCGCCAGCATCACGTCGCGGAACAGCGGGCCGGCGCCCGTAATCCCCGAGACTTTACGCATCGGGCTGCCGTCCGAGTTACCCACCCAGACGCCTACCACGTACTTCGGCGTGTAGCCCAGGCACCAGTTGTCGCGGTAACCCTTCGAGGTGCCGGTCTTGACCGCGACGGGGAAGGGGAACTCTAAGACGTTGGGGGTCCCGAACGACGGGATACGGGCGGTGCGGTCGCTCAAGACGTCCGTGATCAGGCCGGCGACGCGAGGGTCGAGGACTTCCTTCCCTTCCGGTTCCGGGGCGCCGTGAAGCAGGGAAAGCGGCGTGTGCTGCCCGTTACGAGCCAGCGTCCGATAGGCATCGACAAGTTGCCACAGCGAGGCCGAACCGTCGCCCAGAGTCAGCCCCAGCCCGTAGTGCTCGGGCGACTCGGTCAGGTCGACCAGCCCCAGCAGGCGTAGCCGCTGCAAGAGAGTTTCGACCCCCACTCGCTCTAGCGCTTTGACGGCGGGAACGTTATAAGAGCTAGCCAGCGCGGTCCGTAGCGAGACGGGGCCGTGAAAGCGCCCGTCGTAGTTTTCCGGGATAAACGAGGCCAGCTTTGACGAACTGTAGACCGGCAAGTCCGGCAAGACGTGCCCGGCCTGTCCCACCCGCTCCAGCAGCAGGGCGTAGGTGAACGGCTTCAGGGTCGATCCGGGCTGGCGCAGCGAAACGGCCGCGTTGTGCTGCCCGTCGCCGGCCCGACGGTAAGCGCCCGAACCGGCCAGCGCGACCACTTCGCCGCTGCCGACTTCAGCCACGATCACGGCGGCGTTGCCCGCCTGGTGCCCGCTCAGAAGTTTCAGGTGGTTGGCTACGATGCCCTCGACCGCGCTTTGCAACTCGAGATCGAGCGAGGTCTGCTGCTCGCCTCGACGGTCTTGCAGCACGGGCAGCGCCAGGTCGCAGAAGTGAGGCGCCAGGAAGGGGGGAGGCGCCTGGGACAGCTGCCACTCTTCCTCTCGGGCGCGTCGCGCGGCGTCGGGAGTGACCACCGAGTTCGACTCCATTCGCGAGATCAGGTTTTCGGTCCAGCGCTTCAGTTCGCTTCGCCCCTCATCGCTGAACGGATCGAAGCCGGAAGGCGAGCGCAGCATCACGGCCAGAAGCGAGGCCTCGGCCAGCGACAGAGAGCGGGCCGACTTGTCGAAGTAGTAGCGCGAGGCTTCCTCGGCTCCGTAGACTCCGGGGCCAAAGGCGGCCCGGTTCAAATATGCTTCGAGCAGTTCGTCCTTGCTGGTCCGTCCCTCCAGCCTCAGGGCCCAATAAGCCTCGGCGAGCTTGTCGTCGAGGCCGCGCTCGCCTGGCGGGTCGAAAGAGCGCAGTAGCTGATTGGTGATGGTCGAGGCGCCCGAGATGATGCGACCCGCCTCGAGGTTGTCGCGAACGGCTCGGACGATGGCGAACGGGTCGATGCCGGGGTGGCTGTAGTAGCGGTTATCTTCCGAGGTCAGAACAGCGCTCACCAGTTCGGGAGCGAGTTCGTCGAGCGGTACCCACACGTCCATTCCCTGACGTGCCGAAAGAACGCTGCGCAAGGGGCGGCCCTGGCGATCGGTCAAACGCAGGGAGATATCGGCGCGCAGGTCGCTGTAACGTTCAGGGAACGGCGGTAGGACAAAAGCGAGCAGGCAGACCAGCAGACTGCTCGCCAGCAGGCGCCCCCCTCGCCAGCGTCTATGCCCTCGTCGCGATTCCACGTTACTTCACAGTGATGGTGCCCACCCCCGTGCGTCCATACACCTCCGGGTGATACATCTCCTCGACCTGAGCGGCGGGATATCGGTAGGTGCCCGGTGTGCGGGCGCGCACCAGATACTCGTAGTAGTGCTCGCCGGGTGCCAGAGCGTCGGCGAACAGCAGGACCCGATCGTGGTAGCTTTCGAACCGAGCAAAGGTCTGCCAGGAAGGCTGATCACCTCGTTTCAGCAGCCCGGCCAGGCTCTGGGACTCGCTGGCGAAGTCGGTCTTGACCACCTCGAAGCCGGCCGGAACGGGGTCCTCCAGGACGGCAAAGCGGCGTCTTGCCGGTGCGATCACCGAGAGGCCAATCTTGTAGATCTCTCCCCCTCGGACCTCTTTGGCGGGCCGTCCGTCTTTGTCCAGCACCGCGCGCAGGATGGTCATGCCTTGATCCTGGGCCGGAAGGGGCTGAGACTCGCCGTAGCTGGCGGTGATGTTGTAGTAAAGGGGGCCGGCACCCTCGCGGCTCAGTTCGACCGCCGTATCGCCGGGGGCCAGCGCCTGCTCCAGGGTCCTGGGCGCCGTTCCGGCAGCGAAGGCGACCTTGCCGATCTCCTTGCCCGCCACGCTGGCGGTGGCCCTGAGTCCAGAGGCCGGCTTCCCTTCGAAGACTCGGGCGTATTCCCAGAGGGCGGAAAGCGCCGCGGCGTTGTTCGCCGTGGTTTCCCAGGTTCCATCGTCCTGGCGCGCCTCGAGCAGCCAGGTCGCAACCTTATTAGCGACCGGCGGCTTGTTGCCGGTGGTCAGCAGAGCGGTCAGGATCAATCCCGTGTCGTGGACGTCGCTGGAGTAAAGCCAGGGCGTCAGGGTCTCGTCGACATCGAAATAGGCCGTGGCGTTCTCGACCTTCAGGCTGTTGAGCAGTTCCTGGGACAGCGTACTCACGCTAGCTTTGACCCCAAGCCGATGGGCGGCTTCCAGCAAGGCGGCTTTCCCGCTGGCGGGCATCTTCTCGCGTCGGTCCATCAGGCTGTTCAGGTAAGAGCGTCCGTCGACATCGTAGCGGGTCAGCGCCTCGAGCGCCGCTGCCCGAGTGGCCAGCGTTTCGGCTTCGTTGAAGTCGAGTAGGCCGTTATCGGGGCGGTCCAGGTAGGCTTTCAGATAGCCTTTGGCCTTCAAGGTCCAGCCGTCCGCCACCGTGTAGCCGCGCTGCCTGGCCAGGTCGGCCGAGCGCAGCGCCAGCGCCGTCAGGTAGGGGTTCGGTTCGCTCGCGTCGGGCCACAGTTTCAGACCGCCGTCCGGGTGGGCATAGCCGCCGATCTGATCCAGGCTGCTCTGGACCGCCACGCGCGCCTTGGCTTCGGGCCAGCCGGTCAGCCCAAAGCGGTCGACCAGGTCGTTGCCGTAGAGCATCGGAGCCAGGCGGGACAGTCGCTGCTCCAGGCAGCCGTAGGGGTAGTCCAGCAGGGCGCGGGCCCCCTCCTGCAGCCCGCCAAGCACGCTGGAAGCCAGGGTGACCTGCAGCTTCGCGCTACCTTCCACGGCGCTGGCCGGAATTTTGACCGTCTCCTTGTGCGATGGTTGGTCGGTCTGACCCGCGCTCGATACGGTGACCCGCTGCACGGCCTGGGACAGCGGGATCTCGACCTGCAGTCCGTCCTTCTCGTCGCCCATCTGGCCCGAGAAACGAAGCACCGCTGTGCCCTCTTTCTCGACTTTGAAGGGGAACAGCACCTCGCGCTCTTCGCCGGCCTTCAGGAAGATCTCTTGAGTCGTGCTGCCGACCGCCAGTCCTTCGGCTTGGACGGTCAGCTTCAGCAGGCGGTCCTCTTCGCTTCCGTTGGCGGCCAGCACTCCGGCCTGGAACTCGTCGCCAACTCGGGCGAACGAGGGCAGCGAGGGCTTCAGCATCAGCGGCTTGCTCAGCACCAGTTCGGTCTGGGCCTTGCCGCAGCGAGTCTCTTCGTCGATGGCGGTGGCCATGACGCGGAAGGTGGTCAGGTTCTCGGGCAGGCGGAAGCGCACTTCGGCCATCCCCTGGGCGTCGGTCACCACCTGCGGTTTCCACACGGCGGTTAGACGGAAGTCGCTGCGGAAGCCAACGTCGTAGCCGCCTCCACCTCCCTGATTTTCGCCTTTGGCGCCGTAGCTGCGCTGGCCGATCACGTCCGTCCGGCTTTCCGCCGTACGCACGGCCAGGGGTAGGCTGCCGTAGAAGGTGTCGAAGAAATCGGGGGTCTGGTAGTCGATCAGGTTCAGCACTCCGACGTCGGCGGCGGTCAGCGACAGTTCGGCTTTGACCGGCTTACCGGCGGCGTCGACCACCTTCAGGCGGGTGACCACCTCTTCCCCGGGACTGTAGCGGGGCTTGTCGGTGCTCACCTCAACCTTCAGGCGCTGGCTGTCAGGAGAGACGGGTAGGTCAACATAGCCCATCTTGAAGGCCGGCTTGCCGGTGTCTTCCTCGGGATGGTCGGCTTCCCCGGCCACTCGGCCGCGCAGCAGCATGACCGAGACGTACAGGTTGGGAAGATGCTTTTCGGTCAGCGGCACCTCGATCACGGGAGAGCTTCCCACCAGTTTGGTGGTGTAGCTGTGCAGAATAAGGTCGCGCTCGTAGGTGACCAGAGCGGTGGCCTCCTGGTAGGGCGACTTGACCAGGATGCGGGCCGTTTCGCCGGGCTGGTAGCGCGGCTTGTCGGCGACCAGTTCGACC
>JAEXNA010000026.1 GCA_023447635.1 Vulcanimicrobiota bacterium | reverse complement strand
AGCAGATGCTCGCGAGCTCGCTCTTCCTCGGCCGCCAACCGGGCTCGCTCTTCGACGGCCTCCTGCTCCCGCCGAGCCGTCTCGCGCGCCTCGATCTCCTCTGGCGAGCGGGTGCAGTCGCATTGGCCGCGGCGGACTAGCGCGTCGCCGGCGTAGACGTCGTGGCGGACCTGGCCGCAGGCATCGCACTCGGTGGCCAAGGCGGCCCGGAACTGCGGCTCGCGGCAGGCCGGACAATTCCAAGACTGGTCGAGAGCGCCCTGGCACTTCTGGCAGGTCTTCGGGCGCGAGGGGGTTGCCGTCACCATCTAGCCCACCTTCCTGCGCAGCGGGTGGATCCGGTACGAGTCTCGGAAGGTTAGCGGGGGCGCGGCGAACCCGGCCTGCTCCGCGTAACGATTCTGTCGCAGCTGTTGGTCGATCAGCGCGCAATGCTGCGGGCCCATTTTGATCGCGTAGGGCCAGAGGTATGAGATCTGCATCTGGCCCGTCTGGACCAGGTCGCGAACCTCTCGGCAGGCCCACGCGATAGCCCAGGCGCGGACCTCCGGGTCGCGATAAGGCTCCCAGTCTTCGGAGTTCTCGCTCATCACATCTCGGAGCTTGGCACGGTCGGCCAGTGTGAGCGAAGCCCCGGTCAGCAGCTGGAAGCCGCCAGACACGATCTCCCAGAATCTTTGCTCACTGAGGATCCGATCATCATCAGATCGCATGGGCGGCCGGGGCGCGGGCTTGCTCGCGGTCTGTTCCAGGTTGCTAGGGCTATGATGATGATCTGAGATCTCTGTTTTTACATGTTGATCTTCATGTTGATCTGGGACGCGTGGGACATGTGGGACATCTGGGCCGTCGGTGTGGGACATGTGGGACACCGGTGGTGGAGCCGCCCGGGCTTGACCTTGCTGGCGCTGGTACCGTTTCCGGAACGCCTCGCCCGCCCGCGACCTGGCCGAGACCCCGGGTGGGTAGGGGACCTTCGACCTGGTGGGCTTGGTGATCGACCTGGTCGACGATGTCTGGTCCACCCGAGAGGCTCGCGGCGGCGCCGCGTCCTGCTCGGCCTGGTCTGTCTCGCGGGGCTCGAGGTGCCAACTGGGCCAGCAGAGCAGGCGCAGACCATCCTCGCTGTGCTCCGCCTGTCCCAGGCCTGGCAGTAGCTCGAAGAGCTGCTGCCAGGCCGCGACGTCCTGATCCGTTTGGGCGGCGCAGTCTTCGGCCGTCACGCGCTGGCCATCCGCAAAGAGCACCAGGCCGCCGAGAGCGACCTGGTGCGCCTGGTTGATGAGCCAGAGCAAACGGGCCACGTGGGCCGGGTCTGCCTCCCGAAGAAGTCGACAGCTCCGGGACCGCGGCCAATCCAGGGGCATGGGGATGAACCGCGGGCCGTCCTGGCCGTCCCGCCGCCAGGTCGACCAGCAGAGCAGGCGCATCCCACCCTGCTGGTCGACCTGTAGCAGCCGGAGGTCGACCAGCAGGGCTACGCAGGCGGTCCAGCCGGCGACGTCCTGGTCGGTCTCGGCCGCACAGTCCTCGGCCGTCAGCTGCTGGCCGTCTTCCAGCTCCACGGCGCCGCCGCGGTTGACGTGGTGGGCTTGGTTGAGGAGCCAGAGCAGACGGGGGATGTGCGCCGGGTCGGCCTGCCGGAGGAGACGGAATGATCGACTCCTCGGCCAGTCCCGCGGCATGGGGATGAAGCGACGTGGGGGCGTGGCCACTATAGTTCGTCTTCCTCGCTATCCGGCACGAGCGCGGGCTCCGCCGCCTTCCGGAAGATCATTACGTACTCGTGTTTGAACACGCTGGTGCCGTGCCACAGAGAGCGGTACCGCCACAGCCCGGCGTTCTTCTTGCTTCTCTCGTTGTTCTCGACGTTCTTGATATTGAGCGCGAGAAGCCTGAAGCAGCCCAGCTTCTCCACCGCCTCGAGGCATCGGAAGGCCAGCGGAGTCCAGTAGATGCCCTCGGGGATGTCGCCGATCACCACCGCCAGATGGCCAGAAGGTGCCACCAGCTGGCTCATTCTCCAAACTACCTTCTGCCAAGAGCTCAAGAAGGCGGCGAGCGTCGGCGCCGACGAAAGGTCGCGCGGGTCCAGCCCCTCCGTGAACTCAACGATGTTCCAGTAAGGCGGATGCAAGAAGCATAGTTGGGCACCAGCTAGCTGACGACGTTCCAGTTCGAGCTTTACCTGGTGGCTAAGCAGCGCTCCGCTGGCATCCCCCTGGAAGAGTGCCACATCGACGCCATGAGGGTTGTCCAGCGCCGCGAGGTGCTGGCGGGCATCCTCGACCACTTTCGTCTGGACGTCGAATCCGACGAACTGGCGGCCAAGACGGACCGCCTCGACCATCGTGGTGCCGCTGCCGAGGAACGGGTCCAGTACCAGGCCTCCGGCATGGGTGAAGCGCTGGATGATCTGGTCGGGCACCTGGGGGATGCAATTCCCGTGGTAGCCGGCACCGTTGCGCCCGGGTCCCTTCGCTCTGGCGTCGAAGAGCCAGAGTGAATCGGTAATCAGGTCATCGTGCTTCGCTTTGTAGGAGTTGAAGTCCAGGTCGTTGTGAGGATTAGGCCCTTTCGGCCGGGCAGGCTTTTCAGTGTCTTTCTCCGCGCGATCGCGTGACACAATTTGGTTGACCAGGCTTGGCTTATCCCGATTCTCCCTGCGAAGGAAGTCACTCGGGTCGATCAGGATCCTGGCAATTCTCTCACGGATGGCTAGGAGCGTATCGAAGGTCGGCCAGTCACCGCCACGCAGCGAATAATCGACCTGGGACCCTCCGCATTCAAGGATGACATGCGCGGTAATGCCGTTGGGATAGCCTTGTCCGGGGGCGCAACCTCTTGTGGCTAGACCGACCAACTTCTCTTCGTCGAGGACGAGGTGCCAAGAGTCACTCGAGATCTTCTTTGCCTTGATTCGAGCAACCATAGCCGCCGTTTCGGCCTGCTCACGTTCGAATTTGAGCTGCCATTCGGTCTTCGGCCTCTCGGTCGGCGCAGCGGTTTCGGGCTGGGGCTCTGGTTTAGGTTCTGCTTCATCTCCATCGATGAGGCAGGTTTGACAGCGAGGGCCTTCCTCGTCGTCGAACAGCGTGAACCCGCAGTCCTCGCAAGCGCGATCTTCCTCTTGCTCTTCGCCGGGCTCTGGGGCCGCCGGCCTGGTCGACGCCCCCAACCTTTCGGGGCTACCGTGGACGCCGAGCAGCTTGTCGGTCGCCCGCTCTGCGTGGGTCGAGGGAGCGGAAGGATTGAGGATGGCGTGCACGGTGCCTACCGCCAGCCCTTCCGAAGCAGCGATATCGCGAATGGTGCGACCAGCGTCTCTAGCCTCAAGGATGCGCTGAGGGCGTGACTCGTCCGGCACGGCTTGTTCAGGTGCGGCAATTGCCGCACTCTGAACAAGCTCCGCGACATCCCGTCGAACAGTCCGTTCGTTGACTCCCGCAACCTTCGCGATCTTGCGCTGGCTGATGCCGAGCTCCATCATTCTTGCGACCATCTTCAGCCGGCTGGCCGAATCGAGATGGCGGCGGTTCAAGTTCAGGCCGAAGGCCAACTGAAGTTCCTGTTCCTTCGTGCCGGTGAATAGCTCCATTGGGACTTGCTCGAGCGTCAGGCCCTCGGCCGCCGCCGCCTTGAATCGGTGCTGGCCGTCTATGATGCCGCCTTCTCGGTTGTAGAGGACCGCGACCATAATGCCGTGCTCCCGAATCGATTCTCGGAGCGCCTCAAACTGGTCGTCGGAAAGATGGGGGAAGAGATCCGCGTACGGCAGGTCGTACGTCGCGCCGTCCACGAGGGTGACCGTCTGCATTGTTCTCGTCGTTGCCGCCATTGGTTGGGTTTTCGTCCTTTCAAGATTGGGTGGATTGTAGG
>JAEXNA010000200.1 GCA_023447635.1 Vulcanimicrobiota bacterium | reverse complement strand
CCCCTCGACCTGGCCCTAAAATCTCCCACCGGATACCCGGCTGAAGTCCCTCGGAGTGCGTCGCTTTTGGGCAGCGCGTTGCACGTTGCATGATGAGGCTATGAGCGCTACGCGATGGCTGGCCTTCTTGCTATGCCTGCTGACCTGACCGGCTGCGACCTTCCTCGAGACGGCGAGTCGACCACGGACAGTGTGCGGGGACGAGTCTTGAGGGTGGGGGTGGTCCAGGACGATCCGGAGGCGAGGGAGGTGCTCTCGAGGCTGGCGACTGGACTCGAGGCCAGGGTAGAAGAGGTGCGCGCTCCGACCCACGCTCTGCTGGCGGGCCTGGAGACGTTCGACTGGTTGACGGGTCTTGCCGCCTTCCTGGGCGTGTTCGGGATCGGTTTCGGGGTCTGGTGGCTGGATTCGGCGATGGCGCTGGTGATCGCGACCGACATCATCGTGGACGGGCTGCACTATTTGAAGAACGCCTGCGCAGACCTGATGGACCGAGCTCCGACCCCGCTCGATGACTACGAGACTCCTCATCCTATCATCGACGAGCTCCGGGAGTATGCCCAGCATCAGCTCGGGTTGGAGGTGCTGGCTCTGCGCTTGCGGTTCCATGGGATCGTGTGGACGGGTATGATGGCCTATCGCGTGCTCGGAGAGGTTCGTCGAGATTCTGGCGAGCTGCATGAGCGGCTGGTCGAGCGCTTTCCGAGGCTGCACGAGTTGACGCTGGTGGAGGCGGTTTCGCTGGAGGAGCTGGAGGCGTGAGGTCTCGGAGCTGGCGGCTTCTTGGTGGACAGGGCGGGTTGCGGGTTCGAGAGCGGCTTTCGCTGCAAATCCCCGGCGGGGACGGTACCCTCGGTCGGAGGGGGCCTACGCCGGGCCGGAGGAGGCGTGCGGTCCCGCGGCGGGACCGCCTTGGTGTCGTTGGAGCGGTGAGTTGTGTGTCGTCCCCGGATCGGCTCTGGCTACTCGGATTCGGCGGGGGTTGGGCGGCGGGTGGAGAGGCGGAGGATGGTGGCGCCGGCGACTCCGGAGGTGAGGGAGCCGAGCAGGATGCCGATTTTGGCTTCTTCTTGCAAGAGCGGTTGGCCGGCGAAGGCGAGCATGCTGATGAACAGGCTCATGGTGAAGCCGATGCCGCAGAGGAAAGAGAGGCCCAGGAACTGGGGCCAGGTCGAGCCTTCGGGCAGTTTGGCCTTGCCAAGTTTGACCAGCAGGAAGGTGATGCCGCTGATCCCGACCGCTTTGCCCAGGAGAAGTCCGAGGCCTACGCCCAAAGTGAGGGAGTCGGTCAGGATCTGGGCGTTCACGCCGTGGAACGAGACGCCGGCGTTGGTGAACCCGAAGACCGGCATGATGACGAAGGGTACTACTCGGTCAAGTTTGTTCTCGAGGCGGTGCAGCGGCGAGGTTTCCGGATTGTCCGCATCTGCGTCGTTACCGGTCAAGGTCAAAGGGACGCAGAACGCCAGCACCACACCAGCCAGGGTGGCGTGGATGCCGGACTTGAGCACAAAAATCCAGAGCAGGCCGCCGAGGACGATGTAGGGAGTCAGCGCTCCAACGTTGCGGCGGTTCAGCAGCACCAGCGCGATCACCACGGCAAACGCTCCGCCCAGGTAGCCCCAATGCAGACCGGTGCCGTAGAACAGGGCGATGATCAGGACGGCGCCGAGATCGTCGAGGATGGCCAGGGCGGTCAGGAAGACTTGCAGCGAGGCGGGCACCCGTTTGCCCAGCAGCGACAGGATGCCCAGGGCAAAGGCGATGTCGGTGGCCGAGGGGATAGCCCAGCCTTTCATTTTTGCGGGGTCGCCCTGAGTGAAGAAGAGATAGACCAGGGCGGGCGCGGCCATCCCCGCCAGCGCTCCGAACCCGGGCAGCAGGCGCTGCTGGGCGGTGACCAGTTCGCCTCGGGTCAGTTCGTGTTTGATCTCGAGCCCCACCAGCAGGAAAAAGAGGGCCATCCAGCCATCGTTGATCCAGTGCAGGACGGAGAGCGGTCCGACGTGATGTTCCAGCAGGGCAAAGTAGCCTTCGGCCAACGGAGAGTTGGCCAGGACCAGGGCGATGAGGGCAGCCGCCATCAAGACCATACCGCCGGCCGCTTCGAACTGCATGAACTCCCGCAGCATGGAGATCGGCTTTTTTACGATCGGCGCCAGTTTGCCGGTGACTCTACCCATAGGCCTCCCCTTAACGGGACTTACGGGTTCTCCTTCTTGATGAGTTCTTGATGCAGCCGTGAACGCGGGCTGTTGGTGTACGTTGAGAGTTTAAGGGAGCTACGGCTTTTTCACTTCAGGACGCATCAGCATGTACGACTGGTCGGCCAGGGTCTTATAGACGCCGCTGATGTTCAGCGGTAGCCATTCCTGGTATTGGGCCAGGTCGCTGAACTCATCGAGGCGGTAGGGTCGGCGGTGAAGCGGTAGATTCCGTCTTTGACGGCTTCGAGTTTGTAGTCTTGAGCCGATGCCATGGGGACGGCCAGCAGCAGCCAGGCCAGTATTACGCGCCATTTTGTCATCTGCTCCCCTTGCCGGACTCGAGGTGCTAGTCCTGCCCTGTCGGATTGCTGTCGACCTCGGCGGGTCGGTACAAAGGAAAAGAGACCGGCCGTCATCTCTGATCGGCCGGTCTCTGACTGTAGGGTCTGCCTGGATTTAGATGTCCAGGCCTAGCTCACGGAGTCGTTTTTCGAGTTCTGTCGCGCGCGCTTCGGCCGTTGCGGCGCGCCTTTCGGCTTGGGCTCGGCTTTCCTCGGCCTGGGCTCGGCCTTCCTCGGCCTGGGCTCTGCTTTCCTCGGCCTGGGCTCGGCTTTCCTCGGCCTTGGCTCGGCTTTCCTCGGCCTGGGCTCGAGCTTCCTCGGCCTGGGCTCGAGCTTCCTCGGCGGTTGGGAGCATGCGCCCCTCCCGGTCGGTGAAGCGCAGCCAGCGCGCGGTGGTGTCCTCTAACACTCCCTCCCAAATGGTGAGCCCCAGGCCCACCTCCGGGAGTAAGGTTCCAGGTACCATCTCGAAGTAGCGACCCTCCGTCAGCCG
>JAEXNA010000199.1 GCA_023447635.1 Vulcanimicrobiota bacterium | reverse complement strand
CCGGCGGGAACAGGAACTGTTGGTCGAGATTGTACTCACGAAACTTCTTCGTACGCATTGAAGCCCATTCGAGCTATGCGGGCGCAGCCACCTGTCATGCTTTAACCCTAATCTTCAACAGCCTCAGATTGCCACTCTCCTCACGGCAACGTCGCGTTGCGCCCGCGAGATGGGCAAGATTGTCGCTCTCCTCACGGCAACGCGTTGCGCCACCCTCCTGAATTTGCATAAAGAAAACGCGATGCTCTTTCCAGCGCCTCTTCCTTGCCCTATAATGAACGCATGATCATCGGATTTTGCCTGTCGCTGGTTCTGTTCGGCTCCCTTTCCTACGTGCTCACCCGAGGCGTCGTCGCCCACGCGCAGCGCACGGAGAGTCCTATCCTGGGCGCTTTCTTGCTGTTCCTGGCGCTGCTCGGCGGGCTCTCTCTGCTCTCCTTCGCCCTGATGGCCGCCGGCTCTATGCTGGGCTTCTCTATCGGGGTCGGCATCGACGCGATGCTCAGCAGCCTGACCCACCTGCAGCCTGGCGTTGTGACCGCCGGTGCCGCCCTGCTGATCGGCATTCTCAACGTGGTCTCGATTTTCGTCGGCCCCACCTGCGCCTTCATCACCGCCAAGATCATGGCGATCGTGGCCCTGATCGCCGGGCTGGTCAAGCTTGACGAGAAGAACGCCGTCACCTGGCTGCCCGTTGGCGCCGCCGCCGTGGCTACCTGGTGCATGTGGCCTTTCACCGCTTGTCTGACCCTGGGACTGTAGAGCTCGAAAGCCTTTGCGGGGCAGGAACCCTCGCCTGGCAAGCCGGATTCTCGACCTATGAGCCTCTGGTCTCTCTACCTCGTCCGCTGCTCTGATAAGAGCCTCTACACCGGCATCACCAACGACGTCGGCAGCCGCTTCGCCCAGCACTGCGAGGGCGGACCCAAAGCCGCCAAATACCTGCGTGGACGCGGCCCGCTGGAACTGGTGTTCAGCGCCGAAGTAGGCGACCGCTCCGACGCCTCGCGCATGGAATACCACGTCAAAAAGCTGAGCAAAGCGCAGAAAGAGCAGATCATCAGCCACGGTCTGAGCGGCGTCGCCAGCCTGCAAGACCTCACCGCCGCCACCGCCACCGCGGCCACCTCACAAGACGCGGCTGAAGAGTAGCGAACGTGCAGTTTCTCCTCTCCTGGCAAAAGGCCGACCTGCTCTCCTGGGCCCATCGCGCCGTCCACGCCCAGGCTCCGCGCGAACGCCTGCCCAACGCCCATCACGACCACCTGGAAGTCACCCTGGCCAGCGAAGCGCCCGGCCCGCCGCAGCCCGATGGCCCGTTCGAACGCAGCGAGGCCAGCGTCCTGAGCTACAAAATCTTCGGACCCGAAATCGGAGAGCCGATCCTGGCCAGTCGTCCCGTGCAGGTCGGCGACACCATCGGCCTGCGCTACCGTTTCTTACCGTTCTTGAGCCTGTTCTTCGCCAGCCGCGTGGTGCACGTCTTCGAACGCGAAGAGCACGACGGCGGATGGCGCAGCGGCTTCGTCTACCAGACCCTGGAAGGCCACCCCGAAGTCGGCGAGGAGATCTTCGAGATTCGCAAAGACCCCGGCGGGGCCGTCTCCTTCCGCATCGAAGCCTGGTCTCGCCCCAACCTGTGGTACGTCAAGCTGTTCAGCCCTTGGGCCCGCAGCATCCAGCGCGCCGCCGCCCAATCGGCTGCGGCCAACCTGGCCCAGGTCGCCGTCTTCCGTACACGACGCTAAGCGCCAAAAGCGTTAGGGGCTCAGCACCACTCCAACCCGGACCACCGCCACAACGTCCTCCAGCCCAAACTCTAAGCCGACCACCTCGGTCGGCACTCGAGGCTCCCGAACGGCCAGCCAGCGGTTCAGTTCAGGCAGCGAAATCCGCACCGTCCCGACCTCTCCCACCTTCTCTAAAAGCACGAAATCGGAAGCGAACCCCTGCTCCTGAAGGCGAGGCCGCAGCACCCCCTCGACCTGCTTTCCGATGGTGCCCCAGAACGCTCCCACCGCCTTGGAAACGAGGAAGCCGCCCGCCCCCTCGGCCGTGACCTCGGCGAACGGAATCCGCAGCACGACCGCGCCGGGCTCGAAGGTCGGCACCACCACCACGCTCACCGCACTGATCGGCAGCTTGACCCGAGCCGTCAGACGCCCCTGATGATAGCGCAGCCCGTACTCCGGCACCCTGGCCAGCCAGGCGTTCACCTGGTCGGACGTCATCCGCAGGGTCGCGGTCCCCAGTTCCATGGGAGGGACAGGGTTGGAGGGGGACTCGGGAGGCCGGTTGGAGGGGACAGCGCGAGCCTCCGAGGCCGACTCCACCTCCACCGGAGGTACCGCCGAGGCGCCTCCTCCAACCGCCGAAGCGACTCCAGCCGCCTCCTCCACCCCGCCCGAAACGCCAGGCCCTCCCACCCGACGGCCAGCCATCTGGCCCGACCGCCGCCGCTGCACCAACTCCATCAGATAGCGCCGACGATAAGCGTGAAAAGCCACCTCGCCAACCTCGCCCGCCAACTGCCGGTTCACGCCCGCGCCCACCACGCCGCCTACCAGCGCCACCGACTGGGCCAGCTTGCGCTGAGTCAGAGCCAGCCCCAGATGGCGCGCCATCGTCTGCAGCCCCTTCTGCACCGCGAACCGCTGAACTTCCAGCACCGGCACGTCGTCCCGCATCAACTCTTGCAGCCGGGCCAGGTCGTCCATCCCCTCCCGCCGCTCCTGCGGCTCGAGCAGATGGCCCACGTCGAGAACCTTCAGGATGTGAGAGCGCTCGTCGTCGCCGTCGGCGGAAAAACCGTAGCCCACCGCGATCTGCCCGATCATACGAAACAGCAAGCCGTAGAGCGCCGGAATATCCACCACCAGACCCGGCAGCCCCACCGCCCCCGTGGCCGCCCCTTCAGCCATACACAGCGTCTTGCCCGACGCGATCAGATGCTGGGCCACCCCGTCCAAACGCCGCACCCCCACCCGGTACACCGCCTCCGGGTCCGAGCCCAATTCCGGGATCAACTCCCGCACCGAAGCGGGCGACACCAGATGCGCCGAACCGTCGCGCACGCCCGTCAAAACGCCCAAAATCGCCGTCGCGATCGCCTCGCGCAGCGACTCGGGCACCTTGCTGTAGGCAAACTCCAGCGGTTTGCGCGTGAACCCCAGCACCTTCTGAAAGCGGGACGCCTCCGTGCCCAGCCAGGCGTCCGTTTCCGCCCAGGCCCGCTGTTCATCCGGGGTCAGATAGGCGAAGTGCGCCGTGCTCACAAAAGCTCCAGGCGGGCAAAAACGGGATAGTGGTCGGACGGGAACGGCCCCTCGGGCTGGTCCAGGATACGACTCTCGACGATCAGGAACTCGGGCGAGGCAAACAGATAGTCGATGCGGTCGCCGTCCATCTGGGTGCCGAAACCGTGAAAGGTGCCGCGCTTGCTGCCCGGATTCATGTCCGCATAGCTGTCCTGCAGCGCCCCGCGCAGGATGGTGATCGGCTCGCTGTCCGGCGTGGTGTTGAAGTCGCCCATCAGCAGCACCGGTCCCGGCGTCGCCATCACCCGGTCGAACAAAAGACGCGCCGTCTGGACCCGCGCCTGCACCCCGACATGGTCCCAGTGAGCGTTGAAGGCGGTGAACTCCTGGCCGTCCTTAGCCAGCCGGGCCCAGGTGCAGATGCGGGTCAACTGAGCGTCCCACCCGACCGCTCCCGCCACCTCGGGAGTGGTGGCCAGCCAAAACGTCCCCGAGTCGACAATCTCTAGCTCTTCGCGGATCGCCATACAGCACTGCTCGCCGCTGTGGTCCGTGTCACGACCGTGCCCAATCCAGCGATAGCCGGCCAGCGACGCCTCCAGATCGGCCCTCTGGTTGGGCATCGCCTCTTGAAAGCCGATCAGGTGGCAGTCCAGCGAGCTGACCAGTTCCGCTGCCATCTCGCGCCGGAACGGCCAGGCGTTCTGCCCGTCGCGGGCGGTGTCGAAGCGGATATTAAAAGTAAGAACGCGCAGATCCATAGAGCGCGCCGTTCGCCTCGGCGACCGCCATCTCCGCCCCGCTCTACGACTCTAGCAAGCGGTCCGCGCCTTCGTTGTCGCCCAGCGCGCGGTGCTGTTCGGCCAGCGAATTCATGGCATCGTCGTAAGGCGGGGTCCCTTCGGGATAGACTTCGACGTAAGCCTGACGGGCTCGCTCCAGCGCCTTGATCGCTTCGGGCGTATCGCCCACCGCCTGCAAAAGCTGCGCCCGCCGGGTCTCGTACAGACCCAGCAAGGGCAAACTCTGAGCCGGCGGCAGGGTCAGAACCGCCTGAATCGCCTGGTCCTGATAGCGAGCGCTTTCCGCATAGTTGCCCATGCGATAGCTGACCACGGCCAGACTGTCCAGCGTCTTGTGCAGCGCATCCGGACCGCCGTCTTTGGCCAGCCCCAGAGCCGAGGCGAACAGGCTCATCGCCTTCGCGTTGTCGCCCTGATTCAGCGCGGCTTGCCCTTCCGAGTAGACCGAGGACCAGGGAGACGTCGAAGAGGCCAGGGCGACTCCCGGCGTCGCCGTCGAGACCACCGTCAGGTTCGGCCGATTCCAGGACTCCTGCACGGCTCGCCCACCCCAGGCGGCCACCCCGGCCACCACAGCGACCACCGCCGCCACTTCCAAGACTCGCTTTTTCATCATCGTCTCCTCACTCCACCACCACGCGGTCCGAGGCGCCGCGCCCAAAAGTTTCGGGTGCGTACATCTCTTCCGCCTTAGTCGGCGGAACCACGAAGCTGCCCGGCGTGGTGGCACGGGCCGTATAACTGTAGCTGTAAACGCCCTCCCAGAGCAAGGAGGTGAACGCTTCGACGCGCTCGTCGCGCATGTTCTGATGCTCGTACCAGGTGCTTTGCCAGTACCACCAGGGGCCCCGCGAAGCCTGAGCCGACGGGTCGTTGGGCACCGTGCCGGTGACTGCCAGCGCCGGGTTCAGCGCCTCTAAACCGGCCGGCATCGGGTCGACCAGAGCCACGTGATAGCGACGCGCGGTCGCCACCATGGTCAGCTTGACCCGAACTTTGGCCCCCGCTTTGATGCGCCAGGTTCCGTCTTCGTCCTGTTTGACGTCCTCCGGCTTGTCGACCCCTTCGTAGACCCGCTCGACCGCGAAGCCGTGATCGGCCGGGTCCATTTTCAGCGAGGTCGGAGCGTAGTCCATCCCCAGTCGGTAATAGAGACGTCCCTTGCCCTCTTTGGCCAGGGTCAGCGTCTGCTCGCCCTTGTCGGCCAGATAGCTCATCGGCACCTTGACGCTCTTGTAGTCGACTTCGCGACCCTTGAACGCCTGCTCGCCGACGAAACCGTCGCCCAGCCAGGCGCGAGCGATGAAGTCGGGCGTGACCTTCTCGTAAGTCTGGAAGTACAGATCCAGCGCCAGCAGCACAAAGCAGTTGTCCTGAGTGTTCGACCAGCGTCCCCGGTCGCGTCCGGCCAGCAGACCGCGAGCCAGTTTCGGAATCAGGTCGCTCTTGGGCTGGTCTTTGATCATCGCTTCCAGCAGCAGTCCGTCGACGCGACGGTCCGAGGCCAGAATCACATAGCCGGCCTCTTCCTCATAGCCCGCCACGAAGTGCGCGTTGCCCGCGGTCTCGGTGATATGGTTGGCTAGATACTTGCGGATCTCCGCGACCTGCGACGCCCTCGCGGTGTCTTTGCCGATCACGTTGTAGACAAACGCCATCGCCTCCAGCGGAAGCTTGGTCACCCCGCCCGCCTCATTGATCAGAGCGTCCAACCTGGCCGGGTCGCTCTCTCCCAAACGGTTCCGCACGTACAGAGCGTAGGCGCGGATCACCCGCTTGCAGTCCTCGTGGTACCAGCCGGGAATGTAGCTTTCCACATTGCCGAGGTAGGCCTTGCTCTGGTTGAGCAGAGTCTCTGGAACCTTGTAGCCCTTGTCTTTGGCCCGAGCCAGGGCGTGCCCCACGTGAACCGAGATGAAGGGCCAGGTCTCTCCCGAACCGGACCAGAAGCCGAAGCCGCCGTTGCTGCTCTGCAGCAGGGCCAGACGCTCCATGTCGCGCGCGACCTGAGCGTTCAGTTCGTTGGCCGACGGAACCCCTTCGGCCTTGAACGCCCAGAGCACATCGCGCAGGGCGGCGATGCCCAGCAGTCGCGACGAGACCTGCTCGGAGCAGTCGAACGGGTAGGTGGTCAGGTACAGGAAGGCGTCGGTCAGCGACTGCAGCGCGGTCGAAGTGGTGGTGATCTCCAACCCTCCGAACTGCGGGAAGACGTCGGACGGAGGCTTCACCGGCTGGCCGATGGCGCCGTCGTCGATCTCTCCGTAGGTGGCGAACGCTTCCGTGGTGGCCGGGGTCCACACCGGCAGGCTTACCTCGGCGGCGTCGGCCGTAGCGCCAGAGGTCGCACCCACCTGCAGATCCGCCTTGCCCACCCGGTCGGTGGCGGCCGGGAAGCGCACTTCGACCCGGTCGTTGGCGGGGATCTTCAGGGAGTAGCCCTGAGCCCCGGTCAGTTTGAGGTTGACACTGCGGGCGGCCACCTGGACGTCCAGTTCCTGGTCGGTCTGGTTCTGCAGCACCACCGGCAGTTCGAAGGTGTCGCCGAAGTTCAGGAAGCGCGGAGCCGACGGTCGCACCATCAGCGGCAGGCGCGCGGTCAGGGCGGACTCGCCTTTGCCGAAGCGCTGTCCGCCGTCGGTGGCCAGCGCGACCAGGCGGTAGCGGGTCAGGTTGTCAGGCAGTTTGAAGGGGACGGAGGCCTTGCCGGAGGCGTCGGTTTTCACCAGGGGAGCAAACAGGGCGGTGGGATTGAAGTCGGTCCGGACCGCGATGGGAGTGGACGGCTGGGAGGGGCCGGCTTCCATCTCGGCTTTGTCGGCCGAGCGGGAGCGGGCATTCACCCTCTTTGCCTCTCGAGGGGCGGCGGAGGGGGCAGGCATGCTCTGGCGACTTTCGGCAGCGTAGGCAGAAAACTCAGCGCCAGCCTTGAGGGCGTCGCCACCCAAGGTTCCAACGATACCATCGTAATTGTTATAGCTCGGACCCGGAGCGTTCCCGCCGCCGCCCCTGAGACCATCGTTTCTCAGCCTGCCCCTCTCGTCGAAAGACTCAGAGGCCGCCACCTCTTCCATCTTGGTCAGCACCACGAACTGGCGCGAATGAAGGTCCGTCGTGTCCGACGAGCGCTCGCTATAGAACACCTCCAGCGGATTAGGAAACTGGTAGCCGGTCAGCGCCAGCACCGACTCGTCGACCGCGAACAGCGACACCTCGGCGTTCGTCACCGGCTTCCCGTCGGGCCCCTTGACCACCACCTCGATGCTGGTCCTGGCGCCAGGGTCGGTGGCCGGATGCACCGGCTTCACCTCGACCGCCAGCGTTCGGGTGAGCGGCGGAATAGAAAGGTTCACCGCGCCCGTAGCATAGGCCGGCTGCTTCTTCCCCGACACCGTGGTCGGCGCGCCCACCAGGTCGACCTGCACCTGCAGGTTAGGCATACGCGCCTCGACGATCGGCACCTTTAGCACCGTGCTGGCTTCTTTCAGCGACACCCGCTCGCTGTGCACGATGCCAGAGCGGCGCCAGGTCACCAGACCTTCGGCCGGAGCAAACGGCGCCTGCACCAGAATCTCGGCCGTCTCGCCCACCTTGTACTCTTTCTGATTCGGCACCAGCGTCAACTTCTGCTGTTCCAGGCCGCGAGCCGGAGGCGCCACCTGACCCGTGACCCAGACGGTCAAAGTGCTCTCGTTGGCCCGCCCCTGAGGGTCGACCAGACGCGCCTTGACCGTGTAGTCGCCGCCGTTTTTCGTAGCGAACTGGACCTTCGACGGACCGCTGCCCGAGGTCAGCGTCTCGGTCTGAAGGTCGACCTTGTTCTCTTTGTACTGCCCCTTCTCGTAGGTCGACTCGTTACGCCAGACCGCGATCTCGACCGGCACGTCTTCGACCACCTTGCCGTCGCGATGACAGGCCAGCAGTTCGATCTCCAGCGGGTCGCCTTTCTCTACGAACGTCTTCTCGCTGCGCAGACCCACGTAGTAGTCCGACGGATGCACCAGAATCGAAGTCGAGGCGTTCCAGGCCTGGCGATTGACGTCGCTGACCGACGCCTCCGCCTTGACCACGGTGGGGCGTAGCGGGTCGACGGAAAGCAGATCGATCTTCAGATGATGGTCGCCCGAGACGTCAGTCTGGCTGCTGAAATTCTTACTCTGCTCCTCGCCCCCATCGAGGTCAACCCGGCCTGGATACCCGCGATAGTTGTCCCAGCCGTAATCGTCCATCGACCACCATGGAGTCCAAACTCCGAAAGAGAACTCGTCGTGCCCGGGAGGCGCGTAGCTTCCCGGAGAGGCGCTGACCGTCCACTCCACCGGGGCTCCCGGCAACCCTCCACCCGCATAGTAACGCGCCTTCACCGTCGCCGTCGCGTCGCCACCGATCACCGCGTCCGACGGCCCTTCCGCAGTCACCTCGAACTCCGGACGACGGAACTCTTGAACCTCGAAATCGTGCGCATGCGACGAACCGACCTCAGAGGACGACGAGGTCAACGACAGGTAGGCGCGGCCCAGATTCATCGTCTTCGGCAGCGTCATCTGCAGGGAGAACGAGCCGTCCTTGCTGACTGGCGTCTTCCCCTCTAACACCTTGTTCCCCTGAGAGTCGGACAACTGCCAGGTCAGCTCGGAGATCTCTCCCTTCAATCCAACCACGTCGCCCTTCGGCCCGCCCTGCCAGCGTCGCACCCAGCCTTTGAGACTAACCTTCTCATCAGGCCGGTACATCTTCCGATCATCGAGCACGAACCAGCGCAACTGATCGCGAGCCGCCTCCTTGCGCCAGGAGCCGTAGCCCCAATAATCCGCGTTCTGCGGCAAAATCGCCTGATCGTCGCCCTTCTCGGCCAGCAGCAGACCGCTGGCCAGTTCTGGCAGCGGCAGCGTAGCCGCTCCACCCTCATTCGACGTCGCGCTCGAGGCCGGCTTCAGCCCGTCCACTCCCAGCAGGCTCAGCTTGACGCCGCCCAGCGCTCCGCCGCCCTTCAGCGAGGTGGTCATCACCCGCATCACCTGCTGATCGACCGCCGCGTCGACGCCCAGGTCGGTCGCCTGCACCCACTTGACGCTTCGCTCACTTCGGCGGCGCCACCAGTCGGTGATCCCGTTGCCCGGAGTCTCGACCATGACCACGGCCATCCCCTTGCCGCCAGTCAAAGCCGACTTCAGGTCGATCCGCACCTCGGTCAGTTCGTCCGTTTTTGCTCCGGTCTGGACCGTGCCGTTGAACACTTCCTGACCCGGCGGCACAAACGGCTTCTCCTGCGAATCCTGGTTCAGCCGCTGCTGGAACTCGGGCCAGTCCGTCGGTTCCACGCTGTGGATCCGTACCTTCAAGCTCTTGTGGTTGATAACGTAGAGGGGCAGCGAACCGCTGCTGTTCGGGTCGAGTGTGACCAGCATCCCCCCCGGCGAATTCAGGCTGGGCTGGGCAGAGCCGGTGTTGAAAGTCAGCTCTTCCGCCACCCCCAGCGTCTGCCCGAAGCTGTCGGGCAAGCTGGCCGGCAGCGTCACCTTGTAGGTCGTCTTCCCCTTCGTCTCACCGCGCACCAGCAGACTGTCGTGATGCGCCTCGATCTTCATCCCAGGGATCTCGGGCGTCACCTTGACCGTCGACGGATCAAACTTCTCGGCGTCGATCGGATTGTTGAACACCACATGCAGCGGACTCAGAGGAGGACAGTCGCCCCCTCCACAGCCGTGCCGTGCCACAGCGAACTTGTCGTAAGTCTTGAAAGAGAACGTCTGAGCGCTTTTCGTCGTCAGCGGCCCTTCCGCCGAAGGCGTTCCCGCCCCCACGCTGACCGTATAAGAGGTGGCGGCCTTCAGAGGGGCCGTCGCCTTGAACGCGACCCAGCGCTTGGGCGTCTTCGGGTCCAGCCCCGAGTTCTTGACCTCCTCCGGAGTGGCCAGGCGCAGGGCCACCGGCCCTCCCCCCTCCACCTTGATCTTAGCCAGCACCTTGGCCGGGTCGATGTCCTGGTCGAAAGTCGCCCACATCAGCGGTTCCAGAGCGTGCGGCCCACCGCTGGGCGAACTGCCGGTCATGGTGACCGTGGGGGTCGTAAAACTCCAGTTCACCTCCTTAGCCAGCGCCGTTCCGTCAGCAGATTTCAGACCCGCCGGAACCTGAACCTTATACTCCGTCGACATAGGAAAGCGGGCCTGCTGGGAACTGCCTTCGCTCACCTCGCCGCGAGGGTCGAAGAGCACGGTCTTCGTCCCGATCCAGCGCCAGTTTCCGGGAGGTTCGGGGGTGAGCTTCACCGGCGGCGCCCCTTTGGCCAACTCATCGTGCGAGGTCAGCGCGACCATCGGCTGGTTGAAGGTCACCGAGAGCTGAGGCGCCAGCGGGACCGGGCCTTCCGGCGCGTGCCGGAGCACCTCCAGCGCCTGCTTCCCAGCCTCGACAGGTGGAGCCTGAGCGGTTGGAGGCCAGGGCTGGAGGACAGTTTCGCCCTTGCGGGGCGGAGCCAGAGACTTCTCGCGCAGGGCAAAGTCGGTGATTAACGGCTTGGCCTTGAACTCGGGCAGGCGGGCCAGCAGCGCTTTGACCTGGTCCTCGGTAAGGGGGGTCAGCGCGGCCTCTTTCACCGCCTCGACCGCCGCCGCGTCCGGGCTGCCTTCGCTAAGGTTGAAGAGCAGTCCGTTCAGGGGCGAGGGCGTCTCGACGGCCAGCTTGGCCGGGTCCAGAGGCGGGGCGCCTCCCCCTTCCTGAGGCTTACTGCCCCGCTGGCAGCCTGCCATCAGGATCATCAAGGTCAGAACGACCCCCACCCATCTGCTTGCCGTTGTCATCGCGTGCCCCCGCTTCTTTACTGTCTTGCCGCTCACCGTCGCCAAGACCTCGAAGCTTCTTCCCACCGCAGAACTCCCCCCCGAAGTTCACACTCTGTTTACATGCGCGCGGCCCAGGCAGCCGAGCGGTCAGCGGCCTCTGGCAGACTAGGGGAAATCAGAAGACAAAGGACTCACAAAGACATGCGCCCTCTCACCAACTTCTCCGGAAACCTCCCCGCCGCCAACTTCGGATCGTACTCCACCCCCAGCTTCGGCTCGTTCAACAACGGCAGCGCCGGATACGGCTTCCCTACGCCCGGCCTCAACTCCAACCCGATGATGGGGATGGACGGCGGCCTTGGGATGGGACAGGGCGTCGACCCGATGATGAGCATGATGGGGATGATGATGTCGTCCGTGATGCAGATGCTGCAGGGCGTGGTTGGAGCCGGACAGGCGGGCGGAGCGATGTCTCCTAACTCGGACTTCGGCGCGATGGGAGGCCCCGGTGCGATGGGAGGCCTGAACAACTTCCTGGGTGGAGGTGCCGGCGGCGCCGGCAAGGCGAAGAAAAAGCGTCGCGCCCCTCGTATGGGTGGAGGCGGCGCTCCCCGCATGGCGGGTGGCGGTGGAGGAGGCGGTGGCGGGTACGCCCCCAGCGTAGGCGGCGGCGGTGGAGGCGGCTCGATGGGCGGCTCGGCTCCCTCCGGCGGCTCCACCTCCCCCTCCAACGGAACCTCTTCCTCCCCCGGGGTCTCCGCCGACCTCCCCAACGGCGTGCAGGGTCTGACCTTCGCCAAAGCCGCGGAACTGGTCAAGAAAGGCGGTGGAGAGGTGAACCCCGGCGGCAAGCCCACCGTGCTGGCGCTGCGCTCGGAGACCTCGGCCACCTCGGGCTACAAGGACGCCTTCGTGGTGCTCAAGCCCGACGGCACCCTCGATCGCTTCAGCGCCTCGACCCGCCCCACCTCGAACGGCCAGGACCGCGCTATGCTCAAGCCCGGCGCCTACGACATCACCCCTCGCTGGCGCGACGGAAGGTACAACAACGACGCTTTCCTGGTGCAGAAGAACGGTTCCAACAACGTCGGCGTCGGCCGCGACTCTAACGGCGACGGCAAGTGGAGCCAGGGCGAGATGAACGCCAACACCTCATCCGACCTGATCCGTCTGCATCGCGGCAACAGCAGCACGACCTCATCCACCGGATGCCTGAACGTGCAAGACTACGACGGCTTCCTGAAGTCGGTGGGCGGCCGCGACTCGAGCTTCAACCTGGTGCTGGTGAACATGAAATAAGCTGCAGCAGCCGACCCCTGGCGACCAGGGTGTCGGCTTCTTGCCACTGGCCCGCCTGGCGCAGCAGATGCACCGCGCGCAGACGGGTCAGTCGCGTGAACAGATGGTCTGGCCCCCAGCGCCCTTCGGCGGACAGCACCAGCATCTTCACCGAAACGGCCGTCAAGGGCAGACGAGCGATGCGTAAGCGCAGCTTCTCCATCTTGTCCTCGAATTCGGTTAGTTCGGGAGTCAGATTTCTTCGGCTGGCGTGGACCTGATAGGACAGCCATCCCGACCAGGAGACGGCGCGTGCCAGGCTGGCCAGATCGCAGTGCAAGATCTGCCAACAATCGGCCCATTCCTTATGGCGCCAGGCCAACGCCCTTTCTCGCCAGCGCAGCGCCTCGGCCCGGTTGCGCAGGGCCAGATGATGCGAAAAAGCCAGCAGGTCGGCCAGCGCTTCCGCCGCCTCCGGCGACTCCTCGACGTTCAAGATCTCGCGCAGGACCGGCTCGGCCTCCCCGTCCCGACCCAGCGCCAGCATCGCCTCGGCCCGGCCCAGCGGTTCCAGGCCTTCGGCCATGGCCTCCGCCGGCCGCTCCAACAGCCGACCGACCAGCGCCCGCCGCTCGCCGGCGAAACACGGCGCGGGCTCGCTGGCCATTCCGCACAAGGCGCGCAGAAGTTCTAAGGTCTCTCGCTCTTGCTCTAACCAGAGGGCTTGCGACCACTCTCCCAACTGCACCAGACGCTGCCAGCAGACCACTGTGCGGCCGGCCTGGCCGTGCTGGAAGAACCCGTCTCCGGCCTTCCTTAAACTGGCCTCCAGGCGGAGCGCCATGTTGTTGGAGCGCAGGATTTGCAGCCCTTCGAAAAGGGTCTGCCACAGCTTCTCGTCGAGGACGTCGCGGGCAAAAGCGGTCTCCCACAACCAGCGATTGACGGTAGCGACCGCCTGCGGAAGCTGGCGCTCCTTCAGGCTTTCCAGCAGCGGCGTCGACTGAGCTAACAGGGCGTCGCTTAGACCCAGCGGCAGCGAGCGCGGGTCGTCCAGGCGTTCGATCAGCAGGTCCTCGGCTCGGTGACGAACGGTGCGGATCAGGTTCAGGTACCCTTCGTCTTCGACCAGGTCGCTGTGGGACAAGTTCTTGCGTAGCCCCTTCCCTACCACCACGGCCGAGACGAAGTCGTAGCCCAGCGCCTGGGAGGGGCGCCGTACCGCGATGCCGTGCCAGAGCAGTAGCACACCCTCTCCCTTGCAGTCGACCGGCGAGCCCAGCGTGATCACCGCTTCCAGGTCGTCGTCAAGAGCCTCATCGACCTGCCCGGCCGGCGCGACCTCGGGGCTGGGACGGTCGACGCGCAGGGCGGCGGCTTGACCTCGGGGCACCAGATGGCGCCAGGCGGCGCAGCCCGAAGAGTGGCCGAAGGTCACCTTCTGGCTCAGATCGCGTCCGTTGAGCAGCAGTTGGGCCGGGCCCAGGTAGGTCACGCCTTTGAGAAACAGGCTCTCGTTGGACCCGAAGAGCCACATCATCGCCATGAACCAGTTCGACTCGAGGACGGTCACCCGGATACCGCTACCTTCCCCCGGCTCGCTGCTGACCTGCAGTTGGTCGTCGCGCACATCGAGCCGGGTTAACTGGCCTTCCCACCAGCTTTCCACCGAAAGCTGACTGGGCGACAAACTGCGGGCCGAGTTCAGCGCCATAGCCAGTTCGTGCAGGCGAGGCTCCGAGGGGCCCAGCAGCTGGGACCAGAGCTGCTGCAGATGTTGCTCGTCGAGCGGCTCGCCGTCGTAGTTGAAAGTCACCTTGCTGGGCGCGGTGGTCACCCGGATTTCACTGGCACCGCCGCAGACAGCCGAAGCGACCACGTTCAGCACGTACTGTCGAGCGTGGAATAAGGCGAACTGGCTGAGCTTCTCTCTGGCCTGTTCGGCCGAAATGGTGAAGGCGCCGCTCGAATCGGTTTGCCCGGGGGTCGCGAAGTCCGCGATCAGTTCGTCGACGCTACTGTTTGCCAAGGAGACCTTCTTTTCCACTGCAGGTAATGTAGCACAATTTTGCGTATAGTGGATGATGTTCGGAAATTTGCGCCCTTCCGGGGTCCACGGGTGCGCTGGTCGGTCGTACCAGGCCTCCTTCTGCGATAGCTGCCACGCCATGGCTGAAACAGGCAAGCTCTCGTCCCTGGCCACCTCCTACGACCTGGCGTTTCTGCACGCGGTGCTGGCCGAACTGGAAGGCGCCCCCCTGAGTGAAGCCGCCTGCACCGCGCTGCCGTTTCGTAAAGTCCCTGTCCGCCGCCTTAGCGAGGGCAGCCGGCGCTGGCTCGCTGCCTTGAACTATCTGCTGATGGAGGCCAAGTGCCGGGACGATGTGGCCGACGAGGGCGGCTGGAAGGGACGGCTGGGGCTGAAGGCGCTCTCCTCACGTCTGGATTGGGCTCGCGAGGTGATGGCCCGGAGCGGATTCCCTTTAGAGGCCGTGACGGGGCTGCCCGAACGACAGGCCAGGGTCGAGGCGACGGCCGGCCCGAGTCTGGAGGCGCTGGCGCTGCCCACCTCGCTGATGCTGGGCGAAGTGTTCGCTCACGCGGCGGTGCTTTCTGGCCGCTTGGAAATGAAGGTTCCGCTACGTCATCTGGGCCAGGGTTTGGGTGCGGCCATCTATCTGAAAGACGCGCGCGACGACCAGAGCCGAGACCTTCGTCGTGGGAGTTTCAACGGCTTGACGGCCAGCGGGCAGGGGTCGGAGTATCTGCGGGTGGCGTTGCGTCGCGAGGTGGCTCGGGCGCGGTTCGGGTTGGAAGAGATCGGATTACAAGACGGGCATGCGCTGCCGGCCATCCTGGGAGCGCTGCCCCAGCCAGTGGCGGCGGGGCCGGGTCTTTTGACGCGTCTGCGCCAACGCAAGGCCAGGGCGGGCGACTGTATCCCCTGCTTTTGCGACTGTGGGGTCTGCTGCGACGCGGGTGTGTGCTGTGATGCCGGTGTATGCGACGCGGGGGCCTGTTCGGGGGCGGACTGCGGCGCTTGCTCCTGTGACTGCTGCGGGGGATGCGGGAGCAGCGGCTCGACATCATCCGGCCCGGTCGTGCTGGGGGCGGTGGCTACTGCGGCGGAAAAGCCACGTATCCCCTGTCCCGCCTGCGGCGACCCGATGCTGTGTCGCAGCTATTCGGGGTCAGAGGTGACCACGACGGTCGAGGTCGACGAGTGCGAGAGTTGCCAGGGGGTCTGGCTGGATCACAACGAGCTAGAGCAGTTGTCAGAGATGGGCACGGTGCCCGCTCGACTGCTGGCCACCCGAGGGGTCACCGCCGCCCAGGTCCGCCCCGAAGGCACTCGACCCTGCCCCCGCTGCGCCGAGCTTTTGACTACAGTGCCGATCAAGGGCGTGCGGGTCGATATGTGCCACGCGTGCCAGGGGCTGTTCCTGGATCAGGGCGAGCTGAACGCACTGCTGAAGTCGGTTTAGGGAGCCTTCCTCGTCGGCTTTATCTGGTCCGGCTCATCCCGCAGTGAGCTCAAGCTCACTCTCCAGCGAACCGACGCCTCGCGGCAAACGAAAGAGACCGGCCCGCATCTCTGCTCGACCGGTCTCTTTCTGACGAGGACAGTGTTGGGGTCAGCCGTCCAGGCCTAGCTCTCGCAGTCGCCGTTCTAGTTCGGCAGCCCGCGCCTCTGCAGCGGCGGCTCGGCTCTCGGCCTTATCCCGATCTTCCTCGGCCTTGGTTTGGGCCTCCTCGGATTTGACCCGAGCTTCCTCGGATTTGACCCGAGCTTCTTCGGACTTGACCCGAGCTTCCTCGGACTTGACCCGAGCTTCCTCGGGGGTCGGGAGCATGCGCCCTTCCAGGTCGGTGAAGCGCAGCCAGCGCGCGGTGGTGTCCTCTAACACTCCCTCCCAAATGGTGAGCCCCAGGCCCACCTCCGGGAGTAAGGTTCCAGGTACCATCTCGAAGTAGCGACCCTCCGTCAGCCG
>JAEXNA010000090.1 GCA_023447635.1 Vulcanimicrobiota bacterium | reverse complement strand
CCAAGCTGAAGGTGCTCGAGCGTGCCGTTTACATCAACCGACCTACCACCGAGGGTGGGAAAGTTGCTACCGAAAGCTCGCTAAACTAGCGAGCAGACCTGTCTCAAACTCCTTGACACGTTCCGCCGAGCCCGCCTAGCTCACTTTTCGGCGAGCTAAAGCCCGCCGTTTCTTGAGCTAGCCCCTCAGCCCAGCAGTCCCATCCCGTCTAGCTCACGTTTCGGCGAGCTAGAGCCCGCCGTTTTCTGAGCTAGCCCTCAGCCCAGGGGCTAAACTCTCGCAGCGAAAAGCCCGGCGCGCCTGGCCGCCTACAGCTTCCAGAACTGCCACCAGGCGCTCTTGCCCAGCGGCTTGGTGCCGAACCCAAGGTCCTCGGGCGAGACCGAGCCGTCGCGGGGGCGGAACCGCTTGGTGGCGCGCGGCGGGACCAGTTTGGCCTGCTCGAAGTCGCGAGCCTCGAACAGCTTCCCTTTCGGGCCCGTCACTGTGTGCCCGTGCTTGACCTTCGGCGAACCCGGCTTGGACATCGCCACCGCCGTGTTCATCAAAAACGTCGCCACCTGGTTAGGGTCGTAGCTCGAGGTGAAGCAGGCCTCCAGGTCGACCAGATCCAGTTGGCCCAAACCGACCGTATCGAGCATCATCCAGTCCCCACCCTCGAACTTCACCAGACGATGGTTGGCCAGCATATTCACCGCAGGCACGCCTTGCTTGTGGTAGTGGTCGCAGATCCGAGCCAGGTTCTCCGGCGAAGAGAGCACCTCGCCGTTCGGATTGAAGTAGCACAGAGCCGCCGGGTGCTCCGAGAGCGCTTCGGCCAGGGCCAGCATCTGCTCACACTCGTCGAGCGGCTTATAGTCCCGGGGCAGCGGCGCCGGCTCGGGGGCTCCCGGCTCGGTGTAGGTGAAGCGGATACGCAGGAACGCCTGGTGAGACAGGGCTACCTGAGGACCCTCCTTCCAGGTAAAGCAGTATTGACAGGCGCGAGCCAGGCTGCCCGGGAAGCAGAACGGCCCGAAGTGACCCTGACCCCAGGCCGCGAACAGCGCCGGGTCGTCGTTCCTACCGCCCATGCTGTCGGGCCAGGGGCGGTTCACCACATCGATCTGGATCGAACCGTTCACCTTGGGGCGGTACTCCAGGGTAAGCATCGGGCCGCCCTGCCACGGCTCGGGCGAAGGCTCTCGCTGTCCCGTAATCTCGAAACCTTCGAGCAGCCCCCGAACCTCGTCGATGGTGATCGGCGCCTTGAGCAGTACCGCCACCCCCTGTGTGTAAAAGCCTTTAGGCAAAGTCCGTCCTCCAAAAAAGTTTGCCCCCTTTTGGAGAGCCGACCGCTCGGCACCTTCAGACCAAGGGCAAGCTCCCACGTCGGCGAATCGTCTTACGATATGGACGCCCTGGAAGCTCATCTGGAAAGCCTGGCCAGCCTGGGAACTCACCAAGGACACGGAGAGTTCACCCTGGCGGACGCGCAGGTCTGGAGTCGTCTTTCCCACACCGTCCCGGACGGGCATGGCTGCTTGCGCTACGCCCTGCGCTGGCTCCATCGTCGAGGTGCCAGATCGATAGCCGTCTCCACCGCGGCTCCCGACCGACTCGCCCTGTCAGCCACTATCGAACCCCCGTTTCTCGACCCCTCCCAGGGTCAGGAGCTGGACCTTTCCGGGACGGACCTCGACCTGGCCCGCTGCGCGGTGGCCTGCCGCCTCGGCGACCTGCCTGACCCCCTCCTCTCTCTTTTGGGCTCGGAAAACGGTTGGAGCCGGAGAGTCGGACCAGAACACGGTTGGGAGAGGTCCGAGGACGCCGCGTCCCATGCGCTGGTCCGGCTGGAGTTTTCCCTCTCGAAGGCCACCTGGCCCAGGGTAGCGCGATGGGAAAAGGACAGCCAGACTCGTTTTCAGGCCTCGCCGCTTCCCCTGTGCTGGGACGGAAGGCCGATTTCGGGGGCCTACCGCTTTCCCGCTCCGGTCCTTGCCTGGCGACACCTTCGCCCCCAAAACGGAACAAGCCGTCCTCTGGCGGTCCACGCTCCAGACGACGCCTTAGAGTCGTTTCGTGCGGCCCGACCAGGTTCGGCCGACGCCGTGCTCGGACTGCTGGCCTCCGCCCCTCCTGCTGGCACCTCCGCTTTCCAGGTGCTGATAGACGGAGAGCTCGTCCCCTTTCCGGAAGTCTCTCGACGTCTGCCCGGGCTGTGCGGGGTTCTTCGCTGGCCTGAAAGCCGGCTCGATCTCGAAGGCAAGCTCCCGTTATGGAACCGGCAGGCCAGGGAGGCCTCCAGCGGACTCCGCCAGGAGGCGGTGGACATGGCCCTCCAGCTCTATCACCATCGTCCCATGCTCTCCCCCATCCAGGCCGAAAGCGGCTTCCTCGGACTCCAGACGGTTCTGCTGCTGCTGCTCGACGAACAAAGGTTCACCGAAGGCAACCTGCTGGCTCAGTGGTTGAGAGACTGCCTGGGTAGCTCGAGTCGTCTGCTCGAGGATTTTCGCATCGGCTACACTTTCGACCGTCTGTGCGCCTTGATGGCCGAACCTGCCGGACAGCCGCAGGCGTCGCTACGCTGGAACAAGGCCGCCGAGAACCGGGCTCGTGAGACCGCTTTGAAGCAGCCCGAAAAAGCCGAAGAAGCTCTGCTCATCACGGCCCGGCTCGAACTGCGGGCCCGCCGACCTCAGCGGGAGAAACTGAGCGGAGACACCCAGGGCCGGCTGGCTCAACTGGCCTACCGCCAGCAGAGCCGAGGTCGCCACGCCGACGCCGCCGCGACCTTCCTGCTACTGGGTTCCGCAGCGCCAGAAGGCGAAGCCGCGCGCTTCGATTTCCTGGAGCAAGCGGCGGTGTGTGGGGACCAGGCGGGACTTCCCGCTTACCGCGAGCGCCTGAGCCGCGAAAGAGCCCAGCGAGGGGAACACCAGGACCTGGCGGCAGGCCGAGGCGAAAGCTGACCCATGCAAAGCGAACTCCCCCCTCTCCCCTCCAGCGCGACTCTGGCCCAGTGGCAAAAATATGTGACCGACACGGTCGCGGCTCGAGGTTGGAACCAGGCCAGCGACCTCGAGATCTTTCTGCTCTTTTCCGAGGAAGTGGGTGAGTTCGCCAAGGCGTTCCGCCGCCATCGAAAGCTGTTCACCGAGCGAGTGATCGAGGACCGAGCCGCGGCGGTCGACGCGCTGGACCTCGAGCCGTCTCGCCAGCATATGGCCGAGGAGTTGGCCGATGTGTTCAGCTATCTGCTGGACCTGGCCGGACGGTTGGAGATCGACCTGGAGCAAGCGTTCGTCGCCAAAGAGCGTCGGAACCGCCAGCGCGACTGGGAAGTCCTGGGCTGACCCAGCCGCACGCCCTGAAGGCTAACGAAAGCTGATCACCGTCTTTGCTTGAGCCGATCGCCCGGGCAGGCGAAGGACCCAGAACTCGCCCTCTTTGACCATCTCGTGGTCCTTGCCGTCAACCATAGCCAGCATGCTCTTTTGCGACGAGGCGACTCTGAGAACGAGATCGCGGCACTCTCCCAGCGTCCCGGCCAGGTCTCCCACTCTGGCTCCCACCGTGACCGTCCCGTGGCGGCCGCTCCAGGCCGACTGCTGGAGAGCCGTTTCGGCCAGGGAGCCCTGGCGATACTTCTGCGACCAGCCGTCGTCTTCGATATGCTGCCCGCTCCAGGCTTGCTTGTCCGGGAACACAGCCAGTTCCAGGAGGCCAGGGTTCGGTTCGGAACTGTCGGGCGAGCCCAGCGCGATCACCGCGCCCCCACGGGCAAACAGCGGAGTGCGGCGTAAACCGCTCTGGCGGGCTGGCGCTTTCACGGTCGCTCCACCCCCCTCACTCACCAGAACTCCCGACTCGAAATCGTACCACCGACCGGGCGGCAAAGTGACGGCGACCTGTTCTGCGTTAGGCTCCAGGATCAGACGGGCCAACAGGTCGGCCCCGATCCATTTGTGAGTGCCTGACACGTCCAGAGCTTCCTGGCCCTGCGACACGGCGACCGGGGGAGCAACCAGCATCGAGCCGTCCCGGTAAGCCCGGTGCGCCGCCGTGTAGAGGTAGGGGATCAGACGATAGCGCTGCCGCAGGTTGGCCAGGTTCGAGGCCGGATCGCCCACCTTGTGGGGTGCGGTGTGATACTTGCCTTCGAGGTTGTTGGTGTGAGGGCGCAGAGGAATGTCGGTCAAGCAAGCCGCCGCGAACCAGCGGGTGTAAAGTTCGTCGTAACCTCCGGGCGACTCTTCATACGCCTTCCGGTAGAACCCGCCGACGTCGGAACCAAAGTAGTCGACGCCCGACATCGCCAGGTGCCCCTGGGCTCGATAATGGCTGCGCAGGCTGGCCCAGTTGGCGCCGATGTCGCCCGACCAGAGCGCCGCGCCAAAGCGCTGGATACCGGAGGTTCCCGTCCGGCCCAAAATGAGAGGACGCTTGGCCGCCCCCTCGGCGCCAAACCCCTGGTAGATGCTCTCGGCCCAGCGCAGACCGAACAGGTTGTTGGCCGTCAGTTGGTCCGCATCGCCGTAGTAGAGGGGCGTCTCGTAGGTCGTCTTCCCTTTGGACTTGCCCACCACATGGCGGAACATCTCGGGCTCTCCCAGGTCCGTCCAGTGGCCCAGAATCCCCATCTGGCGAAGCGGCTCTCGTTTTAGGCGATGCCAGTAGGCGGCGGCTTTCGGGTTGGTGTAGTCGAGCATGGAGCCCAAGCCCCACCAGGGGGTTTCGTCGATCTCGAGCGGCTGCTCCGGCTGGGACTTCGAACGAACCATGAACCCCTTCGAGGCAAGGTCCGCAAACTCGGGCAAGTCGCCCGCGATATAGGGCTCCTCGATCACGATGATGCCCAGTCCCTGTCGGGCCAGTTCGGCGATCTTGGCCGCCGGGTTGGGAAAGTTCGCCAGGTCGAAAGTCAGAGCGCCCATGCGAGAGTTCCGGGAGCTTTCCGTGATCCCGCCGAACCACTGCAGGTCCAGCACGAAGCCGTCCATCGGAAAGCCGGCTTTTTTCAGCGAATCCGCCAGGTCGTCCACCTCGGCCCAGTTCTCATAGCCGTACTCGGAGACCCAGAGCCCGAACGCCTTGCGAGGCGGAACCGGCGCATGTCCGGTCCAGTCCATATAGGTGCGACGAAGCTCGCCGCTCTCTTTTCCCCAGGCCAGGGCACCCGAGATCGTCCCACGGCGTAGCTCGACCTGCCAGGGCGAAGAGCGAAAGTCCCACCGGGTCAGAACCGTGTTGTCCAGGAACAGCATGGCGTCAGGGCCGGAATCGTCGACCAGATGTAGCACGGGGAACATGGCGTTCGAAGCCGCCCCGCCGGCCAGCGGAACCATCGAATTACCGTAGACCCCTTTGGGGTCCCGCTCCTCGGACTCGAGGTTCGTCCCTGCATAGCGAACCTGACCGATCAGATCGCCATCGCTCTTGCCCAGCAGTTCCGGAGCCAACTGCTCTCCCAATCCGTACAAATGATCCACCTGCGGAGCGCGAAGGCGGAAGGATCGGGATCCGCCGGGCGACGGCTCGGAAAAGTCGAACCGGTAGAGACTTGCGGCCCCCTCCCCTTCTCCCCCCTGCTTCAGCTCCAAGGCCGGCTCCCGGGTCACCGGGTCCAGGTAGACCTTCAGCGAGGCTCCATCCACCGTCAGCGAACTTCCGACCGAAAGCTCCTGAATCTCGCCGCCCTTGAAGTTCAACGTGGCAGCCGGATCCCACATGGGCGACTCGGGAATCTCCCCTGCCGACGTTCCGCCCGGGGCGTAGGCGAAGAGCACTGCCTGGTCCGGGAGCACTCGAAGAACGACCTGCCCTTTCGGAGTGACCACTCGGTGAGTTGGGGTCCAGGCCTGAGCGGGAGCGTTCAGACCCAGGGTCAGAGCGGCTCCGGCAAGGAAAGAGCGCACGGCGATGCCAGAGAGAGAAGTGTGGATGGTCATGGGCGCATGGCTACCTGACCCCGGACGAAAAACCTTCCCCTAGCGTCGGTTACGAACCGGATTGACCGCGCCGTTGTAGAGACGCAGTCCGACTCCCTGACGGGCCTTAGAGCCGCCGCTGGAAAGCTGGATGGGACGGCGGAAATCACCGTTCACGGAAAGACCAGGAGGAGTGGCCACCCGGGTCCGCTTCTCTTCAGGGCACGCCACTTTCAGACCTGGCGGCTGCTCGGGCGCCGCGATCTTCATGTCGTTGGCCTCGATCGGATCGGGTACCGCGATCTTGGTGTGAGACGACACGCCCTCGGGGAAGGCCAAACTACGCCGAAAGTTCGACTCGGGGCGAGGCGCTGCGACTCGCTGATCATCGGCGATCTGGTATTCCAACTCTTGCTCGGGAAGCATAGGACGAGTCTCGCAGAGGGCCCTTGAAAAATGATGAAAATCCGAACCGGATGAAAAGCCCAATCGGGCAAGGGGTCAAGGCGGAAGAGGCAAAGAGGGCCATACTATCTTCAAAGGGGTTGTCCAATGAGAATTTTCCGTCGCCTCGCTCCGCTCTTGCTCGTCGCCTCCCTGAGCGCCGCTGCCTGGGGGGATGTCTTTGTCAAAAACCGTCCGTTCAAGGGCCAGACCTCAGGGAAAGGCGCCGCCGTCATGGTCGAGGCCGCTCCGATGCTCAAGGCGCTGGGGGTCGAGGGATACAAGATCGAGCCGACCCATCTGCAGGTGGGCGAAAAATCTGTTCCGCTCGAGGCTGGAATGGTCCAACTCAAAGCGCTCACGGACGCCCTGGGCGCCAAGATGGTCGTCAACTCTTCGATGGGCACCATCGATGTCTACCAGAGCGCTGACGCTGCACCGGCGGGCGATGGTCCTGCCGCCACCGAGAAAAAGCCCCCCGCCGCGGGCTCCTGGGGCGCCGGCGTGTGGCACACCTCCTGGGACGCTGCCGCGGCCGAAGCCAAACGTTCGAACAAACCGATCCTGCTGAACTTCACCGGCAGCGACTGGTGCGGTTGGTGCATAAAGTTGAAAGCCGAGGTCTTCGACACCGACATTTTCCGCGGTTGGGCCGGCCAGAGAGTCGTGCTGCTCGAGGTCGACTTTCCTCGCAAGAAGGCCCAGGCCGAACCGGTGAAAGCTGCGAACCAGAAACTAGCGCAGAAATTTGGGGTCAGCGGCTACCCGAGCATCTACTTTGCCAATGCTAAGGGCGACGTGCTGGGCGACCGCTTCGGCTATATCGAAGGCGGGCCCACCGTGTGGACCAAAGAGGCCGAAAGGCACATGCGCAAGCGCTAGAAGCCTGCTCGACAAAAAGGCCGCCTGCTCTCCTCGGAGAGCGGCGGCCGTTGTCTTTCGGCGGACCCGACTAGGGGGCAGCGTAAACGGTCAGGTAGACCATCGCAGTGTCTCTCTGGCCGTCTCGCCCTACCAGCGTGTATTCAAACTGGTCGTTGCCGGTGAACCCGAAGGGAGGCTCATAGGTGAAGGCGCCGTCCGTGTAGCCTTCGATCCATCCGCCCTGTTGAGTCCTCAGGGGGAAATCAGCGTAGGCGTCTCCCGTCAGGAAATCGTCATTGGCCAGGACCCCGTAGTACTCGGAGACATCGAGGATGGTGTCGAAGTCCAGGGTGTAGCTATCGTAGTACGCGGTGACCGGGTAGCCGTTCCCTGGCGGATTGACGGGCGGATTGATCGGCGGGTAGTACGGCCCGGGATCATAAGAGTAGTAATCGTCGTAAAAATCGTTGTTGCTACCGCCGCAGCCGACAAGCAGAGCCGCAGCCAGCAGGATAGGAACCAGTAGGGACTTTCGCATAGGAAACCGCCTTCGTTGGATTTCCCCGCCCCTCGAGCCCGCCACTTCCCGGTCGGGGCGGCAGAGGCCTTCCTCTGAGACCAGTTTTATCCCCGTAGGAGGGGTTCAGGTCCAGGACGTCTCGTCGTTGACGAAACCGTCGTCTACCCACTCACCGGCCACCTCTTCTTCGACCTGCATCCCGGTGGGTTTGGTCAAGATAAAAGTGTAGACGCCCCGGTCATCGACTCGGGTATGAGCAATGGTGAAACCGCGACGGCCTCGCTCGGTCAGCGTCTTCTTGACGGCTTCGACCTCGGGCCCGACGACGACAACGTCGTACTCGATCTGATTGGCTGGCATAGCGGCTCACTTCTCCTGAGCGGAAGGCTGCCCTGGTTCGGTGGGGGCAAAGATTTCGTCCCACGAAAAGTCGGGACTATCGTAGCCCTTCCGTGGGCTGGCGCAAGGCCAGTTGATGGACCAAGGAATCCCACAGCGTAGGAGCGTGAAAGGTGAAACCGCTCTGGATCAGACGCTCGGGTAACACGGCCAGGCCCTTGAAGAAGAGATCGGCCTGAGAGCCTAACATCAGCCGAACCGGAGTCTCCGGCACTCGAAAGATCAGGGGGCGCTTCACGGCGGCCGCCAGCGCCTGGGCGGTGACCCGCTGGGAGATCGGATAAGGAGCCGTCCCGTTGAAAGGGCCCGAGAGGTCGGGGCGCTGAATCAGATGGTAGATCGCTGCCACCAGGTCGTCGCGATCGATAAAGCTCTGCATCTGGTTGCCGTTGCCCAGCACCGCACCCAGACCCAGCCCAAAGACCGGAAACTGAATTCCGAAAATGCCGCCGCCCGAGGACACCACCAGGCCGACCCTCAAGTGACAAACCCGGATCCCGGCCTCTTCCGCGATGCGGGTGGCCGCCTCCCAGTCCCGACAGATCTCCGCCATCAGGTCTCGCCCCGGGGTGCCCCACTCTCCTACCGGTCCGGGCTGATCGAAGTCGTAATAACCCACCGCCGAGGCGCAGATCAGAGTCTTGGGAGGGTTCTTCAGCTGAGCCAGGGCTCGACAAAGTCGCTTGGTCCCTTCAACTCGGCTGTAGTAGAGTTCGTCTTTGACCGAGCGGGTCCAGAGCTGAGCGATCGTTTCCCCCGCCAGGTGGACCACCGCGTCCATCCCCTCCATCGCCTCGAGTTCCGGCTCAGGCCACCAAAGCGCTCCGTCTCGGTCGCCTCGGGCGGCGGAGCGCAGCAGGGGGAAAGGCCGATGGCCGGCCACGCCCAGGAAAGAGGTGAGAGCCGAGCCGACCAGCCCCCGACTTCCCGTGATCCCGACCTTCAGGGAAGGGCCGAGCTGCTCCGAATGAGGACCGGGATAGGCGTGAATCCTCTCCAGGTCGCGAGCGGTCTGACGGTGCCGGTAGGTGAACATCCGCTTGAGCCGCTTGCCCACCATACCGCCCAGCGGAAGTCCCAGGGGAACCTTATACTCGATCTCGTCGATCAAACGGCAACCGCCGCTCTCCTCGTCCGGCTCGAAGCGATGAGTGTGGCGCCAGGAACGGAACGGCCCGGCCTTCATGACGTCAACGAACTGACGGCCGGGCACGAAATCTTCATGCCTGGCCACCCAGGGCACGGACAGCCGCTTCGGACCGAGGCGCAGAGTGCGCTCGTCGCCTTGCCCGATCGCCGTATCCGGCCCCTCGAGAGCGACGGGCTCCCAGGGCGGAGTCAGGCGAGAAAAAGCGCCCGGGCTGGTGTGGTACCGGTACAGTTCCTCGGCGGGTAGAGAAAAACGAGACTCTTTCAGGAAGCTCGGCATGAGGGGATTTTACCCGTAGGCTGCGGGGGGCCAAACGCCCACTCGAGCCGACCTCAGGACTCTTCGTCGGCCTCGTCTCGTAGGCGCACTCCCAGGCTGGTGCGGTCGATGAAGTTGATGATCTTCCAGTCGATCGTGAGCTGATCGTTGGGATACTCCGAGAGCAGGGTTCGCGGTTGGTAAGGTGGGGCCCAGCTCTCGAGATCCTGGTCGTGGAGAAACTCCTGGCGAGGATAGCCCCGGCCCTGCAGGTCGCCTTCGACGTTCGAGTAGGGCGCCAACATCGAGCCCTTTAGAGAGATCTTACCGTTGAATCCGGGGGTCGCCGCCGCCGTATAGCTATTGGTCCCGGAAGCGTTCTTGGAACGGTTGTTCGAAGTGTTGTCCCAATCGAGTTGCAGGCTATGCTCGAAGGAGGTCAGCACAGCTTCGACTTTGATCTCGTTCGGGGTCGCCTTCGTTGCCTGAGTTCGGTCGCCAAGCAAGAGAAAGTTCTCGGCCGTCAACCCCAGCACCGAACCCGCCCCGTCCTTCTTCAGGATATCGCCGGCCACCACCAGATTGCCCTCGCGCTCGACGCTGGCGGAAGGTGAGGGCCAAAACGGGTCGTTGGCTGGAGCCGAAGCTAGTCCCGAGACATCGCTGACATGTCCGGCTTCAGCGCCGGCAAGAAGCTCGGCTGCCGTATAGGGTGGCGCCTTGAAGGAGGCCCCGTCGGCATGGTCGGGGTTGGCCGGGTCCAAGCTTAGCCGCGACTTCTGCCATTCAAAATACTCACTGGCCGCCTTGTGGTAGAGAGAAGTCGAAGGGTTGGCGTAGGTCAACTCGCCCGCGCTGTTGACCGAGGAGCGTCGGCTGCTATCTTCGGCCGCCACGATCTGAAGCCGACCTTCGAACTCGGCCGCCGCGCCGTCCGTGATCTCGGACTTGACGACGACCTGACCGCCTTCGACATAAAGGACACCGTTGTCGAGTTGGCTGACGTGGAAGGTCGTCCCCAGCGGTCCCGCCAGACTGCCCATCGTAGTCGCGGCCAGGCCGTTGAGGTTCCCGGTGTTGCTGGTCGCCCCGGCGTCACCGGTGCTGGCCGACCAGACGTTGACTTCGACAAAGCCGCCGTTCTTCAAGGTCACTTGCACCTCGGGAACGGGCGGCCGGTAGTCCTGATTGGCCAACGGCACGGAAGAAGCGGGATCAGGCTGACGGGGATAAAGCCGACTGGCTTCGCTGACTAACTCTTTGTCGACCTTATAGTAGCCCTTGACAGCCGAGCCGTGTTCGTTCCCACCACCGCTGGCCGAGGTCGCGGCGACAGCCAACAAGCCCCATTCCTGGTCGGCTCCGCCCAGGGAACCAGCGCTGGGTTCGCTGCCCCCATCGAGAAGCCCGTCGCCGTTCTTGTCGTAGTTGAGGTAGCGTTTGGCATCCGGCAAGGGAGTGTAGTCGGCGCCAAAGACGACCCCTCCGGGGAAGTTTCCGGGGTTCGCCGACGACACCGGATTGCCCGAACCGTCCAGGTTGGAAAGCTGATTGACCGAAAGCTGACCCTTGAACACCATATTCGGAGAGTTCGGGTTCTCGAAGCGGGCGTTACCAGCTTGATTTCTCCAGGGAGCGTTAGGGTTGTTGGGGTCGGTACCGGTGACCCGCACCGATCCGGCGCTCTGAAACTGGGACGGAATAAGGATCTTGTCGCCCATATTGGGGTTGCCCACCCCGCTACCCTGGATGTCCCAGGATCGAAGGTTCTGAACCTGAAAAAGCGCCGTCGTTTCCACCTCGGGGCGGACCTGCGCCTCTAAGACAGAGACCGCAACAGGCTCGGGATTCTCGCTGGTCGCCTGGTCGGTCCGAAACAGTTCGGCTCGACTGACCAGCATGTATTGGGCCGCCTGACCGGGCCCGAAGGACGAGAGCGGAACCTGAACGGGTTTGATCTCGACCGAGATCCGGGCCACCAACGTCTCGTCGAGCGACAGCACTCCCCCCAGGGGCAGCGCCGGGTCGACCAGACGCAACCGTCGCACGGCGGTCTCTCCGTCGCTCCCGGCCTCGACCAGGACCTGGACCTCACCCGTTCCCCCCTCCGAGGCCGTCAGATGAACCGGCCCGTTGGGTTGAGCGGCATTGAGGAGGTCATAGAAAACCAGCCGATTTTGGTCGAACGCCGGCTGCCAGTTACCTCCCCTTCCCATATAGGACAAGGAGGTCTGAACCCCCCACTCGGCCGCCTCGGCTGCCATCACCTGCCAGGAGGAAGCGCGGCTCCCTCGAGAGTCCTCCATCATAAGAGTGACGAAGGCCAGGCTCAACGTAGAAAGCAGAAAGGTGACGAATAACGTCAAAACCAGGGTCATTCCTCGGACGTTCGAGCGGATGCGGCTGACCAGGGACATCTAGTTACCTCTCACACTGGGGATTCTCAACTCGGTGGTCTCTTGCCTCAGAGTGTCCCACTGCTCCGGCACGGGCCAGGGGACATTCACGGCCGTCGAAAGTTGAGGCTCGTAGGCGACCACAACTTCGACCCGAAAGACGGCGGGATCGAAAATTTCCGGATTGCGGGTACGTCCCGGATCCGAGGGAGGCGTCCAATCGCGGTGGGAGATCCGAAAGGCGACCCGGGAGTCCGGACCGGCGTCGAACACCGTGTCCGGCGTCTCGGGCGCTTCGGCACCCAGTAGGGTCTCGGGCGACAAGAGCCAGCTTCGCCGAGTAGCAGAATCTGCTCCCTGGACGGATTGCACCTGCAGGAGTTGGCGGCCCAGATCCGTCAACGTGTGGACCCGACGTTCGACCGTTCCCGGACGCTCTTCCGGAACCAGGAGTTCGACCAGAGCATAACGAGCCAGGGGGTCGAGAGTGGTCTCGGAAGGGTTGTCGACGACCCGCACGTAGAGCACCCGGTTACTGGAAAGGTCCCAGCGGGACTCGCCTTCGACGGTCTCCTCCCGGGGGAAAAAGTCTCCCAGCCCCTCGCCCTCCTGGGCGCGGCCCCATACCCCGGGCCAAAAGACGGGCGTGCTGACCGAGGGAGAGACCAGCGGAGGCACCGCCGCCGAGCGCAGCTCTCCTACCAGCAGACCGATCAGCTCTCGAGTCCCGGACTGGGCCGAGCGGCTCAGGGTGCTCTTGCGGTGAGCGCCCAAACTGGAGGCGATAAACTTCCAGATCAGGACCCCCAGGACCAGCGCCAGGAGACCGGCCACCAGGCCCTCCACCAGCGACAGGCCATGAGAGGAGCGACGCCTTAACCGTTCCATCTTTTCCCCGCCGCCATGGTCATTCGCACCGGCTCGCCCTTGCTGTTGTAAGGGTCGATGTAAATCAGAGTGACCTTCATGCTGGCGTAAACCGAGGGGTCGGTCCCCCCCGCCAGGTCGTAGAGAGTCACGTCGATACCCTTCTCGTCTGCCAACCGGTAGCCGGGCGGGAGGGCGCTCCTGGGGAAACCGTCCACGGTCGCGTCGTCGGCCTTGTAGCCATTGGTGGCCAGGTAGGCCAGCGACAGCCCGCCCGTCTCATCGGTCAACGGCAGCCCTTTGAGCTCGTTGATCACCGCGCGGGCCGCTTGCGCGGCGTCGGTGGACATGCGGCTTTTCCGATGCAGGCGGAAACCCGAGGGGTAGATCACCGCGAACGAAGTCACGACCAGGACCAGCAAAGCCATCGAGATCAGAACCTCGAGAAGCGTCAAACCTTGACGGGAGCTTCTTTTCGGCTTGTCACGATGAGGCAGCATCAATGCGAGTATAGCACATTGGAGGTCGCCGGCCTCCCAAAACTCCATGCCTTCTGCATGCGCTCGAACTCTTTATGGAACTCGCTTTGCATTTCGTGATTGGTGACCAGCAGCAGAATCTCGGTTCCCTCCGGCGTTTGAGCCAGTAAGGAGCGGCCGACCACGTGCCGTTTGTCGACCTTCGCCTTGAACGCGATCAGCCGAGCCGGCTGACCTCCCCAGAGCGCCTCTTTGCTTCCCAGCAGTTGGAAATCTTTGAGCTCACTGTAGAGTCCAGCCAACACCTCCGTCGGCTCGAGTTCAGCCGGCTGACGGCTGTCCTTGGGCCAGACGGCGCACATGAGAAGACCCTGGCCCTTATGGGGCGGCTTTCGGGCCGAGAAACTGCTGACCGTCGCCGCTCCCGACCGTTCCGAGTCCAGCTTCCAGAACTCGTGCGGCTTCGCCGCGGGTTCGGCCTGCCCGGCAAGGCAGAGCAGCAGCAGGACAATGCCGAGCAAGCCAAACCTTCGCATTAGTGAGTTCCGAAAATCCGGTCGCCGGCGTCGCCCAGGCCGGGACGGATGTAGCCGCGCTCGTCGAGGCGGTTGTCGACGGAAGCGGTGTAGATCTTGACCTGAGGGAACGCTTCGGTCAAACGCTCGACACCGACCGGGGAAGCCAGCAGGCAAAGGAACTTGATCTGTTCCGGCTTGGCCCCGCGTCGCTGCAACGCCTCGATGGTGGCGATCACCGAGCCGCCGGTGGCCAGCATCGGATCGAGGAGCAGGATGTCGCGCTCCTGCAGGTCGTCCGGCATCTTACAGAAGTATTCGACGGGCTCGAGCGTCTCTTCGTTGCGATAAATCCCCATGTGACCGACCTTGGCGTTGGGAACCAGCCGCAGGATGCCTTCGAGCATCCCGAGTCCGGCCCGCAGAATCGGAACGATAGCCAACTTCTTCCCGCTGATGTATTTGCCGGTCATCACCTCGAGCGGCGTCTCGACAGGCTCTTCGACCAGAGGCAGGTCGCGAGTGGCTTCGTAGGCCATCAGCGCAGCAATCTCTTCGACGAGCGCACGGAACTCGGTGCTCCCCGTCTTCTTGCAGCGCAGATGGGTCAGCTTATGGGTTACCAGGGGGTGGTCGATGACACAAAGATTGGTTTGAGTGGGCGTGGTGGCAGTCATGGCGCGCGCCTTTGGCAGGGTGCGACGATCCCCTCCCACATGCCCGGCCGATTTTCCCCTCCCCCGGAGAGTCTAGGGGAGCAACCGGAAAGCCCGCCGACATCTTAGCTCGTCTATTGTTGCGCATGCGAAACGGGTCGATTCGTCGAAAATATTCCCGATATTACCTCGAACGCCCCGTTCCGCCTGCCCAAAATATACGTCGCTATATGTCAACGGGGTCTCCGGCAGCGCCCCTAGCGAGCGGTGACCTCGAATCGAGCGATATCGAAGTTGGCGTAGGGGTAGTCCGGCCCCAGACTGCTATGGGTCACGTAGTCGTTGAGGGGATCGAACGGGTAGCTCTGAGGGATCGGCTGCGACGCTCCCAGGCCTCGTACCACACTGACCGTTTGCAGACTGTTCGAGTCGATGTTCGGGCCCTGGCCCAAAGTGTCGATCAGGCGACCCAACTGCTGACCACCCTCGGCGTCGGTGGTCACCACGTGAGCGGTAAATCGGTTAGCCGGGATCAGCTGGTTGATGTAGCTGGTCGGGTCGCCAAGGTCGACGGTAACCTCGAACGATTTGCCGTCAGCGGCGACCTGCGCCTGGCCGCTCAGCGGGCCGACCTGAACGAAGGTGAATCCCGGGTTGGGTACTTCAGCCAGGCGGTGATACCAGATAAAGTTCTGTCCGTCGAAGCGAATGAAATCCGTAAAGGTGTCGATGTCGGTCGCTTCGATCGGCTGCCCCTGGGCGTTGAGCAAGATGGCATAGATCCCGCGACCGGTGCGGTCAACCGAACCGTTCGGGTTCACCGCGACCGTGAAAACCAGAAGTCTTCGGCCGTCGCTTGGGATCGTCCCAGGTCCATCGCTACCAGCCCGATTGGGGCCGTCATCTCCTTCGCTGGCGCAACCGAAGGCCAGGGCCAGTGTCAACAGGGCAGTGCAGAGTCGGACTTGGAAAATTTTCATCTTTCGCCGTTCGTAGCGCCGCCGGACTTCCCTGTGAGCCTGTCGGCCTAATTCCCCTGGACCTCGCTAGCCTACCCTCGCTGGTCGGAAGGAAGCGGCTCGACCGAGAGGCAATCCCCCGGCAAAGGGGTTCCTTCTATGTCTTGGCTTGATGTGATGCTGGCGATTCTGTTCTGTGGACTACTTTCGTTGGCCTATAACCGTGGAATCATTCTCGAAATCACCGACTTCATCGCTTTGCTGACGGCGGGCTTCCTGGGCTTTCGCATGTTTCGTCCCCTAGCGGACTTCCTGCACGGCCTGCTCTTCAAAGGCTGGAGCCTGCAGTTTTTGCAGCGGTTAAGTTTCTTTACCGTCTTTATCGTGATATTTCTGGCCATCTTCAGTGCGGGATTGACCGCCGAGCGCAGGATGAAAGAAGAAAAGATGATCGATAAGCTCACCGACAAACGCGCGGGTCTAGCCCTGGGCTTTTTCAAAGGCGCCTGGCTGATGTGCCTGATCACCGGAGCGCTCTTCTACCTGGAGCTGGTGCCCGTGCGGGAAGCGCCCAAGCTTCGCCGCGGCGCTATCGTCTCGGCCTTCCTGGGGCTACGCCCGGTTGCGACGCCAACCATCTATCTCATGGCGCCTACCGACCTGGCCAAAGATTTTATCAACACGGGGCTGAAGTCATCCAAAAAATAGCCATCCTCCTGCGCCTCTCCCTGATCTTCTGGCTTTCCTCTCCCGTCCTGGGCCAGGCCGGCTCCTTCCCTGCCGTCGCGGCGTCGGAAAAAGGGGTGCAAAAGCACGATCAGGCCCTGGCCCGACTGGCCGGCGGTCTGGAGGACTGGCTGACCGGCCGGCAGGGCCTGCAGGCCACTCGCCAGCTTCTCGACGGGGTCGGCCGAGAGCTGCGGACTCCGCTAGCGCTTCCGAAGCCGATCGCAGCTCGAGTGAGCCAGTCCGAGAGCGGCCTGCTTCAAGCGGTCAAAGCGTTCACTTCAGAAAGCGCCCCTGACGCCGAGGGTCAAAGGGCGCTGTTCCGCCAACTCAACGAGCTGACTCGTAACCGCGCTGTCGCCGTTCTGGAATGGCGCTCGGCCAACAACGCGCGGCTGCGAGCGGTTGCCGCCAAAGGCTCGGGGAGGGCCCGCTACCTGGCCTGGGAAGCAGGTTGGCTACCCCTCTGGAAAGCGGAAATCGATCTGACCTACCGTCTTCAGGCTCACGTGCTGAGCGGCGCGCAGGGCCAGAGTGGCGGATTTGTTCGCGAGCTGCTGGGACTGCAGGCGAAAGCTGGCGAAGTCGCGACCGCGAAGGAACTGCAGAATCTCCAGGAGTTGGCGGTCCGACGCCTGACGCTACTCACCCGTACGGCCGAGCAGCTCGATCGGCTGGGCCGTGGCGAAAGTCGGGGCGCACTGACCAGGGTACGCCGCCTGAACAAAGAGCAGACGGAACTGGGCAAACAGCTGCAGGATCAGCGGCTCGCCACACTGAGCGCCCTCGCCCGCTAGTTGGACTGACTGCAACAGGGGTCTCTGATGGGGCGGTGACGAATTCCCCTGGCATGCCCCTTCTCGATTATCGCTCCTTTCGCCATGTGGTCGTTCTCACAGGAGCCGGCCTCTCCGTTGGTTCGGGACTTCCCACCTACCGAGGAAAAGACGGGCTTTGGAAAGACGGAGAGATCCACCCGTTGGCATCGGCCGACGGTATCCGTAGCGACCTGATGGGCTGCTGGGACTTCTTTCTCCCCCTGCGCGCTGGGGCGCTGCAGGCGTCCCCCAACGCCGGCCACCTGGCGCTCGTCGAGTTCGAGGCTTCGCTACCGCTGGAAACCGAGTTCACCTTGATAACCCAGAACGTGGACGGACTTCACCGTCGAGCGGGAACTCTGAACCTCGTCGAACTGCACGGCAACATCACGCGCTCTCGCTGCAACAACGAGGCGTGCAGCGCAGAGCCGATCGAGGACCAGCGCGATTACGCCGGCCTCTGCACGGTATGCGGCGGAAGATTGCGTCCCGACATCGTGCTGTTCGGAGAGATGCTTCCCGTGGAGGCAACCTGGGGTATGAAAAAAGCCCTGCGGAAAGTGGACCTGTTCATCGCCATCGGCACTTCCGGCACCGTTCTGCCCGCGGCCATGATGGTCGACTACGCCCAGAGCAACGGCGCCGTCACGGTCGAATTCAACCTGGAGAGTTCCGGCAACTTCCGCCATTTTGTCCCCGGGCCGTCGGAAGAGACGCTGCCCAGAGAGCTTGCCGGAAGCTAGCGGGTAAAGGCGTTCGAGATGTTGGTCGGCAGAATCGGCAGGGCGGTATCCGGCCCGATCTTGGTCGAACGCAGCGGGAACGCCTTGAGCGACATCTGCAAGAACACTTCGTTCTGAACGCCGCGATAGGTCAAACTGCCGATCCAATCGTGATCCTCATAATTCAGCGAGAAGTTCTGGTAGGTCAGGCGACCGTTGACCAGGTCGTAGATGCTCCAATGAGTCAGCGACACCCCGGGCGTCAACTGGGCCGTCACCCCGGAATCTACCGAACGCCAGGTGCCCGTATTAGGGTCGAGGTTGGCAGCTGCGGTCAGCTCCCAACCCTCGACGGGATTGACGTCAAGGCGGGTGATGATGTCGTAGGCGGCGCTGTAGTTCAGGTCGTAAGCGCCCGTGGTAGCGAGGCGGAAATTGTCGCTGTTGTAGAGCTCGATACCGCCGGACAGCGTCTGGTAGCCGAACGCCAGGTCGTGTTGAAAAGGAGTGTATCCGGCGCTGTCTTGCCAGTTGTAGTCAAAACGCATGACCAGATGGTCGGCCACATCATGGGTCCAGCCCAGACGAGTCCCTAACACGTACTGCTCCTGACCGCTGCCGTAAAGCTGCTGGCGGATCCCCGCGCCGGCGTGAAAGTTGCCCATCGGGGTCTCTACGATCTGGTCGGGCACTCGCAGGTCGAAGCGGTAACGCTCGGTTCGGAACAGGGAGGGCGCCTCTTCCAAAACTCCGAAACTCGCCGAGGCCGTGAGCGGTAAAAAGCCCAGCTGGAAGGGGTAGCTGCGCAGCGAAAGTTCCGGCTGCCGGTTGAGATAGAAGGTGTCTTGACCGCCGCTGCGTTCGTACGAGAGGTCGCCTTCAAACAGGTCGTTGCGATGCCGCAGGCTTCCCAGATAGTGATACCGGTTGCTCTCCGTGAACTCGGTGGACGAGGTCGACAGGTCGGCCCGGGTCAGCACCGACCACTGGTCGGAAAGGTCCAGGTCGTAGTAGAAGCGGTAGCTGCGGTTGTCGTTCTCGCCGTTGCGCGAGAAGTTGGCGCCGATCTGTAACGCGCTTCCTTCGGTGTAACGCGAAAGGTTGATCGAGGAAGCCACATTCAGTGGGCTAACCTCTCCCGGCAGTTCAAACTGGTTGGCGTTGTAGGAAACTCCGACCTGGGTGAACTCGTCGATTCGGAAATTTCCGTTGGCCCGAAGTTCGAAGCGGTTTCTTGCCGACTGCTGGCCGTTCTGGCTGTAGAAGTAAAAATTTCCGTTGCCCCGCTCTCCGAGGTCAAAGAAGTGCTCGAGTCCGTAACCCAGGCCGGAACGTTGATACACGTCGAGATTCGCCGAACCGAAGTTCCCCTCGTTGAACGAGTAGTTGAAAGAGTTACGAAGGAAGGCGCCGTCCAGATTGTTGTAGCCGACCGAAGGGAAATAGCCCTGCCGCTTCGATCGCTTCTCGTTGAGCGGGAAAACCATCGTCGGCAACGTGTAGAGTCGATTGCCTCCGATGGTGAACGAGGTGTTGGCGGCGATCATTTTGTCCCCCGGGTACAGGTCGACCTGGTCGGAGTTGATCTGGTAATGCAAGTCGTTCGGCTCGATGTTACAGGTGGTCAGAACGGCCTTCTGCAAGGTGACCTTCTTGGGGGTGTAAGTCATCGTATCCGCCCAGAAATACATGCTGCCTTCGAAGTTCTTATCGCCCACCGCGACGTCTTCGCTTTTGCCCGCAACCTGATGCATCACGGCTTCATTGGTGTTGACGTCGAGCACCAGCGTCTCGGAGGCAGCGAAGTTGTCGCCCCAGGTGAAGAGGCACTCGCGCTCGGCCGTAATCACGCCAAGACTGGGGTTATAGATCAACCTCTGGCAGTCCAGCCTCATGCCCTGAACTTCGACCGTCACGTTACCCGTAGCGATGGTCAACTGCCCTCGACGCTCGACGCTCTCGGCCTGAATGAACACAGGCTCGGCTGGAGCGCTTTGCGCCGTCCCGCTCGCTGCGGCCGGCGCCGTTTCCGCGCCGGTCTCCTGAGCCAGGGCCGGCTCGGCTCCTAGCATGAGCATAGTCAGGAGAAGCCCAGCGGCTCCTCCACGGATTGTTCCCCCGCGTCGCATCACAGTCAAGATTGAGGCCCCTTCAAGCACCCTGGGACGACTCCCTAGGCGCCAAGGGCGGAGCCTTACATGCGAGGCGTGAATTTCCTTCGGAGAAGCATCCGGTCCGGGCGGGAGGGCGCGTTAAGCCAGGAAAACCTGGTTTCGGCCGCGCTCTTTCGCGGCGTAAAGCGCCTTGTCGGCGGAGGCGATCAGGGCGTCGGCCGTGTCGCCATCTTCGGGAAAGCAGGACACGCCACACGAGATAGTGGTCCGAATCTCGCGATCCTTGAAGTTGAACTCGGTCTCTTCGACGTTGCTCCGCAGTCGCTCGGCGATAGAAGCGCCCTTGCCTTTGGGTGTGGTGGGCAAGATCACGGCAAACTCTTCCCCGCCGTAGCGGGCCACCACGTCGTACTCGCGGAGCGCCTGACTGAGCAAGCCGGAAACTCGCTTGAGGACATGGTCTCCGGCCTGATGGCCGTACGTGTCGTTGAGGCGCTTGAAAAAGTCGATATCGAGCAGCCCAACCGTCAGCGGCTTTCCGTAGCGCCGAGAATAAGCCACCTCTTCAGAAAGGCGCTGCTCGAGATAGCGACGGTTGTAGACGTTGGTTAGACCGTCCATGACCGAAATCTCGTAGAGACGGTTGTTCTCGAGCGCCATCGAGATATGAGCCGATAGGAGCACCACCATCTCGAGTTCGGAGTGCGTGAAAGAATGAGACTCATCCCGGGTCGTCAAGCTGACCACGCCGATCACACGGCGCTTGACCATCAGGGGCGCCGAGATCATGCTCACCATGGTCCGCTTCTGATCCTCGACGACTTTGAAACGAGGGTCTTTGCGCACGTCGCTGATCAAGACCGGCTTCTTGTGCTTGGCCACCCAGCCCGCGATCCCCTCACCCAGAGAAAAGCGGATGTTCTGCATCTCCCAGCGAGTCAGTCCTGAAGATTCCGCAAAGGCCAGTTCCCGGCTCTTATCATCGAGAATCATGATGGAACAGTCGTCGGTGTCTAACAGCTTACGCAGCATCCCGCTGATCCGCTTGATCACCTTCTGCATGGGGTAGTTGGAGGCGATCAGCCGGCCGACCTCAAGAAGCGTCTTGAGGACCTCATTTTCCCTTGACATGCGCTCCGGCTTCGCTTCTCAAGCAGCCGCTCCCTGGCATTTCACTAGCCTTATCGTCGGCCTTATATGCTTAGCGGAAGGGTTTTGCTCCCGAAACACAAACAGCATCGCACTAAACGCAACGGGTTTGTTATTAGGAGGGATTCTATGAAGAGTTTTCGTTCAAGGCTCCGTGGTCTGGGCCTGACGGTTGTTACCACGGTCTGCCTGGCAGCCGCCGCTTTCGCTGGCCCTGTCCAGAACGTGACCGTGTCCGAGGGATCGGACTGGGTCAAAGTCAACGTTATCGGTAGCTTCAACTACAACGTGAAGCACCTGCCCCAGGGCAGCGCCGACTACCGCTCGATCGCCATCGATCTGTCCCCGGCCAACATCGCCGCGGGTCTAGAGCCGAAGGCCGTGCTTCCCGTGAACTTCGGCCTGGTCGGCCAGGTTCGCGTTCGTGAACTCGGCGGCGGTGTGGTTCGCGTCTACATCGACGTGATCAACTACCCCGAGTACACCGTGACTCGCACCGGCAACGGTGTCCAGATCGGTCTGAAGGCGTTCAAGCAGCGCTCGCACGACCCCGCCGCTCAGTACTAGTCCCCGGTCAGGACTGGTCGAAGGAGAAGAGAGCCCCGGTGTCGGGGCTCTTTTCTTTTTCGACAACAGACTTGCCGCGAAGCGCGTCCGCCAGAACTCGTCATATCCCCCAGGCTTTCAGCCAGCTGACCTCCGTCCGCTTCCAGCCCTTCTTGCGCAGCTTCAGTTCCAGATCTGTCATGTGGGCCGCTCCATAGAAGAGCGCCATCTTGCGTTTCCCCTGTGCCAGCTGACCGTCAAGAGCCTTGAGCGCGGCCTGATTTCGATCCACCAGCAAGGCCGTGTCGTCCATCGCGCCCATGGCACCTCCGCTGCTGCTCAGAGTGCTCGCCATGATCTTGCGCAGGGTCCGTCGGTCCTTGGGCGACGGCATGCCCGCCAGGATGGCCATAAAGTCGATCTGCGCCAACTCCTGATCGCTCACCCCAAGGTCGGCTCCAGCCCCCGAAGTGTCGGCGCTCGACATCATCTTCTGAAAGTAGGTCCATAGACTCTCTTTCCGAGCAGCCATGCTCTTGGAGAGCGCCTCCTGAGTCAGATCGGCGTGAACGAAGTTGGAGGAGGAATAGTCCACCTGGTCGAGCTGAGTGGTCAGACCAAGCGTCTTCGCCATCATACCCTGGAGGGTGGAAAGGCCCCCACCGCCCTCCATCCTGGTGGGAAGGCGCTGGCCGGCCATCTCCTCGGGAAGAATCAGTTCGTAGAGAACCGCGTCGTAGTGTTGGAACCGATCGTTGAGCTCCCTGTAATAGGCTGACTCCCCAACGTGCACGGCCGAGACCAGATCCAAGACCTGGCCTCGCGGGCCCTGCATGCGCACGATCGAGGTTTCGAATTGGGCGGGAGCCGCCTTCTGGTAACGCACATAGCTGCCTACCGAACCGACGGGCTGGGCGTAGAGCCCGGGTGCCCCCAAGACGAAAAGCGCCGCCAGAAGACCGCGTAACAGAGTTCTCATCTCCGAACTCTACCACGACCCTCCCCTCAGGTCTCCCCTCCCCCACCACATAAAAAAGGGCCCCTCGCTAAGAGGAGCCCTTTTCCAGAGAGATGCTGAGGCTTAAGAAGCGCCCTGCAGTTTTCTCAGGTAGTTGATGATGTCCATGATTTCATGGGTGTTCAGCTTGTAGCCGAAGGTGGGCATCTGGTTCTTACCGGTCATGATGAAGTGGTACAGTTCGCCATCACCGCGGGTGCGGTAGGCGGCGGTACCGATCTTTGCCGGGGGCACGCCCAGAACCTTACCGACTTCGCCGTCGCCTTGACCCGAGGGGCCGTGGCACTGGGCGCAGTTGGTCTTGTAGAGACGCTCGCCGTCAGCCAGGGAAGCGGCATCCGCCGGAACGGGGTTCTTGAAGCTTCTCAGCTCGGCGGGAACCGTGTTCGACTTCAGGGCCCACAGTTCGGGGGTGATCTCTTCGGCCGAAGCGGCGAAAGCCGCGCGAGCCTCACGAGCCTCACGGTTGATCTGCGGACGCTTCTTGGTGCCGGCTTTGAACGCCGCGTCGCCCTCTTTGAGGATCTTGTCCAGACCCTCTTCAGCACGCTCGTAGGCGACCTGGTCGCCGTCGTAGAGCCAGCCGTAGGGCTGAGGAGGAGTGGTCTCCTGCTCAGCGCGGCTGGGCATACGAATGGAGCGCTCGGGAGGCATGTCGGCGGCCTGCTCGGTCGGCTTGATGGTAGCCTGGTAACGCAGATTGTTGGTAGCACAACCGCTCATCATGGTGCCCATGAAGAGCAGAGGCAGGATGTAGCTGACCACCGAGCGAGCGCCGGTGTCGTTGAGCCAGTCCTTCGCCTTACCAGCAGCATCGCCACCGATGACCAGAGCGATGTAGCCGTTGGCCACCGGCATGTCTTCTTCCAGCGCCGGCACCAGTTGACGGTAGCGGCGGGTTTCGATGAAGAACATCAGGGTGTTGACCAGGATAGCCGTGATCATTCCGCACTCGTACATCGGGATGGCGTTGATCGGAACCGCCACTAGCGGCTGCCCGCTGGTCTTGGCCGTCAGACCCCACTCCAGCTGAGTGAAGGTTAGGTAGGAGAAGCCGCTCAGCAAGCCCACCAGCCACATGCAGCGGACCACGTTACGCACCACCATCGGCTTAGCGCGATGGGGAGGCACAGCGTGCTCGGACAGCGGGTAGGGGGAACGGATCTCGATGTCGTCGGGGTTAGCGCCCTTCTCGAGCAAGACTCGGTGAGCCTTGAAGGCGCTCAGTTGATCTTCGTATTCAGCACAGACTCTCATGATGTTCCTTATTCACCCATGTGGAAGTAGGCGACCTTGGTACCGGCGAGGTCGACATCGACCTGTCGAGCCTTGGTTTCCGCCAGCTCCCAGTAAGGGAGAATCGGGAAGATTCGACAGAAGAAGGTCAGACCGCCGATCACCCACCCGAAGGTGCCGATGATGATGGTAACTTCCGTAACGCTGGGGGTGTACGGAATGGTGTTGAAGTTAAGACCGTTGTAGATCTCAAGACCAGGGATGACGATGAACACGCGCTCGATGTACATCGCGATGTTCACGATGATGGAGAGCACGAACATCGGCATGATGCTGCGACGGAACTCCTGGAAGGCCAGACAGAACAGCGGCAGAGCAAAGTTACCGATCACCAGGAACCAACAGGCTGCGGCGTAAGGGCCGAAAGCGTTGTAGTACAGGTAGTCCATCTTGTCAGGTTCGTGAGCGTAGTAAGCGGGCACGAAATCGTTGAAGAAGAGGTAAGCCCAGGCGAGCATCAGCACCAGCCAGACGCGGCCGAGCATATCGTAGTGAACCTGGGTGATCAGCTTCTTGAAGGAGGGGTAGGTCCACAGCAGCAGACCGAGCATCGTAAACACGGCGGCGGTTCCAGAGTGCAGAGCGCCCACGAAGAACAGCGGACCGAAAACCTCAGAGTGCCAACCGGGAACAACCTGCATCGCGAAGTCCCACGATACGATGGTGTGCACCGAGATAACGACGGGGAGGATGATGACCGAGTACAGCGAGGCAGCTTCCATCACGCGCTTCCACTCTTCAGCGGTACCGCGCCAGCCCCAGGAAAGCAGGGTGTAGATGGTCTTGATGGGGCCCTTCATACGGGGACGAGCGATACCCAGGTCGGGAACCATCGTCACGTACAGGAACAGCACGGAGCCGGTCAGGTAGGTGGATACCGCGAACACGTCCCACATCAACATACTCTTGAAGTTAGGCCAGAGCAGTCGGTTATTGGGGATCGGGAGCATGTAGTAGAACAGCTCCGTGCGGCCCATATGGATCAGCGGGAACGAACCAGCGGCAGGCAGGGTGAACAGGGTGATCACCTCGGCCACACGGGTCACCGCCGATTTCCATTCCGCTCCGCAGAGGCGGAGCAGAGCGGAGATCAGCGCACCTGCGTGAGCCACTCCGATCCAGAATACGAAGGTGATGATGTAAACACCCCAGTAAACGGGGATGTGCAGGCCGGTCTGCCCGAGGCCGTAGTACATCTGACCGGCAAAAGCCACGGCCGCCGCTGCAATCGCGATCAGCGATATGAAGATGACGACGTTGCTTCGCCAGCCTGATTTGCCTATCGGCTCAAAACAGGCATCGAAAATCTCGGGAATCGAGATCTCCGCGGCGCGAAAGTTCAAATTCGGGTGGGACATATTACTTTCCGTTTCTCGTTAGACTTCCAAATTTGTCTCTTCAGGGCGTGCCTACCGGAGTAGGCGTGGCCGCCACGGGGGTACCCGTGGGAGTCGCGGCCGCCGGAGTCGAGGTAGCTGCGGCAGGAGTGCCCGTAGGGGTCACCGTCGCAGGACTGGGGGACGAGGTGGCCGACGGCGACGGACTGGCTTCGGGGAGAGCTCCCTTTTCAGCCTGCTCGGCGCGCAGGTCGGACAGACCCTGGTCGGCCGCTTCCAGAACATCCGGATTGCGGTCGGGACGCAGGTAAACCACGTTGGGACGGGTGTCGTGCTCGTTGTGCAGCAGTACCGAGCGGAACCGGTTGCGCGCAACGTTGCGGGAGACGATGCTGTCCTCGTCGGAAAGCAGTCCGAAGACCAGCGCCTCCGAAGCGCACGACTGGACGCAGGCGGGACGGATCTCGCCGTCGAGCGCCTTGCGCTTTTCTACCTTGGCGTCGAGTTCACCACGACGGATCCGCTGAACGCAGAAGGTGCATTTTTCCATGACGCCTTCGCTGCGAGCGGTCACGTCAGGGTTGAGCATCTTGTTCATCGGCTCGGGCCAGGTGGGCGAGACAAAGTTGAACATACGCACGTGGTACGGACAGTTGTTCGCACAGACGCGGGTACCGATACAGCGGTTGTAGATCTGGCCGTTCAGGCCGTCGTGGGTGTGTACCGCAGCGAATACAGGGCAAACCGATTCGCAAGGAGCGGTGCCGCACTGCTGACACAGCATGGGGATAAAGTCCGCGTGCACGTGAGGGAAAGTCCCGTGATGGATACGCTCGATGCGCAGCCAGTGCATGATGCGGCCCATCGCCGACTGCTCGGCGCCGACCACCGCGACGTTGTTCTCGGCGTGACAAGCGATCACACAGGATTTACATCCGGTGCACTTGTCGACGTCGATGGTCATCCCCCATTGATTACGGATGGATGTACTTTCGTGAGAAGCACTCATGATAGTTCCTCTTGTCTCCTACGGAAGAATGTGGCGCGGCAGGTTGTACACGCGTTGGTCGAAGGTGGCGAGCAGCTTAGAGCCGTCCAGCTTGGTGAGTTCCGCACCGCCTACAGTGGAGCCGTAGTAGCCGCTGGCCCCAGGAGCGTCGGTGAACAACGCTTTGGGGTTGACGCCTTCGGGGTCCCAGCCGAGGTCGGTGAATTCGGTGATCCAGCCCTTGGACTGTCCACGACCGGTCGGGATACCGATAGCCGCACGACTGATGAAGGGGCTGGGGTAGGCCGAACCGACGACTTTGGCGCCACCGACAGTGACCTGAACCAGGTCGTGACGGTTGATGCCGCTCTCCTTGGCGAGATCTTCATTGATCTCGATCCAGGAGTCCCAGACCACGGTGGTCATGGTGTCAGGCAGCTCTTGCAGCCAGGGGCGGTCGGCCGTGGCGCCGTCTTGCAGATGAGTCGGCAAGGTCATCAGGACCGTGCCGGTCAGTGCGGGAGCGAAGGCGGTCACGTTCAGCGGCGCGAGAGCCGAGAAAGCCGAGTAGCCCGCGGGAGCCGTGCCAGTACCAGCGACAGCAGGAGGCGGGTAGGCAGCGCGGTTGGGGTAAATCGAGTCTTCCTCTTCTTTCCACACACCGCCACGAACCATCAGCCCTTCCCAGTCAGCCTGGCTGCGAGTTCCCTGCAGGAACTTGCGGGGCGAGGTTTCCGTGATGCTGGAAACTCCAGCGGCCTTAGCGAACTCCAGGAAGAAGCCGAGCACCGAAGTGGCATAGCCAACCTGGCTGCGCACGGCGGGCTGCTGCACACCGTACCAGGCGCCTTCCGGAGACTCGACCCGAAGGTCGCCCCAGTCTTCCAGCCAGGTGCGAACGGGAACCAGGATGGTGGCATCGTCGGTGCTCTCGTTGGGCATCGTCGACAGAACGATCTTGGTACCGGCCTTCTTGAACTTCTCAGCCAGCCAGGGATAGCGGTAAACGACATCCACGCCGTGCACGACGACCGTGCGACGAGCGCCGCCCAGGAAGTCCGAGGCTTCTTTGTCGTTGAGGAACAGTCCGGCCGGAGCTGAACCCGAGCCGACCAGCATGTCGGGCTCGAAGGTAGGGACGTTGCCGGCCAGCATCTTGGTCAGCGTGTGAGCCAGGAAAACCGTGGCGTCGCCGTCGTTCCCCTGGAAGCCGCCGACCACCATCGGGGTCCTGGCTTCGACAAGGCGGTCGGCCAGGCGACGGATGTCCTCTTCGCCTACGCCGGTCTTCGCAGCGCCATCACCGACACTGACGTTGGCCCAGGCGGGCCAGCCGCCCTTGCCCTTGGCAGCGACGGCGGTACCGACGGCGGCCAGGAAGGTCGCTTCGGTGCCCGGGTTGACGGGAAGCCAGATGTCGGCACAGACGTCGGTCGGGTTCATGCGGGTCGAAGCCGCAACCATCCGTCCGCGCAGGCGACCCGGGGTTTTGCGGAAACGTCCGTACGACCAGCTCACGCGAGAGTGAGCGTAGTTGTCGTGCAGGAAGTTGCTGCCGACCGAGAGGACGAAATCAGCGTTCTCGAGCGGATAGAGCGGCAGCTCAGCGCGGCCGGTGACCGACTTCAAGATACGACGCTCGCGCACGGAATGATCTTTATCGGCCACCCAGATCTTGGCGCCGATGGCGACCGCGGACTGGACAATAGCGTGACCGGTCGAACCGGCGAGACGGTCCACGATGAAAATCGTGGCGTCGCCTCCGCGTTTGGCGGCGAGGCCGGCCGTGGTGCCCATCGGCTCGCTCAGATTCCCGTCAGCGCCGGTCTTGGCGCCTTTGGGCTTCTCGCCTTTGTAGCTCAGGCGGCTCGGATTATAGAGCACCTGGAGCGTGGAGATCGCCTCTTTGTTGGCGTACCCCTTGGAGAAGAAGTGGCCGGGCATTCCAATAACCTGGATGGCCCGGTTTTCCACCGTCTTCACGGAGACCGCGCAGTCAGCGCGGTGCTCGGAGCAGGTCGAGGCCCAGAACAGGGACTGCCCGGGGAGGGCATATTCCGGCATCTGGTACTGGGAGACCAGTCCGTGCTCGACGGGACGACCGCACGCCGTGAAGGTCGCGGCGGTGGCGGTCAGCAGCCCGATTTTCAAGAAGTCTCGTCTATTGACGTTCATATCCAATCCTCTAATCTTTCGACCTTAGCGATGGCAGGTCGTGCAGTCCGTGGGAGCGTTATTTTCGCGGTGGCAAGAGACACACCAGCCCATGGTAGGCTTCTGCTTCATCTTGATCACCTCTTGGTTCGCCACATCGCCGTGACACTCGGTACACTCGATCTTGGCGTTGATGTGAGCCTTGTGCGCGAACTTAACGTGTTCAGGCATGTCATAATACTTGAACCATTTGATCTCACGACGGTTATCGACGAACTGCTTGAGCTCTTTGACGCCCGGACGCTCGATAACAGGCTGATTGTTGCTACCCTGGCCTACGAGGCCCTGGTGACACTGCCAGCAGTCCGTAACGGAGGGCACACCAGAGTTGTAGCCCTTCTCCGAACCGCGGTGACAGTATGCGCAATCGATTCCCCGAACGCCCGCGTGCAGGCTGTGGGGGAATTCGATGGGCTGGCTCGGCTGGTTGAAGAACCAGTAGCCCTTCCAAGCGAGCTCTGAATAGATAGTCATGGCAACCACGATCACGACCGGGGTCATCAGAACTAATCTTACGAGAGTTTGTTGAAGTTTTTCTTCAGGTGCCATTTGCGGCCTATTCCCTTACATTTGGCGCAGAGCGCCGGTCTTTTTTCACGCTGCCGAGGCAGCCGTTGTCGCTGTCGCGGGAGATTGTGAAAAATCTCACAAGCGCCCGTTGGACAGGGTATCTCAAATTCCTGCCCTGAATTTCCCCTTTTTGTTAACCGTTCTCCAGGCGGAAAACGTTGCCATTGCTGGCTTCAATCCCTACTGTTTAGGTATGGATTGCGCGTCCGTCCACGGCCAGCGCGGCTTCCTTGGTTGCTTCGCTGAGGGTGGGGTGCGAGTGGCAGATACGAGCCAGGTCCTCGGAAGAGGCTCCAAAACTCATCGCCACGACCGCTTCGGAAAGGAGTTCGCCGGCATGGGGGCCGATAATGTGAACTCCCAGGATGCGGTCCGTGGTCTCGTGCGCGAGCACTTTGACCATTCCGTCGCTATGCCCGGTGGCCCGGGCGCGGCTGTTGGCGGCGAAGGGGAACTTTCCGACCCGATAAGGGGTGCCGTCAGCCTGCAACTGTTCTTCGGATTTTCCGACCGTGCCGATTTCGGGGTCGGTATAGATGACGCCGGGGATGGTGTTGTAGTCCACGTGGCCGGCTCCGGTTTTGAGCCGCTCGACGCAGGCCACGCCCTCTTCCTCGGCCTTATGGGCCAGCATGGCGCCGCCGATCACGTCGCCGATGGCGAAGATACCGGGGACGCTGGTCTGGAAATGGTCGTCGACCTGGATGAATCCGCGCTTATCACGTTCGACACCGACCTCGTCGAGGCCCAGTCTGTCCGTAAACGGGCGGCGGCCCACCGCCATCAGAACGCGGTCGCAGACCACGGGTTCGTCGGAGCCGGCGACGGTGATGTGAACCTTTTCCCCCTCCACCTTGGCGTTCTGCACGGCCGCTCCAAGCTGGAACTTGAGGCCCTGCTTGGAAAGACTCTTCTGAGCAGCCTTGGCGATCTCAAGATCCAGACCTGGAAGAATGCGGTCCAGGTACTCCAGCACCGTGACCTTGGCTCCCAGGCGAGCCCACACCGAGCCAAGTTCGAGTCCGATCACACCGGCCCCGATAACCACCAGGTGCTCCGGCACCTGCTCGAACGCCAACGCCTCGGTGCTGGAACCGATCCGGTCGCCATCGAGTTCGATGCCGGGCAGGGTCGAAGGGGTGCTACCGGTGGCGATGATGATGTTCTTCGCTTCCAGCACCTGCTCGCCGTCAGCAGTCTTGACGCTGACCTTGCCCGGCGCCGTGATGGTGGCGTAGCCCTGGATGGCGTCCACGCTGTTCTTTTTCAACAGCCCGGCGACTCCACGTCCAAAGGTCTGAACCACCCGGTCCTTGCGCTTGTGCATAGCGCCCAGGTCGAACTTGACTTCGCCCTCGACGGTGATGCCGTGCTGCTTGAGCCCCTCGCGAGCGTTGAGGTACTGCTCACTGGACTCCAGCATCGCTTTGGAGGGGATACATCCCACTCGCAGGCAGGTCCCGCCAAAGATGTCGTTGCTGTCGACGCAAGCGGTCTTGAAGCCCAGCTGGCCGGAGCGAATAGCGGAAACGTACCCACCCGGGCCGCCTCCGATAACGATGACGTCGTAACTGGCCATAGTTTAGATCTCCAGCAGCAGGCGAGCGGGGTCTTCGATCGCCTTCTTGATCGCAACCAGGAACGAAACCGCTCCTTTGCCGTCGATGATACGGTGGTCGTAAGACAGCGCGAGATACATCATCGGGCGGATCTCGACTTTACCGTTGATGGCGACGGGACGTTCGGTGATGTTGTGTAGACCGAGAATTCCCGACTGAGGCGGGTTCAGGATCGGCGTGCTCAGCATCGAGCCGTAGACGCCGCCGTTGGAAATGGTGAAGGTGCCGCCCTCGAGGTCCGAGAGAGCCAATTTCATCTCCTGAGCCTTTTTCGCCAGCTCTTTGATGCCGATTTCGACTTCGGCAAAGGAGAGGCGGTCCGAGTCCCGGAGCACGGGCACCACCAGGCCTTTGCCTCCACCTACAGCCACTCCGATATCGTAGTGGTTCTTATAGACGATGGCGTTGTCGCGAATTTCGGCGTTGACCTCGGGGTAAGCCTTGAGCGCCTCGACGGCGGCCTTGATGAAGAACGACATGAAACCGAGCTTCACGCCATGCTTATCGACGAAGTCCTTCTGGTACTTCGCCCGCAGCTCCATCACGCCGCTCATGTCCACTTCGTTGAAGGTGGTGAGAATGGCGGCGGTCTGCTGCGCTGACACCAGGCGCTCGGCGATCTTGCGACGGAGAGGGCTCATCTGGACCACCTCTTCCCGCTCTCCAACGTCCCTGGCGGCAGGACGGGGGGCCGGCTTGCTGGAGGCGGCGGGGGCCGGCTTGGCCGAGCCCTTGGACTCGACGTGAGCCACGGCGTCTTCTTTCATGACCCGGCCGTCCTTGCCGCTGCCCTTGACCTCGCCGGCATCGACTTTGGCTTCATCGAGCACGCGTCGAGCGGCTGGAGAGACGATCGGCTCCTCCTTCGCCTCGGCCTTGCTCGACGAGACATCCTTGCCCTTGGCTTCCGGAGTTGCCTCTTTGGGCGTTTCCGTGGCTTTGGGCGCCTCCGTAGTCTTAGGTTTGGCGGCGCCGCCAGAACCGGCGCTGAGCTCGGCGATCACTTCGCCGATATCGGCTTCCTCGCCGGGCTTCTTGAGAATTTTGCCCAGGGTTCCGTTGATGGGAGAGGGCACCTCGACATTAATCTTGTCGGTTTCTAGAACAACCAGGATCTGGTCCTCGGAGATCGCGTCTCCTTCGGCAACCAGCCACTCGGAGATCATGACCGTCGAAATCGATTCCCCTGCTGGGGGTACCTTGAGTTCCATTGTTGTCGTCCTTTCGTCTGTTCAAAAAAGCTTGGCGCCGGAGAAGCGGCGAATTTTTAGAGCTGGCCTGGCACGGCCCGATTGAAGGCCTGTTCGATGATGCCGTCCTGCTCGATGCGGTGCGAGGCTCCCGAACCGGTGGCCGGCGAGGCCGACTCCGGGCGGGAGATGGAGAGGAAGGGGAAGCGGTCGTAGACGCTCTCACCAAACCGCAGCTTGATGTAGCTCTGGGCGCCCATGTTTTCCGGCTCTTCCTGGACCCAGATCACGGGGGTGCCGCGACCGTACTGGGAGAGCGCCGTGCGAACGCTTTTCTCCGGGAAAGGGTAGAGCTGCTCGAGACGGACGATAGCGACATCGTCGCGCTTGCGCTCTTTACGATAGTTGGCCAGGTCGTAGTAGACCTTACCGGTGCACAAGAGGACGCGTTTGACCTTACCCGGGTTGACCACGTTGTCGGGAAGGACGCGGTGGAAAGAGCCGTTGTAGAAGTCCGAGAGCGGTGAAACACACTCGGGGTGACGCAGCAGGCTTTTCGGCGACATGATGACCAGCGGCTTGCGAATCGGCCGTACGATCTGACGTCGCAGGATGTGGAACAGTTGGGCCGGCGTGGTCAGGTTGGCCACGCAGATATTGTCCTCGGCCGCGAGCTGCAGGAACCGCTCCAGGCGGGCGCTGGAGTGCTCCGGCCCCTGACCTTCGAAGCCGTGAGGCAACAGCATCACCAGGTGGTTCAGCTTGTCCCACTTGTCCTCGGAGGTCGAGATGAACTGGTCGAAGATAACCTGTCCCACGTTGAAGAAGTCTCCGAACTGAGCCTCCCACAGGACCAGGGCGTCCGGGGCGTCCAGACTGAAACCGAACTCGTAGCCCAGCATGGCTGTTTCCGAGAGGGGCGAGTTCCAGACCTGAAACCTGGCCTGACCTTCCGCCACCGAGTTGAGCGGAATATGCAGAGTGTCGTTTTCGTAATCGCAGAGCACGGCGTGACGGTGCGAGAAGGTGCCACGGCCCACGTCCTGGCCGGTTAGACGAACCGGAGTGCCCTCGGCCAGCAGCGTGGCGTAAGCGAGGTTTTCCGCCGTTCCCCAGTCCAGCGGCGAATCGCCCTTGGCACAGTTGAGACGCTTTTCCAGGACCAACCGCTTGAGCTTGGGGTGGGTATGAAACTCTTGCGGAACGGACCCTAGCGCCCTCAGGTAGCCGGCCAGCTTTTCCTCGCTGACGGACGTGGGCACATCGGGGACGTTGCTGTCTTTACCGCCGCGATAGGCAGCCCAGCGGCCCCGACGGTCTTCTTGCTCCCGCTGCGCTTCGTAGTCGAAGCGCGGGTCGCGGGCTCGAGCCAATTCGTTTTCGAGCTGGTCGCGACGCTCGACGGCGATCGCCTCGGCCTCTTCCTTGGTGACTTCGCCCAGGCGGATGAGGTTTTCGAGATAGCTTTCCCGTACCGTCTTCATCGCTTCGATCTGACGGTACATACGAGGCTGGGTCACGGTGGGGTCATCGCCTTCGTTGTGACCGCGACGCCGGTAGCAGTACATGTCGATCACGACGTCCTTTTTGAACGCTTGGCGGAACTCCATGGCCAGCCAGGTAGCCTGGGCCACCGCTTCGGGGTCTTCCCCATTGACGTGGAAGATCGGGATCTGCAGCATCTTGGCCACGTCGGTGGCGTAGTGAGACGAGCGCGCCTGCCCCACGCCGGTGGTGAAACCGATCTGGTTGTTGAGAATGATGTGCAGGGTTCCGCCGGTCCGGAAACCGGGAATCTCGCTCATGTTGAGCATCTCTTGCACCACGCCCTGGCCAGCGAAAGCCGCGTCGCCATGCAGCACCACACCCATGCAGCGGGTGTAGTTCTCGGTCAGGCGGTCCTGACGGCTGCGGATACGTCCCAGCACCACCGGTCCCACGAACTCGAGGTGGGAGGGGTTGAAACAGAGGGTGAGGTCGATCTTGTGGCCGGCCTGGGTGTTCCAGGTCGAGGATAGCCCCAGATGGTACTTCACGTCTCCCCGACCGAAGGAGCGCTGTGGGTCCTTGTCGTCAAACTCGCGGAAGACCAGAGCCGGGCTCTTGCCCATGATGTTGGCCATCACGTTGAGTCGACCGCGATGGGCCATGCCAAGCACGATATCGTTGACCCCGTGGCTGCCGGCTTGCTCGAACGCCAGGTCGAGCAAGGGGATCAGCGACTCGGCGCCCTCCAGACCGAAGCGCTTGGCTCCAACATATTTCTTGGCCAAAAACTCTTCGAAGATTTCAGCGTCGGTCAGCTTGGTCAGGATGCGAACCTGGGTCTCCCGGGGCAGGTCGATCCGATTCCGGCTCTTCTCCATCTTCTCCTGAAGCCAGTGTTTGGGCTCCGGGTCGTCGATGTGCATGTACTGGATGCCGATGGAAGAGCAGTAGGTGGTGCGAAGCAGGTCCTCGATCTCGCGCAGGGTCAGCTTGTCATACCCCAGGGAAGAGGCGGCAAAGACCAGCTCGCGGTCGGAATCGCGCAGGCCGTAGTGGCCGAGTTCGAGTTCGGCGAACGACTCGGTGCGCTGGCCCAGCGGGTCCAGGTTGGCGATCCGATGACCGCGCACGCGATAGGCGCGGATCAGCTGATCGACGCGCTCTTGCTTGAAAATGTCGGCTTCGCGCCCGCCGGCGTCACTGCGCCCTCCGCCGGCGGCAAAGAGGGAGGCCGGGCGGAAAGTGGGAGTACTGCGGTAAACGCCGTTACCGGACATCTCCTGGGCGGCAAAATAGTCCTTCCAGTCCTGACTGACGGAGTTAGGGTCCTTGGCCCATTGTTGGTACACCTCTTCGACGAAGAGGAGATTGTCGGGGTTGATCATGATTTTTGGCTTTCCCCCAGCGTGTCGATGGTTTCTCCCCTGTCGGGGTCAGGAACCGGGTTGGTTCCCTCGACGGACTCGCTGGGCTTTCTAAGGAGCACGAGTTCTTCGGAGAAGGTAGGATGCACGGCAATGGTGGCGTCAAAGGTCGCCTTGGTGGCTCTGGCCTTGAGGGCCACGGCCAGCACCTGGATCAACTCGGGGGCTTCCTCCCCTACCAGGTGGCAGCCCAGCACGCGGTCGCTCTTGGGATCGACCAGCAGTTTGAGCATGGCCTGCGCGTTGCCGGCCGGCAGGCTGTACTTCATAGGACGGAATTTGGCCCGGTAGACATCAAAGGTGGCCCCGGCCTTTCGTAGCCCGTCTTCGGTCATCCCTACCGCGCCGGCGGGAGGCGAACTGAAGACGGCGGTCGCCAGTCGATCGTAGTGAAAGTCGAGCGGCTGACCGTTGTAGAGATGCTCTGCCAGGGCACGCCCTTCGGCGATGGCCACCGGGGTCAGTTCATAACGCTTGGTGCAGTCGCCGATGGCGTAGACGGAGGGGACCGAGGTCTGGAAGGCGGAGGAGGTCAGCACCTCGCCGTCTTTGCCCAGCTGAACTCCCAGCCCCTCGAGGCCGATCTCGGCGGTGCGGGGGACCCGGCCGGTGGCCAGGAGCACGGCTTCGACCTCGAGACGGCTGTCGTCGTCGAAGGTCACTTCGATACGGTCCTCGGCGTGCTTCACGAGCCTGGTGGGGCGTTTGCCCCGGTGGAAAGTGAGGCCGCGCTTCTCCATTTCGGCTTCGACCGTGCTGCGGATGTCTTTATCGAATCCGGGCAGCAGATGGTCGGAGCCGAAGCTCTGATGCACCTTGACGCCGAGCCCGTTGAGGATCCCGGCGAATTCGGATCCGATGTAGCCGCTACCCACCACCAGGATGGTGGAGGGCAGGGACTCCATCCAGAACATGTCGTTGGAGGTCAAGCCGTGTTCGGCGCCTTCGAGTCCGGGCGGTTTATGCGGGATACCGCCCATGGCGAGTAAGATGCGCTCGGCGGTGTAGGCCTTGCCGTCGACTTCGACGGTGTGGGCGTCTTTGAGGACACCACGACCCGACAGCTTGGCGACCCCGCTCTCGTCGAGGATGCGCTGGTAGAAACCGTGCAACCGCTCGAGCTCCTTGTGGAGGTTGGAGCGCAGCGTAGTCCAGTCGAGGGCGAGGCCTTCACTGGACCAGCCGTAGGAGGGCATGAGTTTGCGAGCCTCACCGTACTGGGAGGCGTAGACCAGCAGCTTTTTGGGCACGCAGCCGCGATGAACACAGGTCCCACCCCACTCGTGGTCCTCGCAGACGGCGACGCGCGCGCCATGCTCGGCGGCACGACGGGCGGTGGCCACCCCGCCGGAACCTCCCCCCACCACGAGAAGGTCGTAATCGTACTCAGGCATAGGCTTCGAGCCTTTCTTTCCGGCCCTCGGAATCCTCCATCTTTCTGGCCCACATGAGGGGCGATCTCGAGGATTTTCCCCCTGGCTGGGTGGCAGGAGGGAGAGCCGGCCCTGCCGAGATGCCTCGGCGCCCGAACATCTCGCGGAGATTCGAGTGCAGAGAGGTGGAGGCGGGAGTACCGAGTGCCCGAGCGGCTCGAGAGCTGGACGCGGGCGCGTCGAGTGCCCGCGCGACAGCGGATTCTTGCGTGTTCAAAAGTTGCTAACATCCTTTTAAATCCTCGGACATAGACCGGAAATCTGGTGATCGAAAGTCCGTGGCACACTGAATCTATGTTCAGAAACACCTATCATAAAGAACTGGAAGGTCTTCGCAAGAAGGCCGGTTATCAACAGGTAGAGGCGGCTGACGCTGCCGGCATACCTCGACGTCGCTGGAATGACCTCGAAAAGGGACGCCACGGACCGCGAAACGACGAGAGTCGCTCAATCGAATTTCTTCTCGGGCCGATCTTGGGTGCTCCTCGCCCTCCCAAGATCAACAGGATTCTCAAAGCTGCAGGCGCTGTAGCGCTGCCCGGATCACCAACTTTTCAAATAGAGCCCGACAGGCCATCTCGAATCAGATTTTTGACCGCGAGGCGTGACTATCCGGATGAAGTCAACTCGCTAGCGAGAGAGATCGCCGCCCGCGCGGACTTCGAAATCGTCGATCACTTCTATCACCAACTCTCTCTCGACTCGAGCGACGAGGCGATGTTCGTGCTGCACCTTCTCAACCAGGGAGCGAGTCCCGCGCTTATCGTGCCGGGCCTTCTCCCATCCACCCCCTGCCCCATCATCGATCCACGAGACCGTCTGCCGGTAGCTCATCGACCGATGCATTGCCT
>JAEXNA010000082.1 GCA_023447635.1 Vulcanimicrobiota bacterium | reverse complement strand
ACCGAGGAGGAGTCAGCCGAAGAAGAAGCCTCCGTGGAAGAAGCCTCTACCGAGGAAGAGTCGGCCGAAGAAGAAGCGTCCGTGGAGGAGGCCTCTACCGAGGAAGAGTCTGCCGACGAGGAGCCTTCCGTCGAGGAAGCCTCTACCGAGGAAGAGTCGGCCGAAGAGGAGCCGTCCATCGAGGCGCCTTCGGAAGAAGAGCGAGCCGAGGCCGAGTTTGGAGTCGTGGCCGAGCCGGACCCTGCCCCCCGCGAAGAGGACGAGTCCGTTCTCGAAGCTGCCGCTGAAGGCGAAGAGATGGTGCAAAGGGCCCCAACCGAGCGAACGACGGCCACCTACCAGGCGTCTTCGGGCTACACCGCTGGACCGCGCGACACTTCGGCCTCCATCGAAATGATGATGGACTTCCCCCCCGTGCCGTATCGCGTGCCTAACCTTTCTGAAGTTGTCGAACCCGTCCTGGCGGTCGAGAGCGAGCCCGCTGAGGAAGAGTCGGAAGCGGAATGGACCTCGGACGAGATCCCTTCGGAGCTCTCCGACGAGGTCGAAGCTCCCGCTTCGTTCTCGATTTCGGTCGAGACGATGGCAGCCCAGCACGACCCCGAGGCGTCGCTGCTTCCGCTGGCTCCGGTTTTCTTTTTGCCTGTACCCTGGCAAGAAGCTAGCGAGGCTGCCGTCGACGAGGAGTTCGCGACGGTCCATGCCCAGTTCCAGGAGGCGTTCAGCAACGACGGCTCCTGGCGCGAAGTCGTGAACGAAGCCGTCTCGCTAGTTCGGCTTTCGCCTTCGGCGGCGGGCGGCTACTTCTTATTCCAGGTCGGCTCCGAACTGGAGAAGGCCAACCGCCTGCATACGGCTGACCTTTGCCTGGCTACCGCGATCGAACTGCTGGAGAGCGGGTCGGCCTTTGGCGCCGCCTGCCACCTGGCCGGTCGCGTGGCTGGACGGCGCGGGGAACTGCGGCGCGCCCTGGACTACTTCGAGCGGGCCGCAGAACTCGCTGACGAGACCGAACTCGCCATCTTGAAGGTGGACGCTGCCGAGTGTCATCTGGGCCTGGGACGTCCCGAAGAGGCGCTGATCGGTTTTGAAGAGGTGTTCTCCTACCTCAATGAAGAGGTTCCCAAGGTTCAGTCGATGGCTGTACAGGCCAAGATGGCGCAGATTCATCTGCTGATCGGCGACCCCGACTCGTCCCAGGCGCTGGCCGAGGACGTGCTAGAACGCCTCTCGCCGAAGAACGACGGAACCTACAGGGTTCTCGGCCGCATTCTGCTTTCTCGAGCCTTTGCCCGACTGGGCCGCCACGAACTGGCGCTAGAGCTGGCCGAGCAAGCCTGGGAAGGCGCCAAACCGTGGTCTTCCAAGCGCAGCGAGGGCCGTCGTGTAGCGATCTCTAACCTGGTCGACCTGTACAGTCTGGTAGGCCGCTTCGAAGACGCCGAAGCGATGGTGCGGGAATCGGGTCTGGCGGGCTGGGGCCTGGCCGAATCCGAACTGCTGCTACGCGCGGGTCACGTGGCCTGCGCCCTGGGCAAGCTCGATGCCGCTCGCAGCTACTTGCGACTGGGCCAGTCGTTCCTGACGCGTTTCCGCAGCCCCGCTCTCTGGCGCAGTTCGTTCCTGGAGCTAGAGGCTGAACTGGCCCTCCAGCAGGGCGACCACGGGCGCGCCGACCAACTTTCTCGCCAGGCGCTGACCCTGTTCGAGCAGGAGGCGACCGGTCCGGTGGACCGCTCCCGTCACCTGGTGCGGGCGGCTCGCATCGCAGGCGCGTTGGGCGATCTGACCCGAGCCCGGGCGTTGGCGGAGGAAGCCTACGGCTTACGCGATCTGCACCTCGGTTCGAACCACCCTCACACCGAAAGTGTGGAGGGCCTCTCCGCCGTCTTCGCCCTCTGAGCTAGCCCTGGCGGGCGAAGCTCTGGGCCGACTCGACGGAACGTCCGGCCAGGGCCGAGTCGAACAGCCCTGACGCCTCTTCGGGAGTGCTGGTGAGCAGGCTCAAAAAGGCGCGTCCGGTGGTGTCCCAACTGCCGGTACGGCGTTCGAAGCGGGCCTTGAAGTGGTTGAACATCACCACCGAGATGATAGCGACGACCAGCCCCACGGCCGTGGTGACCAGCGCTTCGGAGACGCCGGCCGAAACCACCTCGATACCGGCTTTGCCCAGGCGGGCAACGTCGGCGAACGTTTTGGTGATTCCGACCACGGTGCCGAACAGTCCGACAAAGGGCGCGATAACGGCCACGGTCCCCAGCCCCGAGAGCCCTCTTTCCAGGCTGGCTCGCTCGCGGTCGAGCAGGCTCGAGAGTAAGTAGTCGCCGCGCTCGAGAGTTGGCGGATCCAGGCGCAACAGCTCCTGCAGGGTTCGGGCCAGGGGCTGCTCGGCGTGTTGGGCCAGATACTCCCGGGCCCGCTGCGGGCCTACCTTTTCGGCAAACAGCAGATGGCGGAGCTGGGCCAGCAGGTCGTCGCCGTCCAGCGAGGTGGCCCGATCGCGCAGCCAGAGGTCTCGACCGAGCGCCGCCATGTAGACCGAGAAGCCCAGCAGCAGGACCAGGGTGGCCAGACCGGCCGCCGACGTATGCTGCAAAAAAGTAGTGAGATTCACGCCTTCCTCTACGGGCCATGCCGAGGTTTCCCCTCTGCCCTGCCGCCGAGGGTGTAACCCCTCGCAATCCGCAGCGTTTCTAACGTCGTTTACGTTCTGTTTACATGTGTAACGTTGGGACTTCTTATACTAGGCGTAAGCAGATCGTGTCACGACCGTTCCGCCAGCGGAGACCAGAGACCTCGAAGGGAGGCTCGGCCCGGGGGGAGGAAGCGGGTCGAGGAAAGGACTTCACCTATGATGATCGGGACCTCCGTCTCCCCTTACGCCGGCCAACGCTATCAGGCGCCCGCCGCCAAAGCCGCCGAGCAGGCCTCCGAGCCGCTGGAGAATCCGTCGTACGACGCGCGGGGCCGCGCTTCCGACGCTGGCCCGCTGATTCCGAACCCGGCGACCTATCCCGCTCCCTGGAAGCTTTCGGAAACCAGCCGGATGGAGACCACCTGGGGATACGGCGCAGCCGAGAACCAGTTCAATCAGGTCATCGTGGACGCGGTCAAAGATCAGTGGCGCGACACCGACTATCCGCTCGACCCGCTGACCTTCAAAGCGCTGATCGCCCAGGAAAGCGCTTTCGATAAAGACGCCGTCTCCCGCACCGGCGCCGTGGGCCTGGTCCAGATCACCACCGGAACCGCTCAGGCCTACGGGGTGCGCACCTCGCCCCCGCCCGACCAGCGTCGCAACCCCGAAGCCGCCGTGCCGGCCGGGGTCCACATCCTGCGCGACAAACTGGCCGTCATCAAAACTCCCGACCGCAATCAAGCTTACGCCGTGCCGGTGTCGGACTACTACGCGAAAAACGGCCTGCCCAGCCAGGAGCAGATGACCATGCTCTCGCTGGCCGGCTACAACGGTGGCGGCTCTACCGTGGTCCGCGCCATGAGCTACGCCATCGCCGACGGCCTGGACCCGCGCGAGTGGAACAACCTGACCCGTCGCGACCTGCCGGTCAACCAGACCCCGCTCTACAAGGCTATCAAAGACACCTTCGGCGAAGCCGGCGCGGCGCACAAGTACAAGGAGATGGGCGAGTACCCCGAACGCATCTCGGCCATCCAGGCCCGGGAATACCAGCCGCTTTCCGGCAAGAAGATCATGGTCGACGCCGGTCACGGCGGTTCGGACCCCGGCGCTCGTGGTCCGTCCGGCGGACGCGAATCCGATGTCAACCTGGGCACCGCGCTCAAGCTTCGGGACAAGCTTGAAGCGCTGGGCGCCGAGGTCAAGATGACCCGCACCACCGATGCCAACGTCGCCTATCCCGGCGCTTCCCAGCGGGAAGAGTTGGAAGCCCGCGTGGCGCTGGCCAACGCCTGGCCGGCGGAAGTGTTTATCTCGGTTCACTCGAACTCGGCCGTCAACGCCGAGGCTCACGGAACCGAGACCTACCACAGCAAGAACGCTTCCTCGGCCTCGAAGCGCCTGGCAGCCGCGGTCCACGCCGAAATGGTACCCGCCACCGGTTTTCGCGACCGTGGCGTCAAAGAGGCCGCTTTCTACGTGATCACCCACACCAACATGCCTGCTATCCTGGTCGAAACCGGCTTTATGTCCAACGCCGTGGAAGAGGGCCATCTGCTTAACCCCGAGGTTCAGGACCGGATGGCCACCGCCATCGCCAAGGGTGTCCAGAAGACGTTCTTCACCAACGAAGCGGGCCCCACGACCGCTCCCGAACGGGTGCTCGAACCGCCCGTAGAGCGTCCCGCCGCTAACGTCGGATAACTCACCTAATATAAGGGTTTCAGGCATTTTCTCATGTCTTCATGGCGGAGGAAGCGCGTGGACCCCAGTGGTAAATGAGGTCTCAATAGGCCTCATTTTTTTTGGCCAAATAAGTTTGATGAAGAGTAGGGAGACAAGAATGACCATTGTCCTGGAAAATCGGCTTGCAGACCAGCTGAAGACCTATATTCGCGCCATAGAAACCCTGGAGCAGGAGAAATCCGAGATCGCAAGCGCCATCAAGGAGACTATGGACGAAGCCAAGCGCGAAGGGCTCGACGTAAAGACCCTCAAGCGGATCCTCTCGATGCGCAAAGCTGGCAAGGTCGACTTCGAAGAAGCCGAGATGACCCTGCACAACTACATGTCCGCGCTCGGCATGAAGTAGCTTCGGCCGGGCCATAAAAGAAAAACGCGGGTCTTCACGGCCCGCGTTTTTTTGTGGGAGGGACCAGGGGAGTCTTAGGGCAGGCTGTCCAGAAAGCCGGGCAGGTCGGTGAACAGCTGGTCGGTCGGGGCCAGTTCGCGCAGAACGACCCGACCCGAGCGATCGATCACGACGACCGCAGGAGAGGTCGCGACCCCAAAATCTTTGCCCGTCGTCGACTCGCCCCAAAGCTGGGCCGAGGTGCCCGGTTGACCCAGATACAGGCGCTGGGCCTCTTTTTGGGAAGCGGGATCGGTGTGGATCGCCACCGTTTCGAGGCGGTCGCCGTAGCGGGCGTTCAGCGCTCCCAGGCCGTTGAGCATGCCCAGCGGGTTGCGCCCTTTGGCCGACCAGAAGACCAGCACGATAGGGCGCTTGAGCAAGGCATCGGTCAGGCGGAAGAGATGGCCACGACGGTCTTTGGCCACCAGAGGGGGAGCCAGCGCTCCTTCTTGCTGGGAGGCCTTGCTGAGCTTGGCCTGACTGACCAGGCTGACCCCGGCCGCTCCGACCTGGTAAACCACGGCGTCGCCGGCGGCGACATCGAAGGTCACGTTCTGACTGTCCAGACTCAGGGTTGCGCGACCCACGGGAGGGCTGGCCGCGCCAACAGGAAGCAGCGACGTCGTGCCCGTCACAGTGGTCAACTTGACCGGGTTGGCGCTCCGTCCCAGCAGGGCCAGCTTGGGCTGCCCGTCCAGGTCGAAGGCGTCTTGCAGGGTCTGGTCGGCCTTTACCGCATCGCCGCTTTGCAGATAGCAGGCCCACAGCAGGGTGCGCAAGGACGCCCAGTCGGGCCGCTGCAGACGGGCCTGTTCGAGCAGGGCGATGGCGCCTGTCGTGTCGTTGTCTCCCAGGCGGGCCTGGGCTGCCTTCAGCGACAGCAGCGGGAACGGCATCCCGGCCTGAGTACATTTCTTCAGCCCTCGCTCGAAGGCCGCGCTCGCCGGGGCAAAGCGTCGCGCTTCGAGCAGGCGGGCGCCCAGGAGGTAGTCGTAGGCCGGTTCCGTCTTGGCCTGGGCAGAAGCGTCGTTGTAAAGGGCTATGGTCTTGTCGTCGAGAGGCCGCTCACCGGCCGCGATCACCTTTGCGACGCCGGAGGTCGGCGCTTTGGCCGCTGCCTTTTTCCACCACACCAGTCCGTCGTCAGGTTGGCCTTTGAGAAACTCTAAGCGTCCGCGATAGTAGAGCAGCACGGAGACCTGAGGGTGCCAGGAGTAGTGGGCGATCAGATCGTCGAGGTTACGCGCGGCTTCTGCGAAGCGGGCCTCTTTCGAGAGCGCATCGGCCTGCCGGCCGCTGGCCAGCACCAGATTGTGCAGCGCCTGGTCGTTGCCGCGATTCAGCGAGAGAGCGCGCCGGAACGAGTAAATCGCTCGGGGGTCGTTGCCCTTCTTGTAATGGGCGTAGCCTAGCTTGTTGTGAGCCTCGGAAGAGTTGGGATAAAAGTTGGCCAGCTTTTCGTAAAGCGTCACCGCTTTATCCAGGTCGCCGGCGGCCAGCGCCCGGTCGGCCCGCCCCTGGAGTTCGGAGAAGGAAGGACGTTGGGCCAGCGCCGGGGTAAGCGCTAGCGAGAAACAGATGCCGAACAGTAAAAGCGCTTTCCAAGCAGACCTGAGCATGGCTCGATCTTCGGGTATCCGGATAGGGCACCCTTTGTGAGCACAACTTCCGCAAGAACCGAAAGCGAACGAGCGGGACCGCCGAGTCCCAGGCAGTACGGACTGACGACGGCGATGGCTTTCGTGGTCGGGATTATGATAGGCACCGGAATCTACGTGCAGCCGCAGGTCGTGGCCCAGCGTGCTCCCGAGGCCTGGCAGAATCTGCTGCTGTGGGCAGCGGGCGGCCTCTTCGCCCTGTCGGGAGCTATCGTCTACGCCCGTCTGTCGGCGGTCTGGCCCCAGAGCGGGGGCGCCTTCGTCTATCTTCGCAACTGCTACGGCGAGTGGGTGGCTTCGCTCTTGCTGGCGGCTGACGTGCTGCTAGGCCGACCGGCCGCGGTGGGCGCTCTGGCCACGGGCCTCGGCCTGATCTGGGGCCTCGACTCGCAAGCCACGCTGCTGTTGGCGGCGACCACGCTGGTCTGTCTGACGGCGGGACAGCTTCTGGGCCGCCAGGCGACCGGCGGGATTCAGGTGGTGCTGACCATGATGCAGATGCTGCCTCTCGTTCTGGTGGGGTTGGCGGGCGCCAGTCTTCCGCCCGCCCCTTCCGTTCCCCCGGCGCCGGACCAGCCGGTGCTCTGGGCCAGCGGTTTCCTGGCCGTCATGTGGGCCTACGACGGTTGGTACAACATCACCATCCTGGGCGGCGAGGTCGAAAAGCCCGAGATCAACCTTCGTCGCTCCCTGATCGGCGGAGTGCTGATGGTGACCATCGTGTACGTCGGCCTCAACGCCCTCTTGCTCTCTCGGATCCCCAGAGCCGATATCGTGGCGACCGTCCTGCCGTTTTCAGCTCTCCTGGCCGGCTGGGGGCTGTCCCATCTCGGCGTCGTCTTAAAGGCCTCGCTGTCGCTGGCGCTTCTCGCCACTCTGAACGGAATTCTGGCCTGCGGTCCTTCGATGCTGGCCGCCAGCGGACTGGGGGGCCGCGCCCTGGCCTCTCCCCGTCGCTCGACGGCGCTGTTCTCTTGCTGGTGCCTTGGCCTTCTACTGCTCTTTGCCGGCCTGCCCTCGCAGTTCGAACTGTTCAACCAGATGACCGACTACACCAGCGTCATCGTGGCAGCGCTGTCCGGCCTTACCGTGACCTGCCTGTTCCATCTGGGTCGCTTCGCTCACCGACCTGATCCGCTGAGCGTTCTGGCGGCCCTGGTCTTCCTGGCCATCGACGGCGCCCTGATGGTGCGCCTGGCCGGGGAGCGCCCTGGCCTGGCGCTGGGCGGCTCGCTCTCGGTGCTGCTAGCCGGTAGCGTGCTCCATCTCTTGCGCCGACGGGACTCCCTGGGCCAGGAGGGTTGAGGACGGCCAAGAACATCCCGCCATGCAGGTTCTTCTCTTTCAGGCCCGGGACGCCGGCGACCCGATGCGCGACCACGAGGAGCACTGCTTCCTCGACAAGTTGGCCCTTTTCGGCGGAAAACTAGAACTGACCACGTTCAACCTGGTGACCGAACCGCCCGAGGGCCAGGCGCTGTGGCGGGACCACGACCTGATTCTGGTCGGCGGCTCGGGTCGCTACGGCTGCGTGGGGAATCAGCACCCCTGGCACCTGGCCTTCCTGGATACCCTGCGGACCATCGTGGCGGCCGGAAAACCGATGTTCTGCTCCTGCTTCGGTCACCAGGCGCTGGCCGTAGCGCTGGGCGGCACCGTGATCACCGACCGACCTAACGCCGAACTGGGAACCCACGAGGTGACGCTCAACGAGGTTGGACGGGCTGACCCGCTGTTCGCGGACTGCCCTTCACCTTTTACCGCCCAGTTTGGTCACAACGATCGGGTCAGCGAGTTGCCGCCGGGAGCGCTGAATCTGGCCTCGACCCCGCTTTGTCCGGTGCAGTCCTATCGCTTGGAAGGCCGCCTGGTGTACGCTACTCAGTTCCATCCCGAAATGAGCCACGAGCAGAACCAGGAGCGGGCGATGGGCTATCTGCAGGTGTACGACGTCGAGCAGACGACTCCCGAAAGGCTGGCGCGCATGTTCCGACCGTCGCACGAGGCCAGCGGTCTGATGGCCCGGTTCCTCCGAATGGTGGTCGCCCAGGGCAAGGACGAAACTCTTCTTACCAGTCTCTGAGCGGGGCCTGAGGAGGGGTTAGGGGAGGAGGCCCGGCCTAGCAGGGGTAGCCGCGCTCGTCGAGCCAGCGCTCGAGTCCGCCGGATTCGGCCTCGAGAGTGCGTAAGAACGCCTCCCACGGCTCTTGAGGGACTTCTCCGTTCATCTCCCGGCTGATCTCCTCGCAGTGCCGGAGCGCCACGATCGCTTCGCCGCCTTCGAGGAAGTTGGCGATGAGCCCGCGCAGCTTGTGCAGGCGTCGCCCCATCTCGCCCTCGGCGCGTCCCTGAGAGCGGAGCTGTTCTACGCCGGCCAGTTCGATGGGAAGCTGTCCGCGCGCTTTGAGCCAGAGTTCGCGGAGGAACTCTTCGTCACCGAATCGGTCGAGCACAGCCAGAGGATCCAACATAACGGTTCCTTTGGTCCTCGATTCATTATCCCTGGAAATGACCAGCATTTTTTACCCTACCCCCGGCGAAGTTTCTTGAGCACTCTGGTCAGGTCTTCCGAAGCTTGCTTCTCGGCGCGGTGGTGCCGTTCGCACACCACTTCGATACCGCCTACCCAGACGTCGGTCACGACGTCCGGCGAAGCTGAGAAGACCAGGTCAGTGGCCAGACTGTCCCTACTCGACCCGGCCAGGGTCAGATGATCGAGCTCGACGGCCACCAGGTCCGAAGGCTGCCCGGGAACGATCCGACCGCCCTCTCCGCCCAGACTACTCCAGCCGTGGACGGTGAGCATGTCCAGGAAGGCCGACCCGGCGGCAGGGAGGTCGGGGAACAGCAGAGCGCGCTGCTGAGCCTGCAGACGTCGGTGATACTCTAGCTGGCGGGCGTCTTCGAACGGCCCGATCTGGCACTGCGAATCGCTGCCAAAGGTGAAGCGAACCCCGGCCTGCAGGAGCGCTTCGGCGGGAACGATGCCGTCACCCAGGTTGCGCTCGGTGGTAGGGCACGAGGCGATATGGCAGCGAGCCTGCCCAATAGCTTGAATCTCGTCGGCTTCCAGATGGATGGCGTGGACCAGCGTCGTGGAGGCGGTCAATCCGCCGATCTGGGCCAGCAGTTCGACCGGGCGGCAGCCGTACTCTTGCAGAGACTCTTCCACCTCGCGAGGCTGCTCACTGATATGTAGGTGAAGCGGCCAGCCCCTCTGCTTGGCGTGGGCCACCAGTTTCTCCAGATCGGGTCGGGCCACCGCTCGGATCGAGTGCGGGGTGACGCCCACCGCGCATCCGCTGGCTGCCAGTCGGTCGAGGGAGGTCAGATAGTGCTCTAGCGAGGGGTCGCAGAAGCGGCGTTGCGCCCCTTCGGGCTGCTCTCGCCCCACGCCCGCTCGCTGATAGAAAGAACGCAGCATGGTCAGTCGCAGACCGGCGCCACGGGAAGCGCGCAGAACGCGCCAGGCCAGTTCGTCGGGGTCATCGTAGGGCGTTCCGTCGGCCTGATGGTGCAGGTAATGGAACTCGCCGACGTGAGTGATCCCGGCTTTGACCATCTCGACATACACGCCCAACGCCAGCGCTTCGACATCTTCCGGAGAAAGGCGGTCGGCGGCTTCGTACATGACCCCGCGCCAACTCCAGAAATCTTCCCGGGAACGGCCCTCGCCGGGATATTCGGTGCGTCCCCGGATACCGCGCTGGAAAGCGTGGCTGTGGGTGTTGACCAGACCGGGAATCAGAGCCTTGCCGGGCAAGGTGCGGGCGGTCACGTATTCGCCTCCCTCGCGACGTCGGGTGACGATCTCTCGAAGTTCGTCGTGAGGGGCCACGGTGTGAATAGCCTGGTCTTCGACCAGGACCCCCAAACCGGATTGGAAGCCGTCGCTGCCGTAAAGCAGGTCAGGGAACAGTGCGTGCACGATGCGAGCCATGCGGGCCACTGCTCTGTTGCCGAGGAAGATCCCTTTCCTGCGAAAACTCTTCCTCTATGGACCTGACCCGCACCGATCTGATGCTTTTTTGCGTGGGCTTTGCCGTACCGTTCGCTCTGCTGGTGGTGCTGCTTGCCCGAGGCTGATTCGGGGAAGGTTCTGGCGGGCCACGAACTGCTGCGGTTGTGGGGGCTGCCCGAGCGGTTCAGCCCTGGAGGTCAGGACTCCGCAGGCCGGGGCCTGCTGGCCTTGCTGGCGGGCTACCTGTGTTGCTTGACCTGCTTCGAGTGGACCATGCTGTGGGGATTCGCGCCGTACACCTTTCGCCCCCTGGTCGCCCTGCTGCTGACCTCGGGTCTGATCAGCGCCCTGCTGCTCCACCAGTTACCCCCTGAGCAACGCCCGGCCACCGCCATCCCGGCACTGACCTGGCTGGCGGTCGCCGCCTGGCCGTTGCGCTTGAGTCCGATCACCGCGACGGTGAGCTTTTCGTTGCTGGTGCTGATCATGCTGCTGGGGACGCTTCGAGCCAGCCAGGCCGGGATCGGTCTGGTCTTGGCGCTGGCTTTCGCGCTGGCGGCCCTGGCTGGATCCCCGGTCTGGCCAATGGCGCTGCTGGCCGCCGTTCTCGCCGGGGTCGAAGCCGGGCGTGGCCGGGTGCCGACCGTCACCACAGCGCGAGCGCGGAGAGAACAGCAGGAAGAGGCTCTCGCCCGTTCTGTCGATATCTCCTGGAGCGGATTCGCGGCCCTCTTCAAAGCCGCGGCGCCGGGCGAAGGCGAGCGCTTCGCCACCACCCTGCTGGCCGACACCGCGAGTATCATCGAGGCCGGCGGTGGTCGTCGGGTCAGGGGAAGCGACCTGAACGGCACCTACCGGTTTCCCGACGAGGCTTCGATGCTCGCCTGCCTGGCCAACCTGGAACGTTACCACGCCTCGGTGCTGGAGACGCTGGCCGGCGCGCAGGCCCCTCTGCTCGACCTGGTGGTCAGTCCTCGGCCCTGACGCTGTCCCCTCCAACCCTACCTCCGGAAAAAAAAAGAGCCCGCCGAGAGGTCTCGACGGGCTCTTTTGGGGCGGAACCGCTCTTAGCGAACGACCAGGCCCACAGCGCTGGCGGGAACGGAGACCGCGCCGGCGATCGGGGTCAGAGCGCCGTTGGCGCCGATGGAGAAGCTGGAGATGGTGTCCGAGTCCTGGTTCAGGGTGTACAGGTACAGAGCATCGTTCGAGATCCCCAGTTCGGTGGGCGCGAAGCCGGTGACCGCGTTGGCGCCGTTGCCGACCAGCGTCAGAACGCCCTGACCGTCCAGACCGTAGCTCGAAACAGTGTCCGAATCGGTGTTGGTGGTGAAGGCGTACGGAGCGTTGGTGTAGACACGAGCGTGACTGGTGCCGGTCTGACCGTTCGGCTCGGAGACCGTGAAGTCGACCAGGTTGCCGTCGACGCCGACGTTGTAGACCGAGGCGCTACCGGCGCCCAGGTTGGCGTTGTTCGCTTCGGCAACCATCAGCAGGCCGTTCGGGGTGAAGTCGAAGCCGCTGGGATCGGCGCCGTTGGAAGCCTGCACCAGCGGGTTGACGGCCAGACCGTTCGAGTCGACCTGGAAGGTGGTGATGTTATCCGTGCCGCGCTCGGTGACCACCAGGACGGTGCCGGTGGGGTGGAAGCCGATCTGGGTGGCGTCGGGGTGAGCCGTCGACAGCGCCAGGGTGCTGCTGGGGATCGGCTGCAGTTGCGAACCGACCAGGCGGAAGCCGGAGATGTTGGCGGGCGAGTTGCTGTTGATGTCGCCGTAGTTCAGAACGTAGACCAGGTCGCCGATAGCGGCGATGGAAACCGGGCGAACTCCGTTCGAGGAGACGGTGGACAGCACATTGACCGAGCCGTCGGTGCCGAGAACCATAGCCGAGATGGTGTTGCTGCCGGCGTTGACCGCGTAGAAGCGGTTGGTGCTGGACTGGAAGAACAGCGGGCTGTGGGCGCCTTCGAGTTCGGTGCCGTCGCCGTTACCGCCGGTGCTGAACTGATTGACATAGCTCAGCGAGCCGTTGGCGTCGCGGCGATACTCGGCAATCTGGTTCGGGATGCCGTTGTTGGTCATTACGTAAACGGCGGCGGGGGCTACCTGGACCTGTCCTCCGGACGAG
>JAEXNA010000004.1 GCA_023447635.1 Vulcanimicrobiota bacterium | reverse complement strand
GGAGGAGTCGGGTCGGAAGGGGGAGGGGAGGCCGGAGGGGGAGGAGTCGGCTCGTTGGGCGCTTCTTCCGGACCCGGCACCAGCAAGGCTAGGCGGGCCAGCAGCGCCTCGAGTTCGGGCTCGGACTCGGCTTCCCAGGCGGCCAGTTCGTCGTCGCCCAGACGCGAGGAGCGGGCGATGTAATCCAGCGACGGCAGAATCTGGTCGACCCGAGCGGAGTCGAGAGCGATGCGGCCTTCCTGAGCGGCCACCAGGCAGTCTTCGAGATGATGGGCCACCCGCTCGGCCGAGCGCACACCGACGATACGAGCAGCGCCCTTCAAGGAGTGGGCCGCGCGCATCATGGACTCGAGGGTGGCGGCGCTGGCCCCCCTTTCGGACTGGAGCAGGCCCTTTTCCAACTGCTCGAGCTGCATCTCCGCTTCCATGCGGAACAGTTCGAGCATGGAGAAATCGCCCAGACCGCTCAACGCGAGATCCCCTCTAACAGGGCTTCGTGCAGGGTTTCGACATCGAGCAGGCCGACCAGGCGATCCTCCCAATGAAAGCTGCGGAGGACGTGACGCCCCTGATGGTTTTCTAGCAGGCTGTCGCTATCGACTTTGACGATGCCCAACACCAGGTCGACCGCGAAGGCAAAGCGGCGCCCTTCCCCTCCCACCAGCAAAAGCTTGCAGGTGGGAGCGAGTTGGCCTGAGGTCGAGGGGCCGGAGCCCAGGATATGGGAAAGACAGACGCACAGCTCGAGGCGCCCGCGGATGTTGACCAGTCCGCGCAGCACCGAGCCGACGCGATGGGGGACGCGGTGCAGGGGACCGGGTTCGACCACTTCCTGCAGGGAGACGGTGGGCATCGCCAGCAGCTGGTCGCCCAGATGGAACGTCATGACGGAAAGCCGCTGTTGAGAAGCGCGCGACGCTTCCACCTGACCGAGCAGCTGGGTCCACTGAGCGACTTCGTCGCCAGAAGGCTGGCGCTCGAAGAGCCGGTCGCCGGCGAAGGTTTTCTTCACGAACTACGCTCCCATCGAGTCTCCGAGGATTGCCGCGCCTTTTCCCGTTCGGCTCGAGCCGCCCGGTAGCGCAGCCCCTGAGCCACGTCGCCGCGACCGTCGCGTTCGGCGTAGACGGCCAGGTGACGCAGGGCGTCCACGTCGCGCGGGTCGAGATAGACGGCCCGTCGCACCATGATCTGGGCCTGGTCATGCTCGCCCAGGGCAGCTTTGATGGCGCCCATCAAAAGGTAGGCTCCGCTGGTGGGCTGACGACGCAACGACTCTTCACAGTGGTTGGCTGCTTCTTGCAAATTCCCCTCGTCGGCCTGCTGCCGGGCCAGAGCCAGCTCCGCTTCGGCGGCCGAGGGAGGCGGGAGCGAGGCGGGGGCGTCGGTTTCCGGCGTCCTGGGCTCTGGTTCGGGGAAAGGTGAAGGGGGAGAGGTCAGGATGGGGGAGGGGGGGAGCGGATCGAAGAGGGGAGGCGACGTCGGTCGGGCTTTGACGATGGCCACGGTGCTGCTTTCGTCGCTGCGCTCGGGCAGCAGCAGGGTGGGCATCTCGCAGGCGGCTACCAGCAGTTCGCCTTCGGAGGTCAGTTTGGCGGCAAACAGGTCCAGGGCGGCCTTGCGCGCTTCGGGAGTCAAATAGATCAGGAGATGGCGGCAGAGGATAGCGTCGAAGGTGCCGTCCAGCTCCTGTAGTCCCTCCATTACGTTGGCCTGGCGAAAGCGGACGCGTCCGCGCACGGCCGGCTGAACCTGAAAGCGGCCCCGTCCCAGCGGTTGGAAATAGGCCGTCATCCCGTCCGGCCGTCGACCTCGAAAGGCGTATTTGCCGTAGACGGCTTCCCGCGCTTTGTTCAGCGCCTGCCCACTGATGTCGCAGGCGGTGATGGTGAAGTCGTCCAGCCCCGCCTCCATCAGCGAGATGGCCAGGCTGTAGGCCTCCTCTCCACCAGCGCAGGGCAGGCAGAGAACACGGAAGGTGTGACTGCGCGGCTTGGCGGCCAGCTCGACCACCCGGCGCAGGGCGTCCGGCTCGCGGAAAAACCAGCTCTCGGTGACCACCACGGCGTCGATCAGGCGTTCCAGGTGCCCGGGCGAAGAAGCGATCAGGCCGGCGTAGGTCCGCCCATCGGTCACCCCTTCGACCTTCATCTGGCCTTCGATCAGGGCTCGCATCGTCTGGCGCCCCATGACGTCGATGTCCAGCCCCATGATCTGGCGCAGAAGGGTCAGCACGGCTTCCAACTTTATCGCCACGGCAGGCAGTTTTCCCCCACGGCTACGACCCCAGGGGGGCGAAAAGTTCGTCGCGCAGTTCGGGCGAGAGCAGGTCGGCCACTCGGAGCGCGTTGATCAGGTGCCCTTGCTCGGTGGCCACGTCGCCCAGAAATCCGCCCTGGCGCAGCACGCTGGGCTGGAACTCGGCAGGGTCGCGGCGCGAGGCTTCGGTGACCCGTTCGGCCAGCAGCCCGAGCAGCACGTTATGACCGTCGTAGGGATAGTGGACCAGCACGATCCGGGTGCTGTAGACGGGCGAGCAGGGTCGGCCCAGGACCAGTTGACAGAGGTCCAGCACGGGCACGGCGAGGCCGTGAAGACTGAGTCGGCCGACCACGTAGTCGGGCATTCCGGTGACCGGGTGCAGGCTGGCCCGGGGCACCACGCGGGCGACCTCCTGGGCGGGCAAGGCGCAGCGCACCTCGCCCATCGAGAGCATCAGCCAGAGGCTCAAACGCCCACCAGAACCTTCTGGGCCTGCGCGGCTGCAGCGCTGATAGTGCGGCTTTCCACGGTGCGGTAGGCGGTGACGGTGCTTTGCAGTTTGCGGGTCGCCTCTTCGAGCTCTCGCACCACTTCGCCGAACTCGCGAACCGAAGCGGCATTTTGCTGGGCGGCTTCGGAAAGCTGGCCGATCGAGTCGGTGATCTGGCCGGCGCCTTGAGCCTGCGATTTCATCCCGGCGTTGACCTGGTCGAAGCGCTGGCTCATCTCTTGCACCCGCTCGGTGATACGACCAAGCTGTTGCACCACGAGCTGCACGGCATCGTCGCTCTGGCGCACGTCGTCGCGGAACTTGTCCATGCCCATCACGCCGGCGTTCACCGCGCTTTGCATCTCGCTGACCATGCGCTCGATGTCCAGGGTGGCCACGGCCGTCTGGTCAGCCAGGCGGCGGATTTCGGTCGCGACCACGCCGAAGCCGCGCCCGTACTCTCCGGCCTTTTCGGCTTCGATGGCGGCGTTGAGCGAGAGCAGGTTGGTCTGGTCCGCGACCTTGGTGATGGTGGTCACCACGCTGTTGATGTTGCTGGCTTTCTCGCTGAGCACGGCCAGCTTGGAGACGATGTTACCGGAAGCTTCAACCATGGTGCCCATGCGCGACTGCATCTGCCGCAGGGCGTCGTTGCCGCCGCGAGCCAGCACGGCCGTCTCTTCGGCCGAGTTGGCTACCTGGCCCATGGTGTTTACCAACTCTTTGGCGGTGGCCGAGATCTCTCGGCTGGTGGCCATGATTTCGCTGGCGGCCGCCGCCTGCTGGGCGATGCTGGCTTGCTGCTGTTTGGCCGTGGCGCCGATGGCCGTGGTTCCGCCGGTAACCTGGATTCCGGCCAGCTGGACCTGCTGCATGATGGTCTGCAAGGTCGAGACGGTCGAACGGAGCTGCTCCTGGCTGGCTTCGAGTTCGCCGGTGCGCTGGGCCACGGTGGTCTCGATATTCAGGCTGGCCAGCTCTAGATTGGCCCGACTGCGGGCCATGACGCGCATCTCTAAGTTGCTGCGCATGCAGTGGTAGACCAGGAAGCTGACTTCGAACACCACCCACCAGGCATGTTCGACGGTGCGAGCGAGCTGCGGGTCCAGCACGCCATAGACGGACTGCGGGAAGAACAGGCCGCGCAGGGTGTGGTCGACCGCGACCACCAGGGTGGCGGGGATGTAGACGGTCCAGTCGCGATAGAAGCAGAGGAACGCCAGCGAGCCGAAAACGTGGAAGTGGGTCTCGATACGTCCGCCGGTCAGGTGGATCAGGAGCGCCGAGATCAGCATCTGACAGCCGGCAATGGTGTAGCGGGTGCCGCTCCACCCCGGCCGCAGTGAGGCCAGCAGGACGGGCAGCGCGACGATCGCTCCGCCCAAAAAGATAGCGGCCAGCACGTGGATATGCAGCTCGCTCTGAGTGCCCAGCCAGGTGCGGGGGCTGACCACCAGGGCTACTCCGATACCGGCCAGCCACTGCACGACCAGAAGCAAGGCGAACCGGCGGTCGGTCTGCCTTGCCGTATTGTCGAAATGGCGGTGGAACAGGGCGGTCGCCCGCACCTCCAGGTCGGTCGAGTTGCGAGCGGCCTCTTCGGTAGGATTAGCGGTGAGGCCCGGCGGGTTGTCGTAACCGTCGAACATCAAGGCTTGGTCTGACATGTCTCTTCTCCTGAGTGCATAGCGCATCCGTAAACGGGGCTCTCTTGGGGGCCCTGATGGTTGAGGATCCAACTCTCCAGGGCTTCTCGTCCGGCGTTATCTCCGCTGTGCCCCCGCGAACCGGTCAGGCCACCGGCAAAAAGCAGGCGGCCGTCGGGAGCGTACAGCAGCGCGTTGCCCGAAGTGGCGACCCCGAAGCGGTCGCCCTCCTGTCCGTTGGGGTCGCTGAGTACGGTGACCCCCGAAATCGCCTGGGCCTGTCGGCGTAGGGGGGTGTTCTGCCATTCCTCCTTCGACAGAGTGGTGCGGCCACGCTCCTCGCTGGGCAGCATGAACAGCACGTAGGCTTCGACTTTGCCCTGGCAGTTGGCCATCAGGCGCGCCAGTTCGTCGATCGAGGCGCTGCTGCATGGGCATTTAGGGTGGGCCACCACGATCAGCGTGGGCCGCTTGGGGGAGAGGGCGATGAGCGAGGAACCGGGCCACTGGGCATGCGCCTGGGCGGCCTGGCCGGGCTGGAACTGGTAGCGCAACAGCAGGCTAAATCCGACCACCACGGCTAGCAGCCAGGAGGCGATCCCCAGGGCGATGCTGACTTTTTTCAGGTGGCCATCGTTCATCTCCGACCCTCCCCGGAGAGTCGGCGCTTCTTGAAGCCGGTAAGGACTAGCATAGGTTTCTCCCCCATTTGTTCTCTTCAGCCCGTGAGCTACTTCGCGACGGGAGGCTCGGACGACTGCCTGCCGCGCCCCCTTTTTCGAAGGTTCTTACGACGTGATTCGTCCACACTATGGGAATTTCGGCCCGCTTAGCACATCCTTAAGCAGAGTGCTCCCCCGGATGGGGGGCGTCGTTCCAGCAGGTTCAGGGTATTGCCACTCCGGCTGCGGGATAAACCCTCAGTACTCCGTCCAACTTAAGTCCAGGGAATCTGATTCCTCAGCCGTAGGCGTTCCTCAAGCCGTAGGCGTTACGCAGTCCGGACACCATCGATTCTGACGTTGTCATTCTTCAGCTACGTGCAGCTCGGTAAGCGCCTTCAGAATAGCTTCCTCAGAATCGCGCCTCCCCATCAATACTTCTTAATTTGAGCCTGGTGGAGCACTGGTTTTCTCTCCCGGTGGAACGTGTCGCGAAGTTTTCTTGGGGATCTTGATTCTTCAGAGAGGAGCTGGGACGGTTCACGAGAATGGGCGGCGCTTCGGAAGCGATCGCGACGGCTGTGGGAGACACGGGCCGATTATCCCGGTTGCCTCCGAAGAGCGTCCGCGCTACGATGCGGAGGCTGGCCCGCGGTCCTTTGCGACACCGACGGAGCCGATCGGGGGGATGGAGATGACATGTACACCCTCGATACCTTCCAGCAGCGCTTTGGCGCCAACCCCGCCTTCGCCGAGCGCTTGGCTCGTGTTTTCCTGAGCGAAGGGCCCCGCCAACTGGCCGTCCTGCGTAGCGCCGTCGACGGCGCGGTGCCCGCCGACGTAGAGCGGGCCGCTCACACCTTGAAGGGCGCGGTGGCCAACTACGGCTATCCCGAACTGGTGCAGACCCTGGCGACGATGGAGGAGCAGGCCGCTCCCGGGCCCGCTCTGGAGGCCCGGTTTGTCCAGGTTGCCAGCATGGTCGAGGAGATGGCCGATAAACTCGCTCTGGCTGTGCCGGCTCGATGAGTCTTTGGAAAGGTTGCGGAGCCGCAGCGCTGGCTTCGGGGGTCGCTCTCGGGGCCCAGATGACGGTTTTTGCCTCCCTACCCAGCGCCCCCTCGGCGGGGCTCGCCTGGTGTGTTGGAGTGGCTGCGGCCACGGGGCTGCTCTGGGCGCTGCGTCCGGCGGCCGAGCCGGCGCCTTCGTCGATCGAGCTACTCATGTCGGAGAAGCCGGCACCTGCGGAGCCGGAGTTGGCCGCCGAAGTGGCGGTGGCGATAGCTGACGAGCGTCGTTCCAGCGGACTTCTGCTGGCCAATATGAGTCACGAGATCTGGACTCCGATCAACGGGGTTCTGGGTATGGCGCGGATGCTAATGACCACGGAGTTGACGCCCGAGCAGCGTACCTTCGCCCAGTCGGTAATGGGCTCGGCCGACAAACTGGCCGCGACCATCACCGACCTCGTTGACCACTCGAAGCTGGAGGCCGGCGTGCTAGACTGCGCTCTGGCACCGTTCGACCTGCGCGACACGGTGGACGCTCAGATCAAGGCTCATCTTTCGCGGGCTCGCCGTAAGGATTTGCAGTTGACCTACCGGGTCGAGTTCTTGCTCCCCGAGTTCCTGGTCGGTTCGGCTCCCCGTATCGGGCAATGCCTGAGCTATCTGCTCGACAACGCGGTCAAGTTTACCGAGCGCGGCGAGGTGTCGCTGACGGTGAGTGGCGACCAGGGGGAAGGCGAGGCGACCTGGGTCCGCTTCTCGGTCAGCGACACGGGCCCCGGAGTTCCGGCCGACCAGGCCGACCTGGTTTTCGAGCCGTATCATCAGGTCGATGCCAGCACCACCCGTCGTCACGAGGGGACCGGGCTGGGGCTGACCATTACTCGCCAACTGGTCGAACTGATGGGCGGCCGGACCTGGCTGGATAGCCGGCTGGGCCGCGGTTCGACCTTCCACTTCTCCCTGCCGCTGGCCGTTCACGAAGGTTCGGTCGAAGGTCTGGCCGAGGCGGTGGCGACGCGGGTTTCGCGTCAGTCGGTACTGCTGGCGGGGGCGGACGCGGCGCTGCTGGGGCAGGTGGGTGAGATGCTGCGTCACTGGGGGATCAAGCCGGCCCTGGTGGCTTCTCTAGAGGAAGCCTCAGAGGCGCTCGGGCGCCAGAGCTACGATACCGTGATCCTCGACGCTGATCTGCCCGGCGACGAGGTTGCGCTTTACCACAAGGCGTCCTCTTCACGACTGATTTCGCTCGTCGGTCAGGAGTTGCGTGACGACTCGCTTCCATACCATCGCAAGTTTGGCGTTCAGCTGCTGGGCAAACCGGTCAGCCAATCCGAACTGTGGAACGCTTTGCTGCCGGCTTCCGAGTCGTCCGAGGCGGCTCCCGAACAGCAGCGAGGGATCCCCCCGCTGCGCGTGCTGTTAGTCGAAGACAACGTGGTCAATCAGAACCTGGCCCGGATGATGCTCAAGAGCTACGGCCACGACGTGAAGGTGGCGGCCAACGGGGAAGAGGCGCTGAGCATGTTCGAGGTGTTTCCTTTCGACCTGGTTCTGATGGACGTCCAGATGCCGGTAATGGACGGTTTGCAGGCGACGCGCGAGATCCGTTTGCTCGAGGGCAGCGCTGGCGGCGACCGGACGCCGATTCTGGCACTGACGGCGCATGCTCTGAAGGGCGACCGCGAGCGCTGTCTGGAATCGGGGATGGACGGCTATCTGACCAAGCCCCTGAACGAGACTCAGCTCTGGGCTACGGTGTCGACGACGGTGTCGCCCCAGGTGTTCCAGGAGCGCTGGAAAGAGATCGAGCGGTCGCGGGCCGTCGAGGCGGGCGTGCCGTACCGGGCGCCTCTGGCTGCGGGCGCTTCGTCGGCCGGGGGGGTGTCGGGCTCGGGCGCGTCGGGCTCGGGGGCGAGATTCGACCGCGAGGCGCTGCTCGGGCGGGTGGGCCGGCGGGAAGAGAATCTGCGCAAGATCGTCGAGCTGTATTTGAGCAGCGGGCCGGCGCAGCTCGAGAAGTTGCGCACGTCGCTGCACGGGGCAGAGTTCGCCCAGGCGGCCCGCGAGGCGCATACCCTGAAAGGGACGCTGCTGAGCCTCGCCGCCGAGCCGGCAGCGGAGCTGGCGGTTCGGCTAGAGGCGATGCTGGCGGAGAGCGCGCCGGTGGGCGAGTGCGTCAGCGCGCTGGCCCGCCTGGAGGTCGAACTCGACGAGCTGGCCACGGAGCTGCAGAGAGAACTGACCCCGGTCCCCGTCTAGGCCGAGTGGCGTCGCCCGAAATGGGCATCAACGCCCATATTCGGTGAAGCCAGCCCGGCTAGCCCGAGTGGCATCACTCGAAATGGGTATCAACGCCCACATCTCGCGAAGCCAGCCCGTTTAGCCCGAGTGGCGTCACTCGAAATGGGCATCAACGCCCACATTTGGCGAAGCCAGCCCGCTTAGCCCGAGTGGCGTCACTCGAAATGGGCATCAACGCCCATATCTCGCGAAGCCAGCCCGCCTAGCCCGAGTGGCGTCACTCGAAATGGGCATCAACGCCCGCTAGCGCGTCAGAACCACTACCGAGTAGGCCGGCAGCCTCAGCTCGGCACTGGCGGGCAGGTCGTCCCAGGCGGTGTCCTCCGCCTCGATCGCTCCAGCGCGGGGCGACTTGAAGTCTCTCCCGTAGGTCGCCCAGTCGCTGTTTAGCCGCTCCTGCCACTCTCCCGCCGAAGGTAGCCCCACGCGGAACCCCTCTAACACCTCGTTCGAGAAGTTGGCTATCACCATCACGTCGTCGCCGTCTCCACCGTGTTCGAATCGGTGAAAAGCCAGCACGTTTTTCTCCTCATCGACCCGGGTGACCCGGCAGCCCCAGCCCAGCAACCCTCGGCTGTGGCCGCCTTTATCCCGACGAAGAGCGATCAGGTCGCGGTAGAGCCGAACCACCGTGGGGTACTCGTCCTTCAGGTCCCAATCCACCGGAGTAGTGTCCTCGAACCATCCCGCCTCCAAAAACTCCTGGCCCTGGAAGATCATAGGCACCCCGGGAGCCGTATACACAATCGCGGCCGCCAAGCCGGACCGCTTGCGGGCGTACCAGTCGCGAGGCTGATCGGGCTGGATCTCCGACACCACCCGCTGCTTCCCGTTGGCCACCTCGTCGTGGCTCTCGCTGTAAATGATGCGCTGGAACGGGTCGCCGTTGAAATCGTGCGCTACGGCCTTGGCGACCTCGCTCATGGAGCGGTGGTCGTCCTCACTGGTGCTCACGGCCTCTCGAACAGGATGCACGAAGCGAGAGCACCACTGAGCGTGGAAACCCGCGCCGCCCTGAGCGATGTCGGCCGTCAAGGCGGGGTCGTCCTGCAGGTCCTCGGCAATCAGGATCTTATCGGGGAAGCGTTCACGCACCTCGCCGTTGATCGCCTGGCAAACCTTCCAGCCGTCCTCGAGAATCTCTCCGTCGAGTTCGGCCTTGCGAATGTACACGGTGGCGTCGTAGCGCAGACCGTCGACCCGATACTCTTCGAGCCACATCATCGCATTGTCTCTCAGAAAGGCGCGGACCTCGGGGCGCCCATAGTCTGGCCGAGTGTCGCCCCAGGGCGTCTTACTGCGGTCGTCGTTGTAGAAGTAGATGCCGCCTTTGTCGTTTTCGGACCAGCCGTCGAACTGCCAGAGATCCAGATCGCTCGGCCCAAAATGGTTGTAGACGACGTCGAGGATGACGCCCATCCCAGCTTTATGGGCCGCCTTGACGAAGCGCTTGAACGCCTCGGGCCCGCCATAGGCGCTCTCGACGGCAAAGATATGGGCGGGATTGTATCCCCAGCTGAAATCTCCGGCGAACTCGGCGATCGGCATAATCTCCAGGCAGTTGATGCCGAGCTTCTTCAGATGGTCCAGCCGTTGGATCGCGCTATCAAACGTGCCCGGTCCCTGATGCTCGCTGTCGTGGAAGGTCCCGATATGCAGCTCGTACACGACTAGTTCGTTGAGAGGCGGCATGGTGAAGTCGTCGTCGCCCCAGTCGAACCCAGGGTCGACCACCAGCGAGTTCCCCACCGAAGAGGTCACGTCGCGAGCGTAGGGGTCGTTGCGACTGAACTCCCTATCTCCGTTAGTAATATGATAGCGGTACTCGGCTCCAGCTTTGACCTTCGGAATATCGGTCTGCCAGTGGCCGGTCTCGTCTTTCTGCATAGGATGAGCGTCGGGCTTCCATTCGTTGAAGCTTCCGATCACGGAAACGGCATCGGCGTTAGGAGCCCAGACCCGGAAGGTCGCTCCGCTCTTGGTAAGAGTACTGCCCATCGGGTGGGTGAGGGTGCTGACGGTCATAGGGAAAGAACCTCTCGGCAAAATCTTTTTGGGGGTTGGAGTGGGGGGATCAAAGCGGCCCCCGCTCGGAGAGCGAGGGCCAGGGAAGAAGGGGAGCGCTCCAGCTACACGGCTGTGCGTCGTCCGGTGATGAGAGCGACAATCATCAAGATGACGGCTCCGAAGAAAATAATCTTGGCGATACCCATCGCGGAGCCGGCCACACCGCCGAATCCGAACACGGCGGCGATGAGTGCGATGATGAAAAAGGTGAGGGCCCAGCTGAACATATTAGTGTCTCCTTGCTATTGGTGAAGTGTTTGGTGTTGTCTAACAACTTCATTATGGGCGAGGGGACGTCGCGGGCTTATATCCTGTTTCGCACTTTCGAGGGATCCAGAGGATGGAGATTCGATCCCAGAGGGGGCCTATACTTTGGGATAAGCCAGGGCTCGGCGGCTCCACCTGGCCAGACGTGCTGGCTTCGCCGAATGTGGGCGTCGACGCCCATTTCTGGGGACGCCACGCGACGCTACCTGGCCAGACGTGCTGACTTCGCCGGATGTGGGCGTTGACGCCCATTTCTCAGGACGCCACGCGACGCCACCCGGGCCAGATGCGCTGGCTTCGCCGAATGTGGGCGTCGACGCCCACATAGAGTGACGCCACCCGGGTCACCCTGGCCACCCGGCCCCAAGATCCCCGCCCTCTACCCCCTGCGCGGGCCGTCCCAGAGCTGCAGCGGAGTCCAGTCGGGCGGCGGCTGAAGGGTCAGATTGCTGCCCACGATCAGATCTCGCCCGGTGTCCCAGTAGTTCGCGTAGTGATGAGAGAGCGTATGCACCGCTCCGCTCCCCGAGTTCAGGTAGTCCGCCGTCTCGTTGATCCCGTGAACCGAGCCGCGCTGAATATGGTCCGAGCTGTCCTGACCGCTACGCCAACTCTGAACCTGCCCGTCCGCCGTAACTTGCCGATTGGCGTGAATCTGGGCGTTGGCCTGGCCCGCCATCGCGATACCGTTCATCCGCGCAGCGTGCAAGCCCTGAGAGTGGACCGCTCGTTGGAAGTCCAAGCCTCTCTGGTGGTCCATCGCCCCCTGGTGCATCGAGTCGGCCACGCCCTGCTCCCGCTGCCTCCAGGCCGCCTGCTGCTGATAGCTGTCGGCGATGCCTCGAAGTATCGGAGCAAACTTGCCCATCAGAGCGGCGGGAGCCCGATAGAATCCCAGGTGGCCACCCATCCAGCGGGGAGCTCCCATCCCGCTATAGGGGAACGGCATCCCCATCATCAGATAGACCAGTACGACATCATCAGGAAGCAGCAGATGGACGCTGGCCCGGGCCGTTTCCCCCGGTTCCGGCTCTTCGTGAAAAGCGAGCAGCTGACAGCTCGGATACTGCCTCTGCCAGTGGGGTAGAAAGAAGCTCTGCACAGCCGGCCACAGCCCCTGGAACGGACAGGCGACGTCGCCGAACATCGCCCCGGGGACCCCTCCCATAAAACCTCCGCTGCGAGGGTCGGCGTGCACGAAGTTTTGAAACTGTCCTTCGACCGCTACGAACACCTGCCCGGTACGGTCGGCGGAAACGTGACCCACCGGCTGGCGCATTCCCTCTCGCGTCGGCTGGACGCGGCCTCGACAGTCCCAACCAACGGGACATTCGATGCGGAAGCTCTGCTCTGACGGCTCCAACCAGGACTGCCTTGGTATAGGCCGGATCGGCGACAAAGAAGCCAGCATCCTGGCCAGAGCGGGCTCCAGGTCCAACGCACTCCCAGGGCGACGCCGCGCCACTCCCAGAGTGCCCCCGCGGGCTGTCAGGTGGACCGAAAGCGCTCCCGACCAGAGCGGACCCTCGAAAACGGCCCGACAGTACTCCGGCGTCGAGCCCCCGGCCATTTCCGACCGGTGGTCCGGTAGCGAACGCAGGAAAAGCTGCGCGTACTCCTCGGCCGAGAGCATCAGCCCTCCCGGCAGCAGGTTCAGCTCGAGCTCCTCGCCGCCCCCCTCGGAGACGAAGACCGCCCCGCTTCCCCGCCCCGGTCGGGCCGACCAGCCAGCAGGAAACAGAATGGCCATCCCGTGCCAGGCGTCCTGGTAGAGCTGGTAACCGGCTTCGGCCTCGGGCGTGCGTAACACCCCCACGAGCGACGGAGCGCCGCAACGAGCGCAGGCCTTGGCCTCGGGCGCCATCAGGCTATCACAGTGGGCACAGACGAGTTCGAGGATCAAGCTTCGCTCCTAGTTCAGGTAGAGGACCGGGTTGCCGATCGGGATGATGTTGGCCCCGACTCCGGACGGTTTGTCCGACATCAGGATGGCTAACTTCTTCAGCACGGCCCGACGAGCCTCGTAGCTCATCCGGAAGTGCCGAGCTTCCTCCGAGTGGTCCTCGGGGTCGGGAACATAGGGCGCCAGGCGGGTCAGGTTTTCGTGAGCAAGCTGGTAGATACGAGTCATGTCGACGTGAGCGGCATCCGAATCTTTTTCATTTTCCATACCCACATCATGCCGCTTCCCCGCCCTCCCCACCGTGACCAACGTCACCGGAATTCTTTAACAATCTGTGAACTCTACCCGTTGCCCTGGACCGCCAGATGTCCGCCGCGAACTCCAACCCCTCCCACCGGAGCTACGGCTCCCACCGCCACCTCGGTGGCTGGCTCTGCGGAGGGACGCAGATGGAACTCTTCGACCAGCACCATCAGGACCACCACCGAGGGCGCCGCCAGAGCCACCCCGACCAGCCCGAATACCACTCCGGCCGCCGCCTGAGCAAAGAGCAGAAGCACCGGCGGCACGTCCGCCAGCCGTTCCTGAATCAGGGGAGTGATCAGGTTGCTCTCGACCAGTTGGATGCCAGCAAATAGTGCGGTGACCTTGATCGCTGCATCCGGGCCCTGAGACAGTCCCACCAGCAGCGCCGGGAGAAATGATAGGGCCGGACCAACCACCGGGATAAAGCAGAGCACGCCCGCCGTGATAGCCAGCGCCAGAGCGTAGTCGATACCCAGCGCCCACAGCCCCAGACCGGTGAGAACTCCGACCATACTCATCTCGCAAAACGCCGCCAGCAGAAAGTTCCAGAGGCGGTCGTACAGCTTTTCCAGCACCTCGCGAGCGCGGGCCTGTCGCGACGGCTCCTTCAGCAGCTTCAGGAAGCCGTTCACGTAAAGCTCGGGCTGCACGCACAGATACAGCGTGACGGCTACGAAGAAGAAAAGTGAAGACAGGGCTCCCGCGACCGAACTGAACCATCCCGACATCGAGCCAAACGCCTGGTAGGGCTGAAAGCCGCCGTTGGGTTGGGTCAGACCGGCTTCCAGGTAAGGCCCCACCGGCGAGGCCAAAACCGTATCGCGCATTCCGTCGATAGCTTTGGGAAGCTCTTGCCCCAGCTCGGCAAACTGCTCGACCACTCGCGCTCCGGCGAGGTAGGCGCCGGCGACCGCTCCGACCAGCAGCAGGCCCAGCAGCCCGGTGGCGGCCCAGCGGCGGGGCACGCCCAGACGGCTCTCGATCCCCACCGCGATACGAGTCAAGGCCAGCGCCATCAGCGCCGAGGCGCAGATCAGAACCAGAAAACTCGAGCTGATCCAGACCAGACGGAGGATCAGATAGAACCCCAGCAGCGCCAGGACCAGCGGGAAGGCGGCGGTCACCAGGTCGTGGGGGCGTAGGGAGAGGCGTGCTCGGCCGGTCTCTTGAGACATCGGGAAGGCTCCTTCAGCGGAAAATCTCTTCCCTCAAGGCTAAGGTCCGTGGCCTTACGCCCCGAGATGCCAGAAGCTCCTTGCCCCCCATCCCAAAGGCTAGCGCAGGCTGTAGTTGCCCCGCACCGCATGGTGGTCCGAGTTGAATCCGCCCAGCACGCCGCCGTTGAGCGACTTCAGCCCGTTCCCCCGGGTGTGCATGAGATAGTCCAGGGTCGAGCCGCCGTCGGTCGTGCTCTGGTTCAGCTTATTGGCGTAGCCCACCCCGTTCCCCAGCACCTTGCTAGAGTCTTTGTTGAAGTCGCCGCCGATGACGACCTTGAAGCCCTGCTTTTCGAAGCGGCTGACCATCGCCGACAGCTTCTTCATGTGGGTGTTCCAGGACGAGCGGCGCCAGGCGTTGTGGCTGGAACCTTTGCTGAACGCGCCGGCCACGGTGTGAGTGTTGATACGCACGATCTTCTCGCCGCTGCCCTTGTGCTTGAGCTTGGCCCAGGTAATGTAACGGTCGGGGCAGATACCGTAAGCGCCGTCGTGCGCCTTCTCGTAGCCGCCGCCCAGCATCTTCCACTCGTCTTTGCGATACGAGATAGGGTTCGAGATCTTGTACTTGCCGTCTTTGGGCATGAAGTGACCCCACTCCGGGCCGAGCGACTTGATAGCGTCGCGGTAGCGGTCCAGCGAGATCTCGTTCCAGCCGATCAGGTCGGCGTTGCGCGAGGCCTTGCGGACGTCCGAGAGGACCTTGTTCTGAGCCATCGCTGGGCGGCTCTTGATGTTGACGTTGAGAGTGGTGAACCTGTTGTCGTCGCTGTTGATCGGGGCGGCCGCTGGCGAATTTCCACCGCCCCCGCCTCGGCGCCCCCGCCCGGCTGCTACGCGACCGCCGTTGAAGCCGCCCAGAAATCCGTTCAGACCGCTGCCCGCTCCCACAGCGCCCATCGAGCCGAAAGAGGGCAGACCGCCGCTCATCGTCGGAACCGATGAGCCCCCGCCCAGCAGCGAGCCGAGCAGGCTGGTCATCGCCGTCATCAGCTGCTGCTGCAGTCCCAGCAGGAACATCGTCCCCATGTTGGAGGGGGCGAAGGAGGCGGTGGGGCAGGAGAAGTTTTGCGGGGCCAGGGGCGAGGTGAGCAGCATCGTGGAGTCCTTCTGTCGTCTTTCTTAGGGACAGAATAGACCAGAGCTCTCACCCGAGGGCTGCGGGCGGCGGAGAGATGTTAACTTTTGTGCCCACGGCTTTTAGAGACACTGGTCGGCCAGCTGAGCTCCCAGCTGGGCCTGCAGGTTATTGGTCGAGTTGATCCGCTGCATCAGGTTCAGGCTGGATTCTAGCGAGACGGGTTTCCCTGCGTTCTGAGCCTGTCGATGCGCTCCGGCCTCCAGGGCCGACTGGGTGTTCATGGCGTTGATCATCGACCATTTCCCCAGGTGCTCTTGCATCTGCTCGCGCGAGATGTCACCGCGCTCGTAGCAGTCGAAGATCACCTGGCCTGGACCAGAGGGGTTGGAGACGGCCGGGGGGGGGGACCGGCCCCCCATGGGAGGGCCGGTGGGGGAGGAGAAGGGG
>JAEXNA010000029.1 GCA_023447635.1 Vulcanimicrobiota bacterium | reverse complement strand
GGGGGGCGGGGGGGGGGGGGGCGGCCTCGGGGGGGGGCGGCCGGGCGGGGGGGGGCGCGGGTGGCACGGCCGCGTCGCGCGGCGATCCATCGGCTTCCGGGTCGGTTGAGGGCACGCTCTCGGGCTGGGGCTTCGGCGTCGTCGCAGGGGTTGCCACCGACGGAGCGTTAGCCACCAACGGAGCGAGAGGGGACGTCGAGGTTAGGCGATGAGAGGCTCCTGCCAGGGGCGTAGAGACCTTCTTTCCTACCGGGTCGGCCAGCAGCGGCGACGCGAGTCCGGCCGAGTGGAGCCAGAGAGCGGTCACAGCGAGGCCCGCCACCCTCCGAAGCGATACAATCCCCCGTCCTGACGATAAGGCCATAGACCGGCTGCTTTCTACTTTTCCTCAACCCGGCCTGCCGGATTAGAGTGACGCCTCCGGGGAGCGGGCGCGGAAGGGTCTGTTTGCTCGACGAATCAGCGAAAGATTGCGTATGTAGACGAAAAAACCGGTTGATTGTCCAACTATAAAGACAGGGTCACCGGAGTGGACGGCGTAGGCTAGAAGGCCCATGCCACCGAGCAAGCTCCAGTACCAGAAGGAGACCGGTACCACGCTCTCACCTTTTTTCTCCGAGGCGAGCCACTGGACGAAGAATCGAATGAAGAAGCATCCCTGTGCGACCATTCCCAAGGATGTCCAGGGGTCGAGCGCCATCATCGTCGTATCTCCCACGCGCGAAATCGGCAATAGCGACTCTTCAGCCAGATCACAGCGAAAAGGTCGGGGAGTGTCGCCTTCAGACGATCGAAATCGCTATACTTGGTGTTGCCTGCATTTCTTGGTCGGTGAGATACCGGATGCTCGACGACCGTATAGCCCTCGATCTGCGCGAGGGCGGGCATGAATCGATGGGCCCCACGGAAGAAGGGGAGAGTGTCAACCAGCCGACCGCTCATCACTTTCAGGCTACACCCGGTATCGCTACTGCCATCGCCCAGCAGTTTCGAACGAACTCGATTGGCCAGGCGCGACACAATACGCCTCCATCTTGTGTCTTGTCGTCGGATTCGAACCCCACACACCAGGTCCGCAGAGGCAAGATGGCTCAAGAGCAGTGCGATGTCGCGAGGGTCATTTTGTCCGTCGCCATCCATTGTCGCGACGACATCGAACCGCGAGGCACGAAATCCAGCGAGGAGGGCTGTGGATTGCCCTGAGTTCTCGGACAGGCGAAGTGCGCGGACGTGACTGGAGCAGAGTGTATGCAGAACATCGGGAGTATGGTCACGACTGCCGTCGTCGACCAGTATCACTTCCCACTCTATTCCTAGCTTATCCAGAGCGGCTTTCGTCTCCTCGACGAGGACGTACAGATTTTCGGCCTCGTTGTATACCGGGATAACGACGGATATACCGTTACTACGAGGGCGCGGAGATTCAAGGCATCGCAGGCGCTGTTGAGGACTCTTTTCTTGCCAATCTCCAGGGACCCAGGTCCCATGATCGCCAGGTGGGGTCAGCGATGGTGTCATAATCAGAACTCCTTATGATGTAAAACGTACGAGAGTCGGTCGTCTTCGACGAAAGGTACGAAGCCAGGTCGGGGAAGAGATAGTCGCTCGTGCTGTCGTCGCTCTCGAATTGGGTCTCTCGGGGGTATGAGACTTGAATCAAACGACGCCTCAGATAGTAGGGAAGGCCGTGCAGGTGGTCTGAGACCTCCACAATATCGTCTTCGTCTGACATCTGATTTCGCACGAAGCTTGCCAGTCGACGAGAGCTAAAGGCTCCGTCACAGAGACCTAAGCTGCTGGTCAAGATAATAAGGCACATCGCAAAAACGAACCCTGGGTAGACGAACCACGTCTGATCGGAGAGGCGAGGTCGCCAGTTTTGAGCTGCAAGGATCGCGCTGGGAATGAGCAGACCCACAGCGTAGAGGTGAGGAGCGGCCGGCTTTAGGATCGGGTCGGGGCCAACTGTCAAGTAGGCGACGAGCGCGAGCGACAAGAGACCAAGCTGCGTTAGAGCGAGCCATCCAAGGGTTTTCCCTCTTCCCGGCTGACTAGCCTCACGAGATGTCAGTAGGGCCAGCCCAGGGAACACCGGCAGCAGGTAGGTCGGGAGCTTGGACCCCATCATCGAAAAAATGACCAACGGCACCAGGCACCATAGGAGCAAGAACCGGTCGAACTCGTCTCGACGTTTCCAAGCCCCAGATATCGCCATCGGCAGACCTGCAGACCAGGGGAAGAAGCCAACCACTAGAACCGGAAAGTAGAACCACCATCCGCCAGCTCGCCCATGGGTTGTGGAGAAGACCCGGTCGACCGTCTGAAAACCGAGAAAGTACGAGAGTAAACCATCGTTCTGCCAACATACGATGAGATACCAGGGCAGTGAGAGAAGCAGCAGTACCGGTATGCCGCACATCGGTCGAAGATTCCAGGCTCGGCGGAGGGGGTCGGTCCGTCGGTAGAGTAGGAGGACTGGCGTCACGACCAGGACCCCCACAGGCCCCTTAAAGAGCATCGAGGCGGCAAGTGAAAGCCAGAAATATGACCACGCTCGTCTGTTTCGATGTCCTCTGGCCTGCCAGGCCCAGTAAAAGGCTGACGTCACAGACGCTGTCAAGAACATGTCCGTTAGTACGATGCGAGCCAGAAACCAGAACTGCAGCGACGTTACAAGAACGAGTGCGGTGCGTTCACCGCCTTCTCTCCCGTCGTTTTGGGTAGCCCATATCGAGACTATCGCCGTGGTTAGAAGCGCTGCAAGAGCTACGGGAAGCCTCCCCGCCCATTCCGAGGCCCCGAAAAGCTTTAGGCTTGCACCTACCAACCAGAAGGTTCCAGGTGGTTTATGGAAGTGTTTTATGAAATTTAGACGGGGGGTTATCCAGTCGTCACTACAGCTCATTTCCCACGAGATCTCGAAAAATCGTGCTTCGTTGTCCTCGATGAGCCCGTACGATCCGAGTGAGTAAGTCAGTAGGAGTATTACGAGAAGGCCAACCGCGAAAGAGGCCCGTCCCAGTTTGGGGAAAAGATTATTCATATAATTCGTTCCAGCCCTTCGAAGCTAGATGAAGCGGTAGCCTAGGCCACGGATAGTTCTGGGTGCCTTTAGGCCCGGTTCTAGTTCGGAGATCTTGCGGCGAAGGTTGGCAATCCGCATGTCTATCGCCCGAGAGCCTTCACGTTCTTGAGCGCTCGAGGACATCAACTCTTCTCGGGAAAACACCCTTTCGGGTGATTCCAGGAAAAGTTTCAAGACGTGGGCCTCTCCTCCGGTGAGTTGGACTTGCCTCGAGCCGCGACTGAGAATGTTCAATCTCAGGTCTAGATGCAGACCACTTAAGCTTATTTGGGCTTTTGCAGAGTTTCTGGAAGTTCGCGCCGCCGGGGAGCGGCGCGAGTGTCGGAGCCGAGCCCGGATTCGGGCCTCTAGCTCTCGCCATGTTAGCGGCCCACTGACGAAGTCGTCCGCGCCTTCGTCGAGAGCTTGGACACCCAAGTTCCGTTCGGAGGCCGCACAAAGCAGCAAGATGAAACACGCAGAGATCCGCTTGGCGCTCCGAAGAAGCTCTAGCCCTTCGCCACCTGGCAGCCCTAGCTCAAGGACAAGCAGGTCGGGGACCTCTTGCTGAACCGCCTTCAACACCTCAGTCCCGCACTCCAACAGTCTGACTTTGTATCGTTTGGGACAGCCCTCCAGAAGCCCCGCCGAGGCTCCGAGACCCAGGTAGACGAGTGGTTTGATCCGGGCTTTTTCAGCCATATCACGCTTCGACCTCGCTTTCTGAGTCGATAAGTGGTCTGGTTGAAAGAGAACTGATAAGAGTGGGTAGCAGACAAAGGGTCAGCAGAGTGCTGGTGATGAGTCCGCCGATGACGACTGTGGCTAGAGGCTTCTGAACCTCTGCTCCTGAACCGGTGGCTAGTGCCATAGGCAAAAACCCTAGAGAGGCCACCATCGCTGTCATAAGGACTGGCCTGAGTCGGCTAGTGGCTGCTCGCCTTACGGTTTCAAGCCAGGGGCCGCCACGATGAGACTCTTCGACCACGGCTGCCATCAGAACCAGGCCGTTGAGCACCGCGACCCCGAACAGGGTTAGGAATCCAACGCCGGCCGAGATGGAAAACGGCATCCCCCTTAGGCCAAGAGCCATGATGCCGCCCACCGCCGCGAAAGGCACGTTGAGAAAAATGACCAGCGCCCAGGAGACATGCCCGAGGTTCATCCAGAGCAAAAACAAAATCCCAAACATCACGCTCGGAACTAGAATGGTCAGACGGCCCTTGGCGCGCTCGTAGTTCTGGAATTCGCCACCCCACTTAGTGGCAACACCAGCGGGGAGGACCTCGGCCGTGGCCTGCTGGGCCGACCGAACGAAGCCCACCAGGTCGTCCCCATCATAGTTGAGAGAGATCACCGCGCGACGTTGTCCGTTCACACGATTGACCTGAGCTACCCCCGGTTCGGTGATGGTGTTGACGAAAGAGCTAAGCGGTACAAAGCTTCCTTCGGGTGTTTTCATTCTCAGCGACGTTAGCGCTTTGGCTGTCCCGAGATAGCTCTTGGGCACTGTGGCGACAATAGGAAAGCTCCTCTCTCCTTCCAGGACGGAAGAGAGCGGCTGCTGACCGAACAGCCTTGAGATAACCTCGAGGGCCTCGCCCGGGGGAACCCCATAGCGCGAGGCAGCACTGCGATCCACCTGGAGCTGAAGGTAGGGGACACCGCCTATCGCCTCAAGAGCGACATCTTTAGCCCCTGGAAGCTTCTGGAGTCTGGCGACGACTTGACCGCCAAGCTTGGCCATATCATCAAGGTCTTCCCCGAAGATTTGTAGAGCGACGTCAGAACGGCTGCCTGAGATCAACTCCTCGACTCGCAGCTCAATCGGCTGTGAAAAGCTGAAGTTGACTCCGGGAATCGATTCGAGACGCTCGCGCATCTTATCGACCAACTCAGCTTTGCTGGATACCTCCCACTCAGAATGAGGCTTGAGAGTGATTATGATGTCGGAAATCTCCACTCCCATCGGATCCGTGGCAAGGTCGGGGCGCCCGGTCTTGGAGATAACGGAGACCACCTCGGGGAACTCTTTAAGCGCCTGTTCTATGCGCTTGGTTCCCACCAGGGAGGTGCTAAGCGAGACCGACGGGATTCGGATAACCTGCAAAGCCAGGGAGCCTTCGTCGAGTTCTGGCAGAAAAACCGCGCCCAGACGAGATGCCATGACGACTGCGACGAGCAGCGGTAGGACTGCAACCAGACCGGTCGCTTTCGGAAAGCTGAGAACGATGTCGAGCACCTTGCGGTACAGTGGTGTCACCAATCGCACAACCCAGGGAAGCTTATGGCTCTGTTCCTCTTTTAGTGCGAAAGACAGAAGAACAGGGACTAGAGTAAAGCTTAGGATCATCGAGCCGACCAAAGCGTAGACGACGGTCAGGGCCATAGGTCGGAACATCTTCCCCTCCAGACCTGTCAATGCGAGCAATGGCAGGTAGACGGCCACAATGATACCCATTCCGAAGAGCATCGGTCTGGCCATATCGCGGCACGCTTTTCCTACTCGCTGTTTCATCGTGCCCCCAACAGACATCAAAGCGAGCGCCGCGACGGTATGTTCAGTCATCACCACCGCTCCATCTACAATCAGACCAAAATCCAGCGCCCCCAGGCTCATTAAGTTGCCACTGACACCCGTCTGCACCATACAGAATGCGGCGAACAGAAAGGAGAATGGAATGATGGCTGACACGACCAGAGCCGCCCGGAGGTCGCCAAGGAAGATGAACAAGATGACGACTACTAGCGCGGCTCCCTCGATCAAGTTCTTGCTGACAGTGTGCAGAGTGCGCTCTACGAGTTCCATTCGATTGTAGAATGTCTCGATGGTAACCCCGTCGGGAAGTTCCTTTCGGAGCTGCTCGATACGTTGATCAACGCGTTGGGCGACGGTCCGGCTGTTTTCGCCTGCGAGCATCATCACGATACCCACAACGACTTCCCCTCTGCCGTCACGCGTCACGGCGCCTTGACGCAAGGCCCCGCCTTCCCGAATCTCTGCGACGTCGGAAAGCCGAACAGGGCGACTTTCGTTGGTTCTGACTACGAGTTTCGCCAGGTCGCTGATGTTCTGCGAAAGCGAGAGTCCACGGACCAACAGTTGGTCGCCACGGGACTCGATGAAACCCCCGCCGACGTTCCGGTTGTCAGCCTCCAAAACTCTAAATACATCCTCGAAGCTCAGCCCATAGCTCTCCATTCGGGCCGGATCGAGTACGACTTCGTACTGCTTTTCCAGGCCGCCAAACGAATTGATCTCGGTGACCCCGGGAGTCCCCAGCAGCTGTCGTTTGACAAACCAATCTTGTAAAGTTCGAAGAGTGGTCGGATTCCAGCGCTCATCGCCTCTTAGCTCGTACTGATATATCTCCGAGAGACCTGTCGCGATGGGTCCCATCGTCGGACGACCAGCGCCCTCTGGGAAATCGTCGCCAGCGCCAGCCAGGCGCTCGCCGACAAGCTGCCGAGCAAAGTAAAGATCGGTGCCCTCCTCGAATACCACGGTGACCTGGGACAGTCCATACTTCGATAGCGAGCGAACCTCTTCAACACTGGGGAGGCCCAGGAGGGTCGTTTCCACGGGTATGGTTATCAGGGTTTCGACTTCCGGCGGTGAGAGACCGATTGCCTCGGTGTTGACCGTGACCTGGATATTTGTCACATCCGGAACGGCGTCGATTGGGAGCGAAGTCAGGCTGCGTAGACCGATGGCTAGCCAGCCGAGGGCAAGAAAAAGAACCAGAGGTCGGTTGGCAAGTGACCAGGAGATGACGCGTTCCATCAGTGAGAGTGCCCTCCGATCGAACCGGCCATATCCATGGACTTGAGGTCGTTGGCTCCGCGGGTAACTACTGAACTGCCTTTCGGCAAGCCGCTCACCCGTACTCTCGTCGCATCTTCTGCTACGACCTTGACGGGGGTTCGGCGATATCCTTTGCCCTGGGAAATGTACACAACGGTCTCTCCCTCGACTTCCTGAACGGCTTCTTTGGGAAGACTGGGAAGATTGTCTTGATTGTGCAGAGTGGCGTTGATGAAACTGCCGACGCGAAATTTATTGGTGGATTCGCGCAGCTCGACTCGGGCTTTGACGGTTTGGGATTCGCTGTCGACCAGGGGATCAATGTAGCTGATCTCTCCATCTGCTCGGACTTTGGCATCGTTGACCAGGGATACAGTAACCCTATCTCCGACGTCAGAGGTTGCGAGGTCTCCTCTGGTCAGGTCGATGATGACCCAAACCTGAGAAGGATCTACTAGCTCGACCACGCTTGTGCCGGCGTCTACCATCTGTCCTCGGTTTACAGGTCGCTTGATGACTTGACCATCAATAGGCGCTTTCAGAGCGACAGTGCCATCTCCGCCCAGGTCGGCCCCTAGCTGAAGAAGCTGCTCCTCCAGGTGCTTCAGATTCTCTCGAGCTCTGGAAAGGCTGGCGCTGGCGGGAAAGGTTTCCGCTTTCCGGCGAAGGTCGGAGTTGGCGATCCGGCTTTCGCGTTGAAGATGCTGTCTCCCAACCTCGACGGCAGTAGAGGCCTTGCGGAGGTCGGCTTCCAATGCCTTGCGTTCCGCCAGGGCCTGTTCGACCTGCTGAGCAGACGCGATCCCTTCTGCTTTGAGCTGGGCGAGTCTCTCGTGGGTTAGCTTGGCACTCCAAAGCCTTGCTTTTACAGCGTCTCGGTTCGCCTCGCTTTCGGCGATTTGAAGTCTGGCCTCCTCAACCTCACGGCGGCTCTCGTCGCCGAGCCTGAAGAGAGATTCTTTGTTGTCCAGCTCTTTCGTGGCAAGGTCGACTTCGACTTGTGCGTTATGGTAGGTCCCCTTCAGGGTTACGATGTCGGGACTCTCGAGGACGGCAAGGGTGTCCCCTTTGAGAACTCTGCTTCCGACGATCACGGGCAAGTCTTTGATAGTCCCAGCAACCTGTGGACTCACGATGACGCTTCGGTCGGGGTCCGGCTCCACACGCCCGGTTCTCGCGGTTTCAGAAACCTCTTCGCCCCCGGCTTGCACGGTCGCAAGGCCGATCTCCTTGATTTGGGCCTCGTTGGGGGTGACGAAGCCTTCCTCTTCTGAATGCTCACCTTCTTCCCCATGTTCTTCCTCGGCGCCGTGGTCGTGTCCAGACTCTTCGTGGGCACCCGCCACAGGCGAGGCCGAGTTTTTTGGCGATGGCGAGGACGTAGGTGAGGCTCCGCCTCCGCCACATCCTGATAGGAGCAGCGCGATAAGCGCCAGGGTAAATATCGATCTCATCGGTCCTCCAAGAGTTGGCTCGGCCAGGGTAAGTTGGTTCTCTCTAGCAGAGAGAGCTCCAGACGTCGAATCTCTGCCTGGGATTGGATCAGCTGCACTCCAGCCTGCCTGAAAGCCGTTTCTGTTTGCAGGACGTCTGTCAGGGTAAGCAGTCCCAGGTCGTAGCCAATCCGCGCTTCTCGTGCCAGCTCCTCATAGCGTTCAGCCTGGGTGATGAGGATATCGCGGACACTGCGGGCGGCCTGCCACTGGTTCCACAGTGTGGCCACCTCTTTTCGGAAGGCAAGAATCTTTTCTTCGATCTGCGATTCCTGGGCCCGGGCGTTCGCCATCTGAGACCTCTGTCGCGCTCCCACACTGCCCCAATCAAAGATCGGCCAGGAGATCGAGAGCTGAGCGCCCTGTTCATAGCCCGAGTTGTAAAGGCTGGAGCGATAGAGAGCTAGCCCCAGCTGCGGGGCCCTTTCTTTCCCGATCAGCTCGGCGGCCAGGACGCTCGCGCGCTGCTCCTGGCGTAGCGCTTCGACTTCGAGTTGGTTCTGAGCCGATAGCAGGGTGCTCTCCAGGCTCCAGCTCCCATCCTCAGTGGAAAGGGACGGTCCGTTGAAGACCATTCCAGAGGTCTCCGCCAGCAGCGGTTTTGCCCCCTCGGTGGAGACTGGCAGAGACGGTGTTTCCGCAGGCGGGGCCAGGGTGGGCGTGTTCGGCTGCGCATCAAGTGCTGTGGTCGTCGAGAGCGGTTGGCCCCTTAGCAGTTCCAAAGAGGCAACTGCGGCTTGATATGCTGCGGTTGCCTTCCGCTGGTCGGCCTCGGCCTCGGCTTCAGCGAGCTCCATTCGAAGCGACTCGTTTTGGGGGATCTCTCCAACTTCGTAGCGGCGCTTGCTCACTCGGACCATTTCTCGCATTAGGGCCATGCGCAGATCGGCGAGTCGAGCTAGACGTTGCCTCTCCCACACGTCGATCCAGCCGCTGTAAACCTCGCCCGCGACTCTGCGACGGACAGACCGAAGCTCGAGCCGGGCGGCCTCCAGCTGGGCGAGAGCCTGCTCGTGCCGTATCCGGGGCTGTCCGGAGATTTCCAGCGTTTGGACTAGAGAATTGGCATTTTCTTCGGGGTCTCCGGCCACGGCCGAAAGGGTCAGGGTCGGGTTGGGTTGGGCGCGGCTGCCAGAGAGCGTGGCTTCAGCGGCCTCGACCTTGAATTGGGCGCTACGAACGCCTGGATGAGAGGCGAGAACTTCAGAAATCGCAGTGGCTGCGTCAGGGGGATCCTGAGCCAGCGCACTGCCACAGAGAGCCAACAGTATCCATAGCAAGGCTCGGATACAGGCTGGCGAGACATTGCCAGACATGCATTCTCCTATTTTCGGAAAGAGGGAAAGGAAGACGCGGACTTCCTGCTAGGAAGCAGGGCGTAAGGCCGGTCGTGGGTTTGGATGATAACAGCGAAAGCCTTGCCGCGGAACGAGTGGTTTTCGTGCAGGTCCATCCAACAGCGACATCGCCAATCAGAGCGACTTGAAGCAAGCAATCCCTGGGGAATGGATGGCTGAAAGGAGCTCTCGCTAGGTGCCGGGGAGGCTATACGACATCAGGCTGGCGAACCTGATAAGGGGCTCATTCCAGCTACCATATCGGCAAGCGCGGGCTGTTCAGGCGAGAGGGGGGGCCCGAAGGCCTAGCGGTACAAGACACCATAAAGGGGGCAGTGCCTGTGTCTGCCTATTGCCAAGATTCGGCAGGGGCAGAGCAACACGGGGAGTGGGTAATTTCAACGCCAGCTTGGCCGGAAGAATCGCGATGGAGAGCGCGCTCGGTAACAGGCCGGGCTGGGCGCAGTCGGTACTCGACTGAAGGTGTACGATCTCTTGTGAACAGCTTTTCAGCTCGACCTGACATTCCAGGTCGAAACTGTAAGACATGAGCACCGCTAGGAGGGCTAATATCCAAATGGTCTGGAGCTTGCGCTCGGATCGCATACGACACTATTCCAGCTGGTTCAGTCGTCACCTGCTTGGCTATCTAGTAAAAACGGTCCGGATCGGTCAGCGGCTTCAGCCCCCTGGAAGCCGACTTAGCCGCCGGTGGGAGAATAGTGCCAAGGTTCGCCTTTAAGATTCTTGAATCCGAACTTCTCAGCGTTCTTGGCTAACCAGTTCCAGGCCCCAGGCGTATTTCCGAAGTCGATAGCCTGACCTTTCTCGTGATTGCTTGTCCCAGGCTTCGCGGCCAGATTGCCTTTCCCAGCCTTGTACGCCGCGTAAAGTTTCTCTTGCTCGGCTCTGCTTCGATTGGCTGAGGTGATGGTGAGGTTGACCCCGTCCTTCTTTGCCGCAGCGACCATCGCGTCGAAATTCCCGGCGATTGATGAGTCTAACTGTTTACCCTGTCGAGTCACCAGATTCCCTGACGCAGCGCCGACCTTTCCTGTGCCACCGGTGTTGGAAGTGTTGCCTCCAAGGAAGGAGCTCGTTCCGTTCGATAGCCCGCTTGCTCCACCAAAATTAGGGTTTTGACCTGGGACGGCAGCGCCGGTCTGATTGAGCTGAGAGATCTGTCCTGCAACGGTGTTCATCATTGCGGCCATCGTTACCATCATCAAATGAGATAGCGACTGAAAAAGATCCTCTCTCAGGACATTTTGTCCGGGAAAAGACTGGGCTCGATGGGCCTCCGTCCCATAAAAGGCGTTTCGCATCGGTACGCCCTGGGTTCCAGAGGGTGAGTTCGAGAGACCGAGACTGATGTTCATTGCGCTACCTACCTGACAAAGTTCTTGCTCCTATCCTATCGCGCATCGCTGGGAGAGCTGTGTGGCGGTGGGCGGGCTGTGTTAACTTAATCTGAACTTTTGGGAGGCGGACTGTCGAAAAGGGAGCACGAGGCGCCTTCGTGCTCTACCTCGATGGTTAAGTGGGCAAAGTGGGGTCCAGCCAGATTGCGAATGGCCTCCTTCAGATCGTTGATTTCGACGATGCTCGTGGCCGGTTCGACCACGATATGGGCAGTGAGAACGTGCTCCTCGCCGTCGAGGCTCCAGCTATGCACGTGATGAGTAGACCGGACGCGGTCCAGGGTCAGTAGCCTGGAGCGGAATTCCTCAGAATTGAAACCTTCGGGGACCCTCTGGAGAAAGACCCCAAACACCTTGGATAGCTGTCGAACCGCATTGGCAAGGATGAAGAGGCTTATGCCGATGGACAGTATGGGGTCGATGATCGGAATATTCCAAATCTTGATGGCGAAGCTCCCGAACAGTACCGCGACCCATCCTAGGACGTCTTCAATGAGATGCCAGCTTACGATGCCCTCATTGAGGGAGGTTCCCTTTCCTGCCCTATAGGCTGCCCATCCGTTGACCGTGATTCCAAGGATGGCCAGGGCCAACATGCCATCGCTATCGACAGGCTCAGGCGAGACGAGGCGAGGGATTGCTCTAGAGAGCACGATCAGCATTCCGACCACCAGGACGATCCCTGTGATGGCAGCGCCGAGAACCGAGTAACGTCGGTATCCGTAGGAGTAGTCTTGGTTCGCTTCTTGCTTTGATAGCTTCTGGAGGTACCAGGAGATACCGAGAGAGATGCAGTCGCCGGCATCATGCAGGGCGTCGGAAAGAATGGCCATGCTGTTAGTAAGTATTCCGCCTATAGCTTCGATGACGGTAAAGCCAAGGTTGAGGGCGAAGGCGAGGCCCAGGCTTGAGGTTTTGGTGTGAGAGTGGCTCATGGATTGTGGTCCTTTCAGCGCGGTCTAGTATAGGTCGGTGGTAATCCAGTCCATGGCGTACTCGCGCTGGTCGGAATCGAAACACCTGGCTCGCTGGATGAGCAGCGGACGGCACGCCATCTGAAGCCAGCGTTGCCAGGTCGTGCCACCACCGGCTATGGCGAGTTTTGAAATTGAAGTTCGGTGGCGCGAGTTGAAGACCAGGCTAGGCCATTTAGAACGCGGGTCCCATCGGAGTTGGTCGTCCACTATAAAGCACAGCCGAAGTTCCTGGTGATGGCGAATTTCTGATTCGAAGTGGGCGCGAAAGGGATCGAACTGGGCTTTTTCCAGTTTGCCCGAGAGGCGAACAATAAGGAGGGTTCCTTTTTCGCTGGCTTTGAGGGTTATCCCGATCATGGCTGCGCCTGGTCGGAGAGATTGTCGATGGGCATAGCAAGGCAAAGCTCGTGACCGTGGGTCACAATGAAACGACTTATCAAGGGGTGTCTCCTGCGTGAGTCGACGGAGGCATAAAATGCTAACGTCGTGGTAGGACGAAGAACGCGGCGAAGCCGCTGACTTCGCGTACAGCAGTCCCTGGCAGCGCCAGTGAGGCGTCATGAGGCCGGGGTGGTTGGCTGCTAAACGAGTTTAGGTGGCGCGCGTAGGCCGAGTGGGATTGCCCGGGCTGGCCTGAGAATGAGCTCCGTTTGTTGCCAGGGCGGGGCTTCCAGCACCACGAAGCTCGGCGGCGGTGCCGTGACCGGAGCGTGAGAAGTCAAAATTGCGACGGGCGCGGGGAGCAGGCTGGGTTGGGTGCAGGTCCCACCATCTTCGCTGCGAGACTCGTGGCAAGTCGTGGAAGAAGGCTCGGTGAAGCATTCGAAATCGTAGTTGTACGAAACGAGAACAGCCATCAGTGTTAGCACGAGCACGACTCTGATAGACAGCTTAAATCTCACCGCTAGAACTCTTCGGTTTTTCTTAAATCGGTTCCTTCACTTTCCTCGACGCTGGCGCCGTCGCCGGAGACTTTCGAGAGCGAAGAAGAGCAGTAGCGCCAGGGCGGGCAGGGTGGCGCCGTAGCGCGCTGTTAGCTCCCAGCCCCCTCTGGCGTAGGCCCAGCCTCCCAGACCCGAACCGAGCGCTCCGCCTACGAAGAAGGTCGAGATGAAGAGGCCGTTCAGGCGGCTGCGGAACTCGGGCTTGAGGGAGAAAATCTCGCGCTGGCTGACCACCAGGTTGGCGGTCGCTCCGGCATCGATGCCGACGGCGGCCAGCAACAGCAGGCCGATCTCGGCTTGCCCGCTCCCCGGCAGCAAGGTGAGCAAGAAGCAGGCCGAGACCGAGAGCATGGCGGCTGCGGTGACGGCTACCAGGCGGCCTTTGTCCGCCTGGGCGCCGGCCACCGGGGCGGCCACCACTCCGGCCACTCCGACCAGGGCGAAAAGAGCGATCTGGCCCTGGTTCAGACCCAGCGAGGGGCCGGCCAGGTAAAGCGGGACAGCGGTCCAGAAGATAGAGAAGGCGCCGAACATGAACCCCTGGTAGAGAGCGCGCTCGATCAGGATTGGGGTGCTTACGTAGAGTCGGGCCATGGAGGCCAGCAAGTCGCCGTAGGTCGAGTCGGTCTCGGGCTGGCGCTGCGGCAACGTGCGGGCCATCAGAGCGGCGGTGGCCAGCGCCAGTCCGGCCGAGATCCGGAAGACGGCACGCCAGCCCAGCAGTTGGGTGACCGCGCTGGCTAGCGGGCGGCTGAGCATGATGCCCAGCATCAGTCCGCTCATCACGGTGCCGACCTCGCGCCCGCGCCGCTCTTCCGGCGCCAGGTGAGCGGCCAGCGGGATCAGCACCTGAGCGGTCACGGAGCCCAGGCCGACCAGCGAGCAGGAGAGCAGGAACATGGCGGGCGAGGTGGCGCTGCCCTGCAGCAGCAGGGCGGCCGCGCAGCCGATGGTCATGACGACGGAGAGGCGGCGGTTTTCCAGCAGATCGGCCAGCGGGACCAGCAGCAGCAGACCGGCGCAGTAGCCCAACTGGGTCAGCGTGACGATCAGACCCGAGGTCTCTTTGGCCATGCCTAGACTCTGACTGATCGGACCGACCAGCGTCTGCGAGTAGTAGATGTTGGCGACGATCAGGGCGCAGGAGGCGGCCAGAAGATAGGTGGTGCGGCGAGAGTGAGAGGGCTGCATATCGGAACAGTCACTACATTTAGAGTCCTCGGGCCGGGCTGTCAAGTTTTGCCTCCGCCCCGGCGACCCTCTCCGGCTCCAACCGGGCCATGGATTCACCGATCAGCGCAATGTTCCGCGCATCAGCGAATCGAGAGCTGTCTCCGGCTCCAACCTGGCCATCCGAGCCATGGATTCCCCGAACGGCGCAATGTTCCGCGCATCGGCGAATCGAGAGCTTCGTCTCCGACTCCAACCTGGCCATCCGAGCCATGGATTCACCGATCAGCGCAACCTTCCGCGCATCGGTGAATCGAGAAGTTGTCCGGTTGGTTCAGAATGTGTCGAACTCCTGAATATCCGCCGGGACGTTAACAAACCCGGTCGGACTTTTCTTTCGGGCTCCGCTAATATCGTCTTACGGAGGGGATGTCATGGATGTCAGGGTCAATCAGTTTGTTCGTAGCGCTTCCCAGCTAAGCGCCTCAAAGCCCGCAGCGCAAGGCGGCGCTGCTGTCGCGGAAGGCCATGCCGAGGCGGTTCCGGCCTATCCGACCGACGCCTACACCGGCCCGCTGTCGACCTATGTCGACCCGGCTGCCGCCCTGCCGGCGACCTTGCCGCAGTCGGCCCCTCCCACCCTGGAACGCCCCGTCATCTTCCTGCACGGCTTCACGGGCGACCCTCACTCTTTTGACCCCATGACCGACTGGCTCAGCCAGGGCGGCAAGAACAAAGACGGCGGCATCATAGAGGCCGACCAGCTGGGCAACCTCGACGGCAGCGCCAACCTGTTCACCCTGAAGCTGTCCCGCTCGTTCAACGGCATCGAAAAGAACTCGGAAGAGCTCAAGCGCGCCATCGAAGCGATCGTCAAAGCGACCGGCAAGCCCGAGGTCGACCTGGTGGTGCACAGTCTGGGCGGTCTGAACACCCGCGACTATCTGCGCGAGGCCGACGAGAAGGTCAAGCGGTTCGTGATGATCGGTACGCCCAACCACGGTTCTCAGTTGGCCAACCTGGAACTGATGTTCCGCGACAAGTTTGGCTACCCGATCAAGCCGCCGGTCGACGATCCCGAAGTGCGCACCGTGCTGGGCCAACTTCGCGTCGATGTCACCGACCGCAGCGGTCGCCCCGAGAACCCTTACCTGCGCGAGCTGAACAACGGCTGGGGCGAGCAGCGTCGTCGGGCCGAAGCGATGACCATCGCAGGGGTGGGGATTCCCACCTTGACCGCCGGCGTCGGCATCACCATTCGCGGCGACGGCGTGGTGGCTCGCAAATCGGCTGAACTCGACGGTATCGAGACGAAGTCGGCCTGGTTCAAGACCCACGGCGGGCTGCTGAAGACGGCCGCCGTCATGGAAAACGCGGCGTCGTTTCTGGCTACCGGTCGCGCCTTGACCGCCGACGAGAACCTCTACGACTCTCCCGCCGACGAAGCTCGGGCCAAGGAGCTGCTGGCTCAGGAGGCTCAGCGCGACGAAGCGGCGCGCCGCGCTCAGGAGGCCGCCAACGCGGGTGGAGCCACCATCGAGCAGGTGCGTCAGGCGGCTCAGCTGCCGATTCTCGACCCCGCCTTCCAGTTCGGCCTGGGGCTGGGTGTGCTGGCCGCCATGATGGGCGGACCCCACACGCTCACTCCCCTGGTCGAGCTCAAGGTGAACTCGACCCAGGGCAGCAGCAATCTGCAAGCAGCCTACTCGGTCGACATGGACCGCTCTTACGACCCCGTGCGCGGCAGCGGGACCAGCAACGGTTCGGCGTTCGCGGAGAAGGCGAACCTGGTGGAAGGCAAGCTGTACTGGGATCCGCAGAACGGCGGTTCCGGCATGGTGATGCAGGTCAACGAGGACGAGCGCTCCATCCAGATGAGCGGCCAGCTTTCGGGGGTCAACGCCAACCTGCGTCTGGCTCCGTTCCTGGGACCGGATGGACAGGTGGAGGGGATCGAGACTCGTGGCCTGCTAAACGGCGAGCAGTACTTCATGCGCTCGACCATCGATGTCGAAGGGCTGCTCAGCGGACAGGCCGGGCACAGCGGAGAGATGCACGTGGTGGGCCTGGTCAACGGTCAGGCCATCGAGAAGAGCTACGACGTGGGCGTCGAGCGCGGTCGCGGCGAACTTCGTCTGCGCGCTCGGGGGTCTGGTCTGAACGCGGGCGAGCCTCAGGCGGTGGGCGTGGAAGTCACCGTTCGCGATCGCGGTTAGGTTGGAGGGGGAGAGCCCCCGGGCCGAAGAGCTTGCAGGATTGTGCAAGCGATCGGCAGCTTCCTGGTACCGCCTGGGAGGCCTCGTGCAGCATAGTTGACCTATCGAAAGCCGAAAGGAAAACTAGAAAATGTCTGCACTTGCCAACAAAGTTATCGTTATCACCGGAGCCTCGTCCGGAATCGGAGAAGCCACCGCTCGCCACCTGGCCGCCCAGGGCGCCTCGGTCGTGCTGGGGGCTCGCCGGGAAGACCGCTTGAGCGCTCTGGCTCAGGAGATTCGCTCGGCCGGAGGTCAGGCCGACTACCGGGCCGTCGACGTCCGCCAACTCGAAGACGTACAAGCGTTGGTCGCGCTGGCCGTCGAGCGTCACGGGCGCCTGGACGCCATCGTCAACAACGCCGGCGTGATGCCGCTGTCGAACCTGGACCGTCTGCTCACGGCGGAGTGGGACCAGATGCTCGACGTCAACGTCAAGGGCGTGCTGAACGGGATCGCCGCCGCTTTGCCCGTGTTGAAAGAGCAGCGTTCGGGCCACGTGGTCAACGTCTCGTCAGTGGGCGCCACCAAGATGGTCGCCACGGCGGCGGTCTACTGTGCCACCAAAGCTGCGGTCAACTCGATCTCCGAGGGGCTGCGGATGGAGGTGGGCCGGGACATTCGCGTGACCGTGGTTTGCCCCGGGGTGACCGCTTCGGAACTGGGCCACGACATCACCGACGCCGAGTCGGCGCAGGCGATGGAGGCGTTCCGCGCTGACGCTATCCTGGCCGAGTCGATCGCGCGGGCTATCGGGTACGCATTGGAGCAACCGGAGGGGGTCGAGGTCAGCGAACTGACCGTCCGCCCGACGGGCGGCTTCTAGGCTTCACGCTCGGCGGTTCGCTCTTCGCTCGCGGCCTCTTGGGATTCGATTCACCGATGCGCTGGGTCTCTCGCATCGGTGAATCGGCGCCGGGGAAGCTCTCGATTCGCCGATGCGCGGGAGATTGCCAGCATCGGTGAATCCGTGGCCCGGATGGCCGGGTTGGAGTGGGAGACGAAGCTTCGATTCGCCGATGCGCGGAAGATTGCCAGCATCGG
>JAEXNA010000249.1 GCA_023447635.1 Vulcanimicrobiota bacterium | reverse complement strand
GACTCCTCCTCGGTAGAGGCTTCCTCCACGGAGGCTTCTTCTTCGGCCGACTCTTCCTCGGCAGAGGCTTCTTCGACGGAAGGCTCCTCGTCGGCCGACTCTTCCTCGGCAGAGGCCTCCTCGACGGAAGGCTCCTCTTCGGCCGACTCTTCCTCGGTAGAGGCTTCCTCGAGGGACGGCTCCTCTTCGACCGAGGCTTCTTCAGCCCGCTCTTGCTCGCTGAACTCTAGTTCGGCGGCGGCCTCTTCGGCGCGCTCTTCCTCGCTGAGCTCCAGCTCGGCGACAGCTTCCTCGGCGCGCTCTTCCTCGCTAAGCTCCAGCTCGGCGGCGGCCTCCTCGGCAAGCTCTTCCTCGCTAAGCTGGAGTTCGTCAGGGGCCTCCTCGGCGGGCGCTTCCTCGCTCACGAACAGCTCTTCCGAATCGGCGTCGCGCTCGCCGAGGAAGTCGACCATCGGGGTCTCGAAGAGCGAGTCTTCTACGAAATCTTCTCGAGATTCGCGGGCGCTCTCGCTCGAGGGCTCTTCGAACAGCGGCGCCTCTTCGATCGGGAGGACGTCCACGCTCGCTTCGGCAGGCTCGTCTTGAACCACTTCCCAGCCGTCGAGGGAGCCTTCGACCTCGTCGTCATCTTCAGAAACCTCGTCGTCGGCCTCGTCCTCGAACTCTTCCGCCTCTTCCCGGTCCAGGTCGCGCCGCTCGGTCTCGAGCACCAGATGGTAAGGGTGGTGCAAAGGAAGAACCTGGCTGCCCAGCTCTAAAGCGGTGTCCAGCAGATTGCGAGCCTCGGCGGGGTCCCCGCCCTCTCGCTCGATGCCGGACAGCAGCTGCAGGTCTTCAATCAGGTGGATCGAGAGACCTCGGCTCTCCTTATCGATGCGCAGCGCCTCTTCGGCCGTCAGCCGGGCCGACTCCAGATCGTCCTGTTCGGAGAACGCGCGGGACAGCCCCCGGTAAAGGTCGCGGAGCAGAACGTGGGACTCTCCCAAGCGGTCCTGTAGCGGAGCCAGGATCTCGTCGAGAGTGACCATCGACTCTTCCTGGTCGCCTCGGGCTTCGGCGCAGAACGCGGCGTAGCCACGGAAAGCGATGGAGCGGATATCTTCTTCCCCAAGCAGTTCGGCCGCCTCGGCGGCTCCGTCTCTGGCCTGGATCTCGGCCGGCTTGAGCTTGCCCTGGGCTAGCAGCACCTGGACCAGCGGACCACGCACGGTCAGCATCGAGAGCCCTTCTGGCATCTCCACCCGGTCGGCCGGCAAAATCTCGAGCACGCGCTGCAGCAGCGCCTCGGCCTCCGGCCAGCGCCCCTCCCACAGCATCAGAGTCGCTCGCAGCAGGTTCGTGCGAGCGGTCCGAACGTCGGTCGAAAGCAGCGAGGTCAGTCGCTTTTCGATACGGTCCAAACCTTGCTGTAGCAGACGCACCTTACCGGCGCGAGCCAAAAACTCGAGGATACTCACGGCTTCGTCCAGCGGGGCCCGCTCCAGCCCGCTCCAGCGCTGCTGCAGCAGGGTCGGCGCCGATCCTTCGAGTTCAGCGCACAGCGCTTCGGCCTGGCCGCGCCAGACCGCCAGCGGCAGGCGCAGCTCGAGAGCTTCGGGACCTCCCAGAACGTCGAGAATCGAGAACGCCTCGTCTTCACGTCCCAGGAAAAACTCGGCCTGGCACTTGAGCTGCTGGGCTTTCACCCAGAAAGGAGAGCCTTCCAGGGAGGGTCGAGACATGGCGATCGCCGTTTCCGTACCCTCCAAGCGGTAGCTGCGCAGGTCCGCCTCGGCCAGCACCAGCAACGCCCGACCGGCCCACTGGTCCTTGCGACCGCCGTCGGCGATCCGCTCTTCGAGGACCCGCTCGGCGATCTCTCGAGCGGCGGGAAGTTCACGGACCCGCAGGCACGATTCGGCCATCTCGTGCAGAATCTCGGCCCGCGATTCGCTTTCCAGCGAACTGACCCGATCCATGGTCCGCTTGCGCAGGGTCTCAGCCTGAGAGCGGTACTCCCGCCGGGCCTGACACTCCGCAAAAGCGACCTGCAAGCGACAGAGTAGCGACACTTCGCTATCCGGCACCACGGCCAGAGCCATCTCGAGCAGACGAACGGCCTCCTGCACTCTCCAGTGCAGACGCTCCAGGCGAAGGGCGGTGGGAAGCAACACCTGAGCGAACTCTGAAGCCGCATTGGCTCCCAGCGTTCCCAGTTCGGATTGCGAAGTGGCCGCCTCTTCCATCAGTTCGGAAACCTGCCCCAGCATAGCGCGGATCGGGAGTAAGCCGATGCGTGACGAGAACAGCTCTTCCGGGGTCGACTGGCCCTGCTCGAGCAAGTGGTGTCGCTCGAGGTGGTGCTCCAGCGCCGCCGGGACGTCGTCGCGCTTTTCCGATAGTCGAATCAGCTGAGCCAGCGGGTCCAGGAGGCGACGACTTCGTGCGCCAAACCAGGAGCGTAGAATTTCGCCGGTCAGCATGACGCGCTGGTACGCGTCCTCGAGTTGACCGCGACTCTCGAAAGCGCGGGCCAATCGAGTCAGAGTGTCGATACTTTCGGTGGCCTGCTCGCCGTAACGACCGATCTCGTCCTTCAGACGACGCTGCAGGGTGGCCAGAACCAGAGCGGTGGCGTTGGCATCGCGAGCCCGAGTTTCTAACTGAAGAAGCGTCTCGAAGTCCTCCATGAAGACGTCATCGAGCGCTTCGTTCCAAAGCTTGAGAGCGAGTTCAGCGCCGTCCGGAAAGAGCAGGGCTAGCATCAGCTGAGCGTCGCGACGAGCTCTGCGGTCGCTCCCGAAGCGGGCCTTGACCTCGTCCATGAACGCTTCGACTTCGGCCTCGCTGGGGGCATCGTCTCGCTCGGCCAGGGCGACGGCCATCGACAATTTGGCGACCTCCGAGGCGCCGCCATAGGCGACGACCGTCCCCGAATCCTCGACCGAAGAGTTCTGGAACCCGTCGGGTAGTGGCGGCACCCGCAACGGAGCGGCCGGGGTTTCGTCCTCGGTGCGCGGAGGCTCCTGATAGCCGACCGGGCGGTCCAGCGCGGGGGCCGGCGGGTCGACCGGGATGACAAAATCGCCCGACTCGGAGAGCAGCGGACGCGGCGCCGGGACAGCCGGTTCAGCCGGCTCGGTGGCGGCCTTGGGATCGGAGGGCTGAGTCACGGTCTCGTAGGGATTGGGCGCTTCGGTCAGAGCCACCGAGGTCACTTCACGGCTGCCGGGCTCTCCGCCCAGCACCGGAAGTTCACCCCGACTCAGAACCTCTAGCCACTCTTTCAAGCGGCTGCTCTTACGGATAGCCAACGCTTCGGCCAGGGTCACTTTGGCCTTTTCGACCGCTCCGGCCTCGATGTACTGCTCCGCCAGAAGCGATAGCGTGGGGAAAAGGTTGACGTGACGCCCCCCCAGTTCACGGAGGCCCTTGCGGGCCGCCTCTAGCTCTTCGACCCGCTCGCTGGGGTTTGCGCCCAATGAAGCCGCGCAGAGGTGCAGGCTGCTGGCCAGCGGGTTGGACAGACTGCCGTAGGCTTGAGTGAACCGCTCCTTGTACTGGACCAGGCGCTCTCTGGCCAGGTCTTCCTGACCGTGATAGAACAGCGCCCGGGTCAGATGGCGCAGCCCCATGCAGGCGACGTCTTTGACCGGAAACACAGCGCACACGGCTTCCGGGAAACGGCTGGCAGCCAGGATCTGGGTACCGACATCCAACTCCGTACCGTATTCGTCCGGGGCGAACGGGTCCAGCAGGGTCAGGATCGCCAGGGCGCGGCGGGTCTGCTGATGCTGGCCCTTGCGCAAAAATGCGAAGACGACGTCCCGCTCTTCCTTACCCTGATAGATGTTGCCGGCGTAGTAGGCGCCTTGAGAGGCCATGGCCTTGGCCCCCATCAGGACGGGATGCTCCCGCCGCAGGGCGGCGATCGCCTGAACCTCGTTCAGCGCCTCGGTCATCTCGGGGAAACGTCCGGTAGAGCAAAGCAGGTAGCCGTACTGCAGGTGAGCCCGGGCCCGGCCCACAGGCTCGGTAAGCTGGGGTAGCGCCAGCTTGTACAGCCGCTCGGCTTCGGCCCAGCGCCCGTCGAGCACGCTCGCTTCGGCCAGCAGGATCTGTACCGGAGGCTTCTCGGCCTCCGGCAGCTGTTCGAGCGCCGCGTTCGCTTGTTCGACCGCGCCTTCGCTGTCGCCCGCCTTCAGCAGGGCGGCGGCAAAGTTGGCCTGGCGGCGGCCCTGTTCCAGGCCGGGGCTGTAGCTGCGCACCAGGCGAAGCGCCAGTTTGGCGCTTTGCACGGCTCGGTCGCGCTCGCCCAGTTCGCCGTAGAGGGCCACCGAGCGGATAAGGTTGTCGGCCCCCTCGTCGAGGGCCAGGCTCTGCTCGGCGTAGGACATCGCTTTGGCGTCATCCTCGCGCAACGCCGCGCAGGTGCCCAGATCCATCATGCAGGCCGCGACATCCGGGTGATGAGGCCCGCGCCACTGGCGAACACGGTTGAGGACGGCCTGTAAGAAGCGGTCGGCCGGGGCCAGCTCCCAGGCTTCCTGAAGGCGGTGCTGTGCGGCCGTGAAGCCCTGGAAAATTCGCGTCCGGGCGAGCTCGGAGGGGTTGGCCTCCCAGACCATCTCGAGTTCCCGCCAAAGCGCGCCACGCTCGGCGTCGGTGGCCGAAATCATGCACTTGTACTCAAGCAGCCAGACCAACGCCTCCAGACGCTCGGTGCCCTGATCGGCACGCAGCGTCTCCAGCGACTCGGTCAGATAGGGGGCGGCTTGACCCAGCCGTCCCTGACGGGCCAACGCTTGCCCAAGATAGACCGTTCCGCGACGAGCCAGGTCCGATTTGGGGCCGTGCTTGAGCTTGATCTGTTCGAGCGAAAGGCTCAGGGCCTGCTCGGCCTTGGCCCAATCGCCGGAGCGAAGATAAAACTCGCCCAGGGTCAGGCGAGTCAGCGACGCCTGCTCGGACTTTTCCCCGAAACGCTCTTCGTGCACCCGAAGCTGGCTGCTCATAAAGCGTGCGGCCAGATCCATGTAGCCCAGTCGGGAAAGCTCCAGGGCAAACTCTTCGGCAACGGGCGGCCAGGCGCCCAGTTCTTTACGCCCCTCGCCTACCGCGTAGGCCATGGCCTCTTGAACCTGACCCAGCGCCTTTTCGCGTTCGGCGCTGCCCAGGTGGGGCAAGGCCAGCGCGGCGGTGCGGACGACCTGCCAGGAGCGCACACCGAACTGCTCGACCGCCTTCAGGTAGGTGGCCTCGCGCAGAGAGCCGTCGGCGTGCGAGCGCTGCGGCTCGGCCAGAATCAGAGAAAGGTGCGCCGACACGGTGCGGGCGTCGTTAGAGCCGAAGAAACCGATGTAGTAGTTGAACGACTTTTCGGTCAGCTCCAGCGCCTCGTCGAACCGCTCTAAGCGGCGCATGGTCTGGCCCAGGAGCAGGCACGTGTCGCCGTAAGACGCGTCGTCTAGCTCGATCGCTTTGGCCATAGCCGACTTCAGGTGGGTCTCCGCCGCCTTGAACTGACTGGCGTTGAACGCGTCGCGACCAGCCTCGTAGTCGGCCTTCCACTGTTTCTTCTTGAAGATATTCTTTATCGCCACGTCGTTGCTCTCAGGTCTTATGATCCCGGCCGCCGTCGCGCAGATATCTCTCCTGAAGGGCCGATTCCAGGTCTACGCCTTCCATGTTCGCCAGAGTGGTGAGCCAGCCCAAAACATCGGCGAATTCCCCCGCCAAATCCTGTGCCCCCTCCTCACCCGATCGCTTTTGTAAAGCGCTGGCAAGCTCCCCCACCTCTTCCATCAACCAGAGGAAGGTTTTGGGGGTGCCGCGCTCTTGATCCTTGGCGCCGTAGCGGGTGCGAATAAAGTCCTGAAACTCTTTAAAGGACAACCCACAACCGCTCATGCGGGCCATTTCCCGGTCCGTCCAGGGGGCTCCTCTCCCCTACCCCAAGTTAACCCGATCCGCTTTGGGGGGCGCGGAACGGAGCGGTTCTGGCCATCGACTTCGCCTCCTCGAGATCGAGAGCGGTTCAGACGAAGGAGGCGGTGCCGACCTCCTGGACCAGGTACGACGGCTCTTCGGGCTCGAACTCTAGCTCGCCAAAGGCGCGACGAACCTCGCGGGTCACGCTTTCCACAAAGGCCTTACGACCGTCCGCGTGCGACAGCGCCGGGACCGCGGCCACCCGGTCGCAGATGACCGGGTCTTCGAACGGCCCCCGCGAGGTCTCCCCGGTCTCCTCTCCCCGGCTGTCGCTGAGCAGCAGTCGACGCGAAGCCACGCCGTGCAGCGACACCCTGACCCGCAAACTACCATAGTACTGCACTCGACCGTGGCTGTAGACGGCCACCGCCCGCTCGAGCGCCGTGGGCAAGATCTCGAGGAAGAGCTTCGCCTCCTGAATCAGCTCGCGCCGCTTCGAAGGGAAACAGACGCCCGCCGCCTGTTCGATCCAACCGTCGCCAGAGATCACGGTGGCTCGCTCCTGCCAGCGCGACTCGTTGAACAGGGTCAGAACCCGGGGTTCGATCTTGCGCCCTTCGTAGGGCCACAGTTCGCCCAGAAAGTGATAGAAATCCCGACGGAAGAGCGGAATCGGCGAGCGTCCCGGCAAGGACGGGCAGGTCAGCAGGGTTAGCGAATAGTCGGCTTTGTCGAAATCGTGGGCCACCTGGCGACCCGAGATCAGTCGCTCTAACCGCTCTTCTTGCGAGGCGCGCTTTTCGTAGAGCTTCTCGATCAGGAAGAAGTTGCGCAGCGTCTCCAGCGGCCCGCTCGATTCGCCGTTGCGCACGTAGATCACGCCGTTCACGTAGTGAGGCGGCTGAGGGCTCTCCGGGACCTCGATGACCAGCACGCAGCGACCGGGACTCTCGGCCAGTTCGATCAGCTTCATGCGAAACACCGGCGCCGGACTGATGCGCGAACGGCAGATCGCCCCGACCTTCTCCTTGATCCCGTCCTCGAAGGCGATCCCCGGTACCGACTGGGGAGCGTTCCGCTCTTTATCGGCCGCCATGCCGATGATCAGATGGCCGCCGTGGGTGTTGGCAAACGAAGCCACCGCTTTGGCGAGCTTTTTGTTGTCGATCCAGTCCGCTTTGTAGTCGAGCAGAATCCCCTCTTCCACGCCTTCGGTCATGAGCATGTGAAGGTCACGCTCATCGAGCTCCTCGAGCGGCTTTTCAAAAAAGCTGACCGGCATGGCTTAGGGGGAACCTTTCTGGGCTCGACGGCCCGGGAGGGAAAACACTGAGATGTAACCTCGATTCGACACAGCGGCGCCAACCCTCCTGTCCCGTAAATCCGCCCCCCCGAGCCCGGGTTTCGAGAGAGGTTCACATTTCGACAACACGGCCGCCTCAGGGGCAGGTTAGTCTGCAGCCGTGTTCGGTGAAATGGTCGTTACGACCGCGATTTTGATGCTCTCCGTGGCCTTGCAAAGCGTGGTGGGGTTTGGGCTCGGGATGGTCTCTATCCCGCTCCTGCTCTGCCAGGGCTTGCCTTTGAGTCACGCTGTCTTCCTGGGCCTCTCGGTCTCTCTCTTCTGCTCGCTGGTCGCCTGGCGTCAGATGGGCGACGACCTCCCCTGGCGCGAGAGCGTGGTCGCCTCGGGCTACCGGCTCATAGGGATCCTGCCGGGCCTGGCTCTCGCTTCGGCTACCGCAGGGATGTCCTCCGCCACGCTCAAGGGGCTGATAGGCCTGGTGGTCGGCCTCGGCGTGGTCGCTCAAGCGTCTAAGATGTTCGGTGGCGGCGTGGCCGTTCCGCTGGGCACTCCCCCGTCCCGGCGCCTGGCCCCGCTGGCCTTCCTGTCCAGCGGCGTACTGACCGGCTGGCTAGGCATGGGGGGACCGCCGCTGGTGTTCTGGCAGCTGACCGGACGCGCGTCCTCGCGGCACACCCGCGGCTTCCTGTTCGGCGTCTACATGCTGACCCTGCCCGTTCAGCTTGCCCTGATGTTGTGGGCAGATCCCGAGGGGATCGCCACCCTTTTCCCCCTGCTGCTGATCAACGCCCCGCTCACCTGGTGGGTGGGAGAGAAGTCGCTGGCCCTGGGCGACCGGCTCAGCGTGCAACGACTGCAGTGGGTCAGCCTGATGTTCCTGGCCCTGCTCGCGGCGCGCTCTCTGACCGACTGGGCTCTGGAGCTTGGCCGATGAGGAGGAAAGCATCACGTTGGGTTCTCGCTCTTTTGCTCCTTCTGACTGGCGCAGTGCTGGCCCAGTCTTCGAACTATAAACAGCTGAACCGGGGCAAGGAAGGTCAGGTGTTCACCGTCACCGACTTCCTGACTCGGGGCAAGGTCAACGTCCTCGTGTTTGCCAGTTCCGCCTGTCCCTATTCGCAGGCGCTGGGGCCGAAGTTGACCGCGCTGGCGACTCGACGAAGCGACCTGGCGGTGGGACGGTTGGAGATCGACCGGCCCGAGAGCAAAGGGATCGACTGGCAGTCGCCGCTGGCCCGGCAATACGAGTTGCGCAGTGTCCCCGCGTTTAAGATCTACGACAGCGCGGGCAAGCTTCAGGCCGAAGGCGAGACGGCGCGTAAGATGGTCGCCAAGATGCTGCTCGAGCAGGACATCCTCTGAGCCGCCTCTCTTATAGTTTCTAGCCGATCAGGTAGGGGGACACCGAAGGCGGTGCGCGAAGGGGGTAAAGATGCCTAGAGCCGGGTCAGAGTTCACGCTGCACGCAGCCGCGCTTGGCGCTTGCTTCGCCCTGGCTCTCCCGCTCGGCGGTCGTCCCGATTTCTTGGGGCTGTTGCTGGTCGGGCTGGTGGCGTTTTTACATCTTACCGCGACCACGCGAAGCGACGACCCTTTCCTTTCCACCGCTCGGGTCAGTATGCTCGGCCTGCTCACCTGCGCTAACGTCGCGGCCTACGGGATGTCCGACACTCCAGCCTTGCCCGCCCTGGGCGTCACGGCCTTGACGGTGAGCGGGATCTACGTTGTCGCTCTTCTCCTGGTGGTCGCGCGAGGGGCGGCCCGGGTCGCCGCCATCGACCTGGAGTACTTCCAATATTCGCTGCCCAGCAAGCGACTCAATGTCGATCTGGGTCGACGCAACGGCCGCCTCGACTCGTCCCAAGCCGCCCTGCGGCTGCAGCTTTTCGTGAAGGAGGGGCTGCAGTTCCGCCGCCTGTCGCGGGTCTGCCGTCTGTTGACCCTGCAGGCCTGGGCGGGCCTGGCCTTCTTTGCGGTCTTCGGCTTCCGCGAGCCGTGGCATCTCCTGTTGTTCGGGATCAACTCGCTCATGATCTCGGCCAGCGCCACCTCGATCGCCGCGCGCGCCACGCTGCATCCGGGGAAGACGCTCGACAACGACTGGGTCGACGACGATGACGACGACGACGACCTCATCGAGGACGACGACCCGGGCGAATACCGCCCGCGTCGCCGCTACTCGATCGCCGCTCGCTAAGCCGCCCTATTCGACCGGGGCCTTGCCTTTGCCCCAAGCGGGACGTCCGGGCGGCGCCATTTTGACCAGACGAGGATGGAAGGTGGCCAGAGTGTCGACCAGGTCGCTCTGAGCCGCCATCACCTCATGGATGTTCTTATACACCCCGGGCACCTCGTCGAGACCCGAACTTAGCAGGGTCACTCCAGCCTTCTTCAGGTCGCGCTGCACCTGTTCCCAGCTGAAGGCCTTCAGCGCCTTGGAGCGCGACATCACTCTCCCCGCCCCGTGGGACGCCGAGGCCAACGAGTCGGGCTGCCCCTTCCCACGGACCACAAAGGCGGGAGAAGCCATGCTACCGGGGATCACTCCGAGCACGCCCGCCCCGGCCGGGGTCGCGCCTTTTCGGTGGACGATCACGTCTTCTCCGAAGTGGCGCTCCTTCCAGGCGAAGTTATGGTGGTTCTCGACGTCGGCCAGCACTTCGGCGCCCAGGTGGCGAGCGATCTCGCGATGGATCACGTCGTGGTTGGCGGCCGCGAACCGGCCCATCAACTCCATGGCGGTCCAGTACTCCTGACCTTCGGCCGAGTCCAGATCCAACCAGGCTAGATGCTGCAGCTCTTTGGGGAGCTCGGGGTGCAGCTCCATAGCCAGCGAGCAGTATCGGTCGGCTACGGCAGCGCCGGGTCCGCGACTTCCGCTATGGGATAGCAAGGCAACATAACGACCCGGCTCGAGACCGAGCTGGGGCTCCTTGACTTCCAGCTCTCCGAACTCGACGAAGTGGTTCCCCGATCCGCTGGTTCCCAACTGCGAGCGCGCCTTGTCGGCGTTTTTGCGAGTGATATCGAGAACCCGCCAGTTTTCGTCCAGCACGGCGTGTTCGCGAGGGCGCGAGAAGGCGGCGCCCATGCCGAAGCGGGTCTCTTCTTCCAGGGCGACGGTCAGCTCGTCTTCCCGGTTGCGCAGATGGGCGACCGGCAGGTCCAGCACGGTCAGCTTCATGCGGCACGCGATATCGACGCCCACGGCGTAGGGGATGACGGCGCCTTTGGTGGCCAGCACCCCGCCGATCGGCAAGCCGTAGCCCAAATGGGCATCGGGCATCAAGGCGCCCGCGAAGGCCACCGGCAAACGGCAGGCCTGGCGCATCTGCTTGACCGCCTCGGGCTCGAGCCCCTCGCCCCACTGCTTCCAGGGCGCCAGTTGCTGACGCTCGACGAACTCGATCTTTTGACGCGTCAAGAGCGCTTTCGCGAGCTCGGCGAAATGGTCGTCGGAAAGATAGTTGTGGGGATGATCGACCACCCGTTTCAGAGTCTCGCTCATCTTTTTGGGCGTGACTTCAGCGGCGCTCAGGCGCTTGAGATGCGGGTAAACGAGGGAGTGGGTCGAGGTGGGATATCCCAGGGCTTTTAGCTCTTCTGCATTCATGGCGCCCTTCTTATTGGACACCGTGGCCGAGCCCCCTTTTGACCTATCGACAAACTTCCGCCTGGCCGACGCAGCTAGCCTCGGGTTCCGGCCAAAAGCTCGCTTACCGCCGTCCCGGCGCTAGAGATCCCCTCGACGAATCGCAGCAGGGCCGCCTCGGCCTCGTCGAGTTCGTCCTCCCCGGCGTCGTCCAGGTTCTGCAGCAGTTCCAGCCCCCGAGTCCCGCTATCTAAAGCCTTGTCCAGCGCCCCCAGAGAGGCCCCAAAGCGGGCGGCCAGAGGGGGCGCCAGTCGAGAGACCAGAGTCCCCTTCTCCCGCCAGCGGCGCTCGAATTGATAGAAATAGTCCGAGAAGACGTCGAAGGCGTCCTCGAACACCTCGATGTCCAACTGATCACTCCGGTAGCCATCCAGCGCCGCCAGGAGCTGGCTGACGTGATTGACCCCGACCACCGGTGGACGCTCCTCGTGCCGGAACTTGCAGCCGCAGACCTGAGGCTTGCTCCCCTTCAGGGGCGCCTCACAGTGCAGACAGATCATAACCCTCGAACCTCCATGCCCAGTGCGTCAACGAAAAGCTCCTTCAGCATCGCCTGGAGGTCGGCCGGACTTTCCAAAAGCGCCGGTCCCCGCTCGACCTTCCCGGGCTCGTCGGCCCGCGCAGCCGAGAGTCCAAAGCCGCCGAGACCCGCCACCTGCCGCAGGTCGTCCAGCAAGTCGCGCAAGTCGTCTTCGGTCTCGATCATCCTACCCTCCGGCCCGGGTCACTTTGAGCCCCCGCGCCTGCAGAACCCCGGCGACCGTGTCGCGGTGATCGCCCTGGATCTCGATGGTGTCGCCCTTGACCGCCCCGCCGGTGCCGCACGCCTTCTGCAACTCCTTGAGCAGCGTCTGCAGCACATCCTTGGACATTCCCGTCTCGAACACCACCACCAGGTCTTTCCCTCGCCGCTTCTCGCGGCGCATCTTGACCTTGCCGTCGCCGGTCGAAGGAGCCGCCCGGCGAGACGCGCAGGCGCAGGGCAGGTGCTTGCACTTCGAGCACCAGTCGGGGTCGGTGGAAAAAGCCAGTTCCATAGGACCTATCCTTTGCCACCCCCTGTAGGAACCCCTATGCGCTAATTCCCGACCGTCATCTCCAGCACGTGAATGGCCTGGGCATGGGGCGAGTCTAGCGCAACCCACTGCTCCAGCGCCTGCACCGGCGCCAGGTAGTCGCCCGGGGCCGGAGCGGCAGCGTCTAGCAGGCGCAGCAGGACCGCTCCTGCCTCTTCTATGCCTCGCAGGCGGCAGTAATAGATCGTCTCGTGGCTATCACCTTTGCGCACCCGACGAGAGGTCGACTCGGCCCGCACCGACTCTACGGCGGCGCCGAGTTCCACCGCGACGAGCCCTACCAGGGCCGGCTGGTGGATCTGCTTCAAGGCCAGTTCGACCTCCTGATCCAGACTCTCCCTTAGCACACCCGCCTCCCTGGTCTGGGCTCGAGCCATCCCTTCGGCAGCCTTCTCGGACGCCTCCGCCGAAGTTTCCGTGAAGACGTTCACCCTGTCCCAAAGCGAAATCTGCGAGCGCACCGCTTTCAACTCTCGCTCTTGCTCTCCCAACCGTTCGTGCGCCTCGTCGAGCGCCTTGCGACGTTTCAAGAATCCGCCTAAGCGCAAGTTGCGACCCAGGACCCGGGGCAGTTGGTCCGCGCTGATCTCTCCCAACTGTGGTGGCTCGTCTTCCACCGTCGGGTCGGCCGCATGCTGGACCGCCGCCTTCAGCAGATCCTGCCGCGTCCACAGCCCGCCGCAGTGGTGGCGAACCTCGTTGCTCAGCGCCTGGGTCTGCCAGATGGCCGGCTCCTGGTTCAGCAGGGGGCATTCGAACGACCAGGACGACTCCTTGCTCAGAGTGTGGATGCCGCGGACGGCCTCGCGCACGTCGAGCGCCTGGTCCACCACATAAAACTCCCAGCGGTCGCGTCGGGGGCCGCGCAGACGACGCTCGAGGTCCAGCCAAACGGTCGCGATCTCTTCCCGCAGTCCCGCTTCGCTATCGGCCAACCGCTTCTCTCTGGCCTCGGCCGGGGTGTCCGACCAGAACACCGCCCGGTCCAGCAGCGAGATCCCCCTTTTGTTCAGGCTCAAGGCCAGCCGCGTTCCCGCCAGCTTCTCGAACAGCCCGATCAGGTCGGAGAAAAACTCTTCGCTGCCCCCCTGGGGATAAAGCTCGCGTAGAGTCTCGCTCATCGTGGATTGACGCAGTTCGGGATGCTCGCGCAGAATCCAGTCCGAAATGATCTCGATGGGAAAGGCGTTGTTCGGCTCTTCCCGCCGGAATTCGGCCATGACGCGACCCACCAGCCCGATCAGCACGGGCCGGTAGAGCAAGGTGTCGTGGAACCCCTCCCAGGTCGCCTCCCGGCGCGCCTCCGTCATCTGTAACACGCAGTTCAATGCGGCCAGGGGGATCAGATGAGCCTGCCCGGGACGGGAGAAGGCCGAGCGCAGCAGTTGCGCGGGGTCGCCGTCGAGTTCCAGCGGGGTATCGCTACCGCCCGCCTTCAGGTGCTCCTCGACCCAGCGTTGGCAGGAGCCCTGGGTGAACCCCACGTCCGAGACCTTTCGCGCGGCCAGACAACGACGCAGCAACTCTTCCAGCATGCGGGCCCGGGCGATGTCCGGTTCCTGCTTGGCCAACTCTTCCCAGAACTTGTCGATCTCGGTGCTGGTGGTCGCGATGACGCCGGTCAAGTCTTTGAGTCGCTCTTTGAGTCGACGCTCTTCGCGCTCTTCTTTGGTGTGATGAAAGAAGAGCAGCCGGTCGAAGGCCGAGATCTCGGAAGCGACATCCTCGAGCATCCCGTGCAGCGCCTGCGCCTCTTTGACCGCCTCCGCCCGTCGCTGCCACATCTCGACGATCCCCGCCTGCTGCAACCGCTCCTTGAGACTCCGACCCATGTTTGCCACTCCCAACCGAAGATGGCGCCGATTTTTGCCCCTTCGGGAGCAAACTCCTACGCACTTTCGCCAGGATCAGAATTCTTTATGAACAAACCCGATCGGGGTGAGACCTTTTCTAGCAGCCGTTGGCTGGCTGCTCCTTAGCTGCACCGCATCAGGCCAGCCGAACGTTCTCTGGAAGCGGTCCGTGGACTGGGGAGAGGTGCGAGTCGTGCAGGACGGCTCGACCCGTCGTCTGGTCTTCGACAGCGCGGCGGGCGAGACCATCGAGTCCGAGATGTCCCTGGACCTTCCCGACCGGTTAAGCCTGCTCTACATCCGGCAGATGATGGCGGCGGTGGCGCTCTGGGAAAGCCGCCTCTCCTCCCCGCCTCCGGCCCCGCGCTTTCTGCTGGTAGGGCTGGGGGGAGGGACCTTGAGCAAGGCGGTGGCCCGGCAGTTTCCCGGAGGGGAGGTGACCACGGTGGAGATCGAACCGGCCGTGGTCGAGGCCGCGCGTCGCTTCTTCGACTATCAGGAGAGCCCTCGCGTGATCACCGTCGTCGACGACGCTCGCCACTTCTTGGAAACCACCGACGGCCGCTACGACGTGATCCTGATCGACGCTTTCGACGAAGGTGGAGCGCCTCCGGCGCTGCGCAGCGTCGAGTTTTTCACCCTGCTGCGCGACCACCTCAAGCCCCAGGGCGTGGTCATCAGCAACGTCCACTACGACCCCTGGAGCCCCGCCCGCCGCTACCTGGCCAGCGCCCTCCAGGTCTTCCCCCACCTCTATGGAGTGGGCAGCCCGTGGAACGGCGCCGTCGCCTTCTCGGCCGAGCCGCTGACCGGCCTGACCCTGTGGGAACGCTCCGAAGAGTTTAGCCAGCGCTACGGCCTGCCCGTGATGGACCTCCTGCGCCCCCGCCTGACCGTACCCGAAGTGGATCCGGTAGAGCCTTACAGGGACTGAGCGTCAGGCCGAGCCTGGGTCAGCAACTTCTAATCCTTCAATACGCTGAAAGTGGGCATCGAAGGTCAAGAGCCTGGTGCGATGCTCCCTGGCGTGGGCGGCTATCCAGATGTCGTTAGTGGGAATAGGCTGGCCACGAGACTTCAATGAGGCCGAAATCACACCGAAATGGTCGGCAGTTCTTAGGGTGACTGGAAGGGTCTTTACGTCTTGTTCCGCCAGGAACTGCTCTAGCTGCCGCCAATTCACTTCAAACCGCGAGCCGTTTCGAAATCCGAACAGAAGCTCTCCCACGACAACCGTCGACATCAGCACCGCAGTGCTAGCTGCGATACAGTCCAAGACTCCTCGATGCCCTCGGCGCAGGGCGACATAGGCGTTGGTGTCGAGAAGAATCACCGCCAGAGGTCGTCATCTATCTGTTCGACGTCTGCCATCGAACTCAGCAGTTCCTCCGCCTCAGAGTCGGACATCGTGCCTGCGTACTTGTCGAGTCTGGCGCCGATAAGTCGCGCTTCGCCGTCATCCCATAAGCTGGCTCCCCGACGAAGCAAACGCAGCGCCGCTTTGTTCATGGAGATGCCCTCTTGCTGAGCGACATCGCGAATCTTCCGCTCCAGCTCCGGGTCAAAACCTCGTATCGTTAGCTGTCTCATTTCGACCTCCAACATTGTGAGTCACTCTGACTCATGTTAGACCTACTCCTCCGTCAAATCAAGGTCCGGCCACGCCTGAGAATAGCGCATACCGGCGATGACTCGTTGAACAGCCTCCTCGGCGGTCCGAACTTCAGCTCGTGCTCGCGCTGCTGGCCAGGGAGCTAAAGACTCCGGTATCAAACACTCGACCTAGAATTCGAAGGCTCCGGTCCGGGGTCCCACGACCACCCGCCACGGACCAGCGTGGTCGTCCTGGTCGAGCAGGACAAGATCCCGATGTGAGGTTAAACAGAAAACCTTCCTGGGTGCGACGGCCTTCTCGAGCCGACGAAGGACCTCCACCATTCCCGGCGAGGTCTCGTCGAACCACTCTTCAAGGGACGGTTGCGCCTCCCGATGATCCTGGTGTCCTATGCGAATTAGTGGCATTCCCAGCCTCCCCGATTCGAGAGCTAGTCCTCGGGCAGCAGGTCGGGGTTCCATGTGACTTCCCAGAGATGGCCATCGAGGTCCTGGAAGTAGCCGCTGTAGCCGCCCCAGAAAGCGGTGTGGGCCGGCTTGACGATGGTGGCGCCGGCCGCCTGGGCCTCGCCCATGACCTGGTCGACCTCGGCCTTGTCGGCCACGTTGTGGGCCAGGCAGAAGTCGGTCGAGGCGGGGAAAGTGAGGGGGAGTCCGGTGTCGTGAGCGATGCTCTTACGGGGCCAGACCGCCAACTTCAAGCCAGGCTGCAGGTCGAAGAAAGCGACCGAGCCGTGCTCGAACTCCTGACCGCAGATGCCGGGCGTGGATAGACCCAGTCCATCGCGATAGAAGGCGACGGCACGCTCGAGGTCGTCGACGCCCAGGGTGATCATGGTAACTCTCGGTTTCATCCGTCCCTCTTTGACCCCGCTCCGGGTGGACCTTTGCGAAGGACGCGGGGCCCGGCGAAGAGTATCCCTCCCCGATGACCTCTCCTACTCCCCTCCCCCAGGACCTGCAGCCGACGCCGTTCATGGACAGCGACCATCCGCGAGTTCAGGGGTACGCCCGCCAGGCGGTGCAGGGGCTGACCGACCCGGTCGAGCAGGTCCAGGCGCTGTTCTTGACCGTGCGCGACGGGTTTCCTTACGACCCTTACCGCCTGGATCTTCGCCCCGAAGCGATGAAGGCAAGTGAAGTGCTCCTGCGCCCGCGGGCCTACTGCGTCGAGAAGGCGATCGTGCTGGGGGCGGCGCTTCGCTCGCTGGGCTTCGCCTCCAGGCTCTACTTCGGCAACGTGCGCAATCACATCGGGACGGGGCGGCTCGAGCGTTTTCTAGGCACCGACGTGCTGGCTTTTCACGGCTGTACCGAGGTGTTTCTGCATGGGCGCTGGGTCAAGATCACGCCCGCTTTCAACAAGGAACTGTGCGCGCGGCTGGGAGTGCTGCCGCTAGAGTTCGACGGGGTCAACGACGCCGTCTTCCAGGAGTTCTCGGGGTCCGGGCAGCGCTTTATGGAATACCTGGTCGAGCACGGCTCGTTCAGCGACATGCCCCACCAGCTTTATCTCGACGAGCTTCGCTATCACTACGGAGAACAGTTTTCTCAACAGCCCAGCCTGGTCTTCGACTTCAGCGGGCTGGTATGAGCGCGGAGGCCACGGAAGAGAGCTTCCCCGTCCAGGTCCGAGCGCTGGTACGGCTGATCCCCGCCGGACGGCTGGCTTCGTACGGCGGGATCGCCAGGGCGCTGGGTCGGCCGCGGGCGGCCCGGATTGTTGGAGGGGTGATGAGTTCGCTGGGCGCCGAGCATCGCGACGTGCCCTGGCATCGGGTCGTCAACAAGCAGGGCGGGATCAGCCCGCGCAGCGATATCTTCTCGGACCGGGACCCCATGGTCGAGCAGGCCGAGCTTTTGCTGGAAGAGGGGTTAGAGCCGGGCGCGGACGGTCTGTACGATATGGACGAGCACGGGATGAGCCTGGCCGAACTGCAGCGTTTGGTGCAAGATCAGGCTCCGAAGTAGTCCAGCGCTTTGACCTCGTCGAGGCGTCGCTCGAGGTATTCCCAGAGGGCGGGACAGCCGGCTTTGATCTGGCCGGCCACCCGTTTCACCACCCGCTCGTGACTGATCCCGTTTTCCCGCCAGCTCTGGCCGCGGTTAGAGAGGTTGAGCAGCACCGGCATGGCGCGGTCGATGGCGTTGGCGAAGCGGGATTCGGCGGTGTCGCCATGTTCGAACTCTTGCCACAGCGAGAGCATCTTGTCGCCCGCGCCGTCGGGCAGCATGCCGAAGATGCGGGTGACGCCCGCCAGTTCGTCGAGCTTGCGCTGCTCCCAGCCGCCTTCCACGAAAGCCATCACGTCGCCGGTCTCGATCTCGCCGATGTCGTGGACCAGCAGCATCGCGATGACGTGCTCGATGTTGACGGGCGTTTCGGCGTAGTCCTTGAAGGCCAGCGCCGCCATGGCGAGCTGCCAGCTGTGCTCGGCCGAGTTCTCGTAGCGCTCCAAACCCAGGGGGCGCACCTTGCGCGTTACCCCCTTGAGCTTATCCAACTCCAACACAAAATCCACAATCGCCTGCATCGAAATCACCTCGACGAGGGGTCCGAGGCGGTCGAGAGGTTCTCCTCCCCGGCCTGGCTCGGGAGGGGCTAGCTCACGTTTCGGCGAGCTAGAGCCCGCCGTTTTGCGAGCTAGCCCCGGATGGAGCCGGAGCGGCCGGGTCTAGCTCCCCTGGACCAAAAAACTCCCCGCCGAGTCCCTAGCGGCCTCGACGAGGAGTTTCTCCCATGCTATCCCGGGGGAACGTTACTGGTTCTCGAACAGGCCGACGAAACAGGTGCGGTCGTCGCCGCCCATGTTGGCCATCACGCCCAGAGCGGGCTGGTTGGCGATCTGATAATCGCCGCACTGGCCCTTCATCTGGCGGAAGATCTCGGCCGCCTGCTTGACGCCGGTGGCTCCCACCGGGTGACCGAAGCCGACCAGACCTCCGCCGGTGTTCACGGGCAGCTTGCCCGTCAGCAAGGTCTTGCCCGACTTGACCGCCTCGGCGCCCTGACCGGGCTTCTCGACACCCATCGCTTCCATCATCAGCAGTTCGGCGATGGTGAAGCAGTCGTGCACCTCGGCCACGCCCAGGTCGTCCACGCCCACTCCGGCGTCGGCAAAAGTGGCCTCGAACGCCTGCGCGGCGCTGTCCATCTTCAACAGGTCCTTGACCTGGCCCAGCGCGTTGCTGGCCAGGTGGTAAGAGCGCAGCTTGATCGCCTTGGAACGGTCTACGCCCAGCTTCTTCAGCCCCTCTTCGGAGACCAGCAGCAGCGCGGCGGCGCCGTCGGTGACCTGCGAGCAGTCGCTCATCTTGAGCGACTCTTTCAGCTCGGCGTTGGCCAGGAAGTGCGCGTTGGCATCGCCGCTGCCGGCCGCTCTTTCCAGCGTCCAGTTGTTGGCGACCATGTGGGCCAGCGGGTTCTTACGAGCGTTATCCATCGCCTTGGCGGTGAAGTAGGCCAGGTCCGAGTACGGCATGCCGTGCGCTTCGTGGTACGCCTTGGCCCGACGCGCGAACAGGGCGGGGAAGGTGAACTCGTCGATCGAGCGCTCGCTGGCAAAGTGGGCCGCGCGCGCCAGATACTCGGCGCCGTCGCGCGCCTTGACCGTGGTCTGGCACTCGGCTCCCGCCACCAGCACCACATCGTGACCCGCGCTGACCGCTTCGGCGGCCGACATCAGCGCCACGCCGCCCGAAGCGCAAGCCGCCTCGCTGCGACCGATCCCCACGCCGCCCAGTTCGGGCATCACGCGAGCCACCAGCGCGCCCAGGTGGCCCTGCTGGTTGAACAGTTCGCCGGCGAAGTTGCCGAGGTAGCCGCGGGTCACCAGCGACGGGTCGAAGCCCTGGTCGAACAGGCCGCGCAGCGCCTGGCTCAGGAAACCTTCGAGATCGGGGTTCTCACGCTGGCCGAAGTCGGGGTGACCTTTCCAGATGAAGTCGGGGTGGCCCTTACCCAGGAACGGGGTCAGAGAGACAGCGGCGATGTAGGTGTCGCGCAACGGTTTCATAGAAAATTCTCCTCGATGTGAAAGCTTTATCTCGGGTGATAACGCGGTCGCGGAGCAAAGTTCCTCCATCATCTTGAATCCCTTTAGAGATTCTCTAGGGATTCCCAGGCTAAAAGGGAATGCGAAGGGATGAAACGTTGCCTGGCCGTGCTCATGCTTGCTCTGCTGACCCATGCCCCCGCGCTGGCTCAGAAGCTCTCTCCCAAAGAGGTCGTGACCTCCTTTTACAAGGACTACAGGGCGGCTATCGACGGACCCGGCAACTGGATGGAACGGCTCATGGCCAAACAAGCCGGCAACCTGGAAAAACCGCTGGTGGACGGCCTGCTGAAGCTGGCCTCGGGCGACCCGGAAAAGAACGAACCGTTCCTGGATTTCGACCCCTTCAGCAACTCGCAGACCGGCCTGCTCTCCTACACCGTAGGCCAGCCCAGCGAGAAGGGCGGTCTGGTCTACGTGCCGGTCGCCATGAAGATGGACGGGCCGCCCGGCCCCGAGAAGGTGCGGGCGCGTTTCGTCCTGCGGGACTCGGGGCAGGGTTGGAAGGTCGCCAACGTGGCCTATCCCGCCGAGAACGGTATGGAAGCCTGGGACCTCAAGGCTTACCTGAGCGAAGTTTTTAGCAGCAAATAGCCCCGGCCTCGATGCCGAACAGGGCCGCCAAATGAGAAAGGTTTTATCGTCGTGTCACAGCTTTGTTTGAACGGAAACTGGGAAAAAGGGGGGCGCCTCACCTGGACCCGTGGACAGGCCATCGAGGGCAGTTCGGCCGAGGCCGACCGTCTGCTGGCCTTCTATGAGGAGGGTAACGTGCGCGCCCAGGGCGGCGACCTGGAAAAGGCGCTGGCCGTCTTCCAGCGCGGCCTCTCCGGAGTCCTGGCCGTCGACAAGCCCGATGCGCACGTCCGTATGGCCGAAGCCGCCCTGCTCTGGGGCCTGGGGACGGCCGTCGACCGCACCGACCGCAGCGAAGAAGGCTGGCGCACCCTGCTCAAGGTACTGGCGCCCGGCAAATCTCGCGAGCAGCTTCGCCTGGGGCTGATCCTGAACTGGACCCACTCGGCTGCCCAGTCGGGCTACCGGCATGACAAGTACCTCGAAGTCGCCGCTCTGATCGACGGCCTGCAGCGCCTGGGTTGGAGCAACGAACTCGACGGCGCCGACCCAGGCTCGGTCGAAGCCGTGCGCGAGCGCTACGCTATGCTGATTCCGTTGCGCGCACGTAGCTTCGAAGGGCTGATGCAAGAGGCCCGCTATAGCGAGGCCGCTGAGGTGGCCGGCCGGGCGCTGGAAGTCCAGCGCGAGTGCGACCCCGACGACGCGCGGGCGATGGAAGTCTGGGAAGCGCTGCAGGCCAAAGCCGTCGAGGCCAAACCCGGTTTCCAACTGGCTCAGGTGCTGGGCGCTGACCCCGACGAAGCGTTCGACGACGAAGGCTTCGATGAGCAGGCCGAAGCCGACTCCGGTGAAGACGAAGCGGCCGACGTCGCCCAGGGCGAGGGCGCCGAAGTCGACGGAGCCGCTCCGGCCGCCGGACTGCCCGGCGTGCGTCTGCGCTGGGACGGCAAAGGGCCGATGGCCTGGAAACTGGGCCCGCTGCCGGAAGATCCCAACCGCTCTTCCCTGGCCCGCATCTACATGGAGGCCTCGCAGATCGGCCAGCAGGGCGAAGCCGTCAAAGCGATGGAGCACTTCGAACGAGGCCTGCGCGCCTGGGACGACCTGAAGCATCCGCGCACCAGCGACGCCCTGGTTCGCGTGATGATGCTGTGCGAACGCGCCACCCTGCAGGACCGCCTGGCCACCTTCGACTCGGCTGACGCCTTCCAGACTCTGCTAGAGGTCGCCGACCCGCGCACCGGCATCGCCTTGCCGCTTCCGCTGGTACTGAACTGGGCCCAAACCGCTGCCATCGTTGCTGCCGGCCTGGGTAAGATCGAGGCGGTCAGCCACGTGCTGGTGTTCCTGGTCCAGATGAGCATGCACCCGCAGTTGGGTGGAGCCGACCCTAACGTGCACGGCGAACTGACTGGTCGATTCATGTATCTGTTGGAGGGCGCCTACGGCGGTCTGCAGGACAAACCGGAGGTCGCCGCCGACTGGATGCGCGCGCTGCAGCGCCGGTTGGAGCCGGACGGACTGATCCTGATCCCGCTACGCGAGATGCTGTTCCACGCCCTGAGCCAGGCCGGCCGCCATATGGAGGCCGAAGCGGTCGCCACTGAGGTGTGGGCCTGGGCCCGCAGCGGTCAGGCGCCGCCCGAGATGGCCCTGGAGTGGGAACTCAAGGTGCGCGCCGCCTCTCAGAACCTGTCCAAGTCGTAGCTCAGAGCCAAGGAGCCCCGCCCGTGCCGCAAACCTCCCAGTTGACCCAGATCATGACCGACCTCGCCCGGGAGGCCCGACGGGCCGGCCGGGTGGTGGCGCAGGCGCCTCGCGAGGTCAAAGACCAGGCGCTTCGTCAGGCGGCCGCGCTGATGCGCCAGGGGCAGGACGACCTGCTCGAAGCCAACGCCCAGGATCTGGCTCGGGCTCGCGAGGCCGGCGTCAAAGGGTCGTTCCTGGACCGCTTAGAGCTAAATCCGTCGCGTATCGAAGCCATGGCGCAGGGCCTTCTGACCGTGGCCGACCTGCCTGACCCCGTGGGGCGCGAACTGGCCGCCTGGGACCGCCCCAACGGGCTGCATATCCGCCGTGTCGCCATTCCTCTGGGGGTGGTTGGAGTGATCTATGAAGCGCGCCCCAACGTCACCGCCGACGCCGGTGCGCTGTGCTTGAAGGCGGGCAACGCGGTTATCCTACGCTGCGGTAGCGATAGCGTGGAAAGTTCGCGCAAGATTACAGCCATCATGCAGGGCGGGCTCGAGGCCGCCGGGCTTCCCGCTTCAGCGATCTCGCTGGTTCCCACTCGAGACCGGGAGGCGGTGGGAGTCATGCTCGGGCTGCACGGGCTGATCGACGTGATCGTGCCGCGCGGCGGCAAGTCGCTGATCGAGCGAGTGGTGCGCGACAGCCGCATTCCCACCTTCGAGCATCTCGACGGCAACTGCCACTGCTATCTGCACGCGGAGGCCGATCTCGAGCAGGCGGTCTCGATCGTCCGTAACGCCAAACTTCGCCGCACCGGCATCTGCGGCGCCACCGAGTCGATCGTGATCGACCTGTCGGTGGCCGCCACGGCGCTACCGCGCCTGCTGGAGGCGTTGGAGGGGTGCGAGGTGCGAGGCGACGAGGTGTGCCAGCGCATCGACTCGCGCGTGGTGCCCGCCACTCCCGAAGACTGGGGGACGGAGTACCTGGCGCCAATCGTTTCCGTCAAGACGGTCGAGGGGCCGGAACAGGCGATCGAGCACATCAACACTTATGGCTCGGGACACACGGACGCCATCCTGACCACCAACGATGAGGTCGCCCGCCTGTTCATGGAGCGCGTGGACAGCGCCATCGTGCTGCACAACGCCTCGACCCAGTTCGCCGACGGGGGAGAGTTCGGCATGGGCGCCGAGATCGGCATCGCTACCGGACGCCTGCACGCCCGCGGCCCGGTGGGTCTAGAGCAGTTGACCACCTACAAGTATCAGGTGCTGGGCCAGGGCCAGACCCGCCCGGGATAGCTCTTTCGTAAAGTCCAAGCTTGTCCGCTTCGAACGCACAGCTGCCCTCTTCAGGACGAAGCGGACATCGCCGATAGGACGACGGGAGGGTATCGCCGGGGTGGCGGTTAATCTATCCTTAGTCCACAGGTAAACCATATTATGATTCCTACTTACCGCTGCCCCATCTCGGATCAGACTCCCGTCGAAGAAGTGGTCAACGTGATCACCCACGGCGCTGGCGCGGTTTTGGCCGCGATCGGCGCCGTCTTCATGATCCCCTACGCCTGGAATCACGGGTCGTTCCTGCACTTTCTCACGGCCACCCTCTACAGCTTAGCCTGGGTTCTGCTCTTTAGCTGCTCGACGCTGTACCACTACAGCCGCTGCCCCGAGCGCAAGACCCGCATGCGGATCCTGGACCACTGCGCCATCTTCATCGTGATCGCTGCCTCGTACGGGCCGTTCATGGCTCACCTGGTGGGCGGCTGGAAAGGCTACGGCATGTGGACCCTGGCCTGGGTCGTCGCCATCGCCGGCTCGGCCTATAAATTCCGAAGCGAGAACCGCTACGGCGCCTACTCGGTCGGCGCCTATCTTCTGCAAGGCTGGATGGTGATGCTGGTAGCGCCTGCCATCTTTGACGGACTGACCTTCACCGGCATCTCTCAGCTGACCGGCTGCGGCTTCCTGATCTCCGGCGGTTCGGCGCTGTACAACCGCGAGAACATTCCGTTCCACCACGGCGTCTGGCATCTCTGCGTGCTGACCGGCGCCATCTTCCTGTACTTCTGCGTGCTGCAGTGCATCTTGCCCGGCCCGCTTTCCGCCGCCTGACCTCCGTGCTGTTCGAAGACTACGCCCAGCGCGACTCCTTTACCGCTCAGGACGTCGAGCATATCCTACAGCTGCCGATCACCGAGATCGTCGAACTGATCGCCCGTGTCCCCCGCGTGGCCCCCGGCCACTACCAGGGCGAAGCGTGCCGCGCCGTGATCCGCAGACTCGCGCGAGGGCGGCTGTTCGCCGACCTGATCGCCCGCCAGGCCGTCAACGCCGAACCGGTCATCCGTCGCGGACCCGAATCCGACCAGCCCGACATGTTTCACCTGGTCAACGAGGGCACCGGAGAAGAGTTCAGCGTTCGCTTCTCGGGCGATCTGGCGAACTATCTGCGCCAGAACCGCCCCCCGGCCGACCCGCTGCCCGACCCTGACGCTAGCGACTCGACTCCCCAGCCGACCGCTCCCAGCGGGTCCCCGGATAGCCCCGGCCCCATCGCAGAATAAGCGCCGTCATCAGCAGTTGGCCGGCAAAGCACAGCACGTACACCCAGCCCGCCAACCCCTCGAAGTCCCAGCCCTGCAGCATGGCCGTCACGGCGAAGCTGTTGTTCCCGATGTGCACCAGCATGGCGGGCAAGATCGAGCCCGTCCCCAGAGTCAGCAGACCCAGGAAAAAGCCGAGATAAGCCGTGGGCAGCACTCGGTAAAAAGTCAAATGAAAGAGTCCAAAAATCAGCGCTACTACCCCGGCCAGCAGCCACGGCGAGCGAACCCGTCGATGCAGGGCGTACAGCATCACCCCGCGGAAGGCAAACTCTTCGAACACCCCCGGCAGAATGCCGATCAGCAGATAGATCTGCCAGGCCGGCGTGTTGGCGAGATCCAGAAAGTTCAGCATCTGCTCCATCGCCTTGACCGGCGCCGGCAGCAGCGGGCCCAGCAGATAGGAGAGCCCGGTCGCCGCGGCCTGGCCTAACGGGATAAGCGCCAGCGAAGCCAGCACGATCGGCAGCGAGACCCCCCGCAGCGGGACCGCCCTGGCCAGCGGCTGGCGGTAGTAGCGCAAAAGCAGCAGCGGCCCCAGCCCGAACAGCACGATCTGGTTGAATAGCCCCTGCCCCTGCAGCGTCGAAAGAGCGGCGAAGTTGGCCGGAATCACCATCAGCGCCGCGCCCAGCAGACCGTAGAACGGGATCACCCGCTGCGAGAGCTGCTCAAACCGAAGCTCCTCTCCCACCGCCGGAGGCTGCCCTCCCATAAACTCTTCCCGGCTCACGTAGGCCAGAGTCTGCTTCAAGATCAGCCAGGCCAAAAAGGCGTGCACCGCGAGCTGCAAGAGGAGCATCGGAAAGTCGATCCGGCCGGCCAGCACCTCGGGCACCAGCACTCCCGGCCCCGCCAGCGGCACCAGACTCACCGCCGAACGCGCCGCCAGCCCCGGCATCAGCCCCGACAAGGCAAGCGCAAAGCTGATCAGAAAAGCGGGAAAGAAGAATAGCTGAGCCTCTTTGAAGCTGCCGCTGCGGGCCGAGATGTGCAGCAGTAGCGAAGCCGTCAACAGCGCCTCGGCCAGAAAAAGTAAGGTGAGCGCTCCCAGAATCAGCGCCCCCTGCCCCAGCCCCACGCTGATCGGCAGCTTCATCAATCCGAGCCATGCGTACAGTCCCAGGTTCGCCATCTGCACCAGGGCGATGACCACCGAGATCACGGCGACGGCGTAGAACTTGGTCCAGATGATGACCGGGCGCGACAGCGAACTCAAAAAAAGCGTCGACAGAGTCCCTCGTTCGCGCTCCCCCGCCAGGCTGTCCAGCGCGGCCACCGAACCTCCGCCCAGCAGCACCAGCACCATGAAAGCCGACAGCGCCGGACCGTAGCGCCGCGCCTCGCGCTCCTGAGCCGAAGAGATGTCGCTGGTCTCCAGCTCCCACCCAACCCTGGCCTTCTGATGCTCGAAGAAGCCACGCATCAGCGCCTCTCGATATTCGACCAGGCGGTCAACGGCGGCCACGTAGGCACGCGTCGAACGCTCGCGATCGCTGCGATAGAGCAGTTCGACCACCGGGCGGTCGGGTCGATCCTTGCGAATAAGCGGGTTCAGCATGGGCAGAGCCCGCTGAATACTCTCGGCCAACGCCGGCCGCGTCTCGGCGGGCTGCCCAATGGTGAACAGAACCTGCACGGTGCCGTCGCTAAGCTCTTGCTCGCCGGTTTCGGCCGGTAGCTCTCGGAATCCGGTCTGCTCGAAGGCGGCCTCTAGCAGCGGCTGCAGACCCGAAGAGCCAACCGTCCGCCCGTAAGAAAAATGTTCCTGACCGCCGCCCAGACCGCGCTCACCGACCCGCTGCATAGCCAACAGCAGTAGCGGCAGCAAAATGATCGGCATCAGTACCGAAAGCACGATGGTTCGGGTGTCGCGCAGCAGTCCCAGCAGTTCGTAGCGGAAAAGGACGCGGTTCACTCGGGCCCCATCAGGCGCACGAAGATCTCCTCGAGATAACGCTCGCCGGTCAGCTCGCGAAGCTCGTCGAGCGTTCCGTTGGCCAGAATTCGACCCTTGTGGATGACCGCGATCCGGTCGCACAGCTTTTCCGCTTCGGACATCGTGTGGGTGGAAAACAGCACTGTCTTGCCGGCCTCGCGAAGCTCTTGCATCAGCCGATGAAAATCCAGCACGTTGAGAATATCCAGCCCGTTGGTCGGCTCGTCGAGGATCACCACGGCGGGGTCGTGAGCCACCGTGCGGGCAATGGCGACCTTCTGCTTCATCCCCGTGGAAAGACGCTCGATCCGCGCGTCGGCGTACTCGAGCAGCCCGAACCGTTCCACCAGATGCTCGACTCGCGCCTTGATCTGGCCTTCCGGGTATCCGTTGATCCGAGCGAAAAAGTCCAGCGTCTCGCGACAAGTCAGACGGGGATAAAGCGCCGTGGTGGTGCTCAGGTAGCCCAGCGAACGGCGCACCTGATGAGGCTCTTCCAGCACCGAATGGCCGGCGATCCAGGCGTTGCCCGAGGTCGGCCCGAGCAGGGTCCCCAGCATCCGCAGGGTCGTCGTTTTCCCCGCTCCGTTGGTACCCAGAAGCCCGAAAATCTCGCTCGGTCGGCAGTCGAAGGTCGCGTTGTCGACCGCCCGAAGCTGCCCTCGCCCTTCGTCCTCGAACACCTTGACCAGGCTCTCGACCTGGATCGGATTGCGTTGTGGCGGATTCATCAGCGCCCCTTCCTCAGCGATTTTAGACCGGCCCAGCTTAGCTCTATCCCGCTCCCACTCATCAGCCGCTCGCTGGCCAACAAACGAGACCCCAGGTACAGGCAGACCGCAATCATGACGACCAGTGTCAAACCGGTCTGGACGATATACTGCGGATGGAAGGTGCCCTGGAGCGCCTGACGCCAGACCAGCGCCAGGTTGACGAGCGGCACCATCGCCATCCCGCCCGAAAGCGGCAGATTGGGGTCCGAGAGCGGCAAAACCGGCAGCGCGATTAGCATGAACATCGGGGTGGTCAGCGCCTGCCCCTCGCGAAAGGTACGGGCAAAGACCGCGCAGAGCAGCAGCGCCGCCGAGACAAAAAACGAGACGGCCACCACCCCGGCGATCATCACCGCCAGGGTCAGCGGCCCAACCTGGAACGTGATCTGGCTGTTCTGGCGCAAAATCGGCGCGACGATAGAACGGATAGAGACCAGCATCGCCCCCAGATTCAGCAGCCCCGACAGGCAGCAGACCCCGCTCACGAACAGGTATTTCGAGACCACGATCTGGCCCAGCGATGGCCCGCACGACTGCAGCGTTTCCCAGGTGCCTCGCTCGCGTTCACCCGCCGTGGTGTCGATGGCCGGATAGGCCCCACCCAGCGCGATCATGATCAGCAGCCCGATAGGGAGCAGCGCGCCGAGTAGGTAGCCCCCGACATCGTCCGAGGCGGCCTTCGAGGTGCCCTTGATCTCGAACGGGACGGCGGTCTTCGGATCGTAGCCGTGCTCCTGGAACCAGCGGTCCCGTTCGCCCTCGTTGAACTCGTCCACCAGGTCGCGCACCTGACCCATGGCATGGGACGATTCGGCCCGGTCGCCCAGGTATTCGACCTGCACCTTCTCGCCCTGAGGCCGCAGCAGCAGATCGTAGCCGCTCCAGCTCTGGCCCGCCGGAAGGGCGGACATCTCGACCCTTTCGGCCTTCTTCAAGAAAGCGACCAGGGAAGCCGTCTCTCCCTCTTCCATCCCCTGCTGGTAAGCGATCCGGCACGTCCGTCGCTCCTGCTGCCCCTCGATGTAGGTCATGGCGGTCACCATCAACCAGAGCAGAAAAGGATAAAACAGGAGCGGGAGGAGCACCGAATAGAGCACCACGCTGGACTCCCGGAAAGCCGAGAGAAACTCGCGGCGCGTCAGGATGAGAATTTCCCTAAAGATACCGTTCCGGTTCGACCCGCCGAGGCGGTATACCCTGCCGACCTCGACCCATCCCTACTCCCGCTCGCGCAGCGCCTCGGCCGTGGCCTTCCGGCTCCACTTCCAGGCCGGATACAGCCCGGCCACTCCCGAAGCCAGCAGCCCCAGCAGCACGGACACCGCCAGCCCCTGCGGGTCGGGCAAGAAATCGATGGTCCAGCCAAAGGCGCGTCGGTTGACCACCTTGATCATCACCTGGGCCAACATCACTCCCAGGGGGCAGGCCAACAGACCGGTGACCGCGCCCAGCCAGAGCGACTGCAGCAGCGCCAGCGTGACCAGTTCGGAGCGGCGAAAACCCAGAGCGCGCAGCACTTTGACCTCGGGCTCGCGCTCGATGGCCAGCGCCATCAGCGACAGTAGCACCCCGATCACCGCCACTCCCAGAGCTAGATAGCGCAGCACCTTGGTGACCGTGAAGGTGCGCTCGAAAATCTCCAGCGCCAGCCCGCGGAGCTCTCCGGTGGCGCGCACCTCGACCGCCTCGCCGAACAGACCTCGCAGCTTCGAGACGGTGCCCGCAGAGTCACTTGTCCCGTTCAGATAAAAAGCCAGGCCGGAGTAGCCGCCGGTACCGAACAGCGCCTCGAAAGCGGGCATGGCCAGCAGCGCGCTGTTTCGGTCGGGCGCATAGGAATAGTAGACGCCTAAAACGGGCAGCCGCTTCTCTCCCTGAGGGGTCGAAAGCTCGAGCGTCGACCCCACCCCTTTGCCCGCTCGTCGGGAGTAGGGCTCGGTCAGGAAAACCCCCTCCCCCCTCAAAAACCGCTCCACCGCCCCGTCGGCTGCCTCGACGAAGCTCATGGCTCGCAGGTACGGCTCGCCTCCCCTCATCCCTACCAACAGGGTCTCCCCCGTCTCCGAAGGCACCGTCAGCACCCTCTGCCCCGTCCACTCCTTCACTCCCGGCAGCGCTACCGCCCGGCTCACCGC
>JAEXNA010000242.1 GCA_023447635.1 Vulcanimicrobiota bacterium | reverse complement strand
CGGTGCTCCATTTGGACACCACGGTGTCCAAACCAGGCACCAAACTCCGCCCCCGCCGACCGGGTGGAGGCGCCCCATCCCGGGCGCCCCATTCAGCCCGGATCGAGGGGAGGTGCTACGAGGATAGACTCTTCAAGACTCAAAGGACACGGCTCCGCCCTTGCAAAGCAGAAGAGATGAGAAATACCGTCCTTATAGCCCTGACCGCAAGTTTCTGTCTGGGCTGCTCCCCCCAGGCCTCCCCGCCCACGGCCTCGTCCCCGACGACCGCTTCGACCGTGAGCAGCCAGAGCACTCCGCTCACCCCCTCCACCGTGACCACCAGTCCGACTCCCGAAGCCGGGGCCGTAGCGGACCCGACCCTCCCCGCGGACGCGGCGACCTTCCTGACCCCGCTACCCTCGTACAGCGCAAGCCAGCTGCAGGGCGTGGACTGGCTGGCAGCGGCAGGGGGAGAGGGGCGCCTACGCGTTTATGCCAGCACCCTGACCCCGGACGATATGATCGCGCGACTCAAGTCGTTCCTGGCCGAGGACGAGCGCAAGTCGCTGATCGAACCTGAAAGCGACGCCAACGTTGCCGGTTCTAGAATCGAGGTCTACGCTGGAGCCAGCAGCGATATTGGCGTCCTGGTCAGCCCGATGGGTCGACCGCCTGCCGCCTGGGACCGCCTGGGCATTCCCGCACTCGACTGGACCGCTAACTCTCCCCTGATCGACGACAAGAAGACGCTGGTCGTCTTCGCCTCCGGCAAGGGCGTGGCCGAAGCGCTCAAGTCGAAGTCCGCCGCGATCGAAGAGTCAGAAACCGCCCGCGCCTCAGGCACCCCAACTCTCGACGAGCGACCGCCCGCCACCAGCACCCCCGCTCCCGCGATGACGCCGTAAGAGAACCCGCCGACGAAGGGCGCGGCCGTGCCCTCGAGAGAGGTCGCGGTCGCGTTCATTTTGCGGCAACATTTTGGCTAGAAGTCGGAAACCTATCCCACACACTCCGTTCACATTCACCCGCTAGAGTAAGGGCGAACTCCGCCCGGCTCCGTTAGGCGAGCCTACTCTGGAGATCCCTTGCGAGGGAGATGTGATACATTATGATCGTGAGCCAGCAACAGCCCTACGACCACGACCAGGACCTGGAATGGGAACAGATGATGGCCCATCTGGTGACCGAGGACGATACCCCCGTGGATAATCGCTTCTCAGAGCGCCAGCAGCGCCTGCTCCCAACCCTCCTCTTCTCATCCTGGGAAGAGGGAAAACCGTTCGAGGCCCTCTCGAACGTCGGCCTCTTCTACTCGATGCACGGCGAACCGCCGGTGGTACCCGACTTCATGCTTAGCCTGGGTGTCGAGCCCAGGCCGGTTACGGGTGCCAAAGCCGACCGTTCCTATATGACCTGGATCTACGGGAAAGCGCCCGACCTGGTGGTCGAGGTGGTCTCGAATAAGGAAGGTGGAGAACTCAGCAGCAAGCTCGACATCTACGCCAAGGTCCGAGTGACCTACTACGTCGTCTACGACCCTTTCCGGATGCTGGGAGAGCGTGAACTGCGCGCCTTTCGTCTGGTCGAAGGGCACTACCTGGAGATGGTCCCTCCAACTCTATTGCCGGAAATCGGGCTTGGCCTGACTCTCTGGGAGGGGACGGTGGAGGACACCAACGCACGATGGCTGCGCTTCACGGACAAGGACGGTCATCTGCTGCCGACCGCTTATGAGCGCCAGCAGCAGAGTGAAAGCGAGACCAAGCAGGCTCGTAGCGAAGCCGACCAGGCCCGCGGCGAAGCCGACCGGGCTCGCAGCGAAGCCGACCGGGCTCGCAGCGAAGCCGACCAGGCTCGCGGCGAAGCCGACCAGGCTCGCGGCGAGGCCGAACAGGCCAGGGCCAGAGTCCAGGCCGCCGAGGCTGAGGCGCTAGCTCTGAAACAGCGCCTGGCTGAACTCGAGCAGACCTTGCGCGACCGGGACGGCTAAGCTCTCGCGTAACGCAGTTAGCCCAAACGCGTGTGGCTGATGGCCACGCGCGTTTTCTTCCCCTTGAGGACGAAGCCTACTTTTTCGGCTCGGCCTGGCTCAGGAACTGGAAAATCAACAACAGCGGAGCAAGCCCGTAAAAGTAGAAGCGCAGGCAGCTAAAGGCCCAGGCCAGGTCGATCCCTAGCAGGATAAGGCCTCCGACACCCGCCCCGGTCATGACGGCAGCCAGTCCGTAGCCGGCCTTGCGCGGCCAGCCCTCGTGGCAATCAAAGGCTCCCGCCCAGGCCATAGGCAGGCTCAAGAATACCGGGGGAGCGATCCGGCCAAAGAAGGTGAACGGGTCGACCCAGGTGTGGAAACTCCAGGCGATGAGCGCCCCGATCCAGCAAAGCCCGACAATGTTCGATTCGGCCATCTCTTCCCGGTTGACCAATGCCCGTCCGTACTTCGACGACCGAAGTAGCAGAGTGGTGGCCGCTCGGGCCGTCCAGGTGAAGTAGCAGAACAGCCGCCAGATCACCAGCAGCGGACCCATAAAGACAACCAGTCCAGGATAGCGAGTCAGCAGTTCACGGAAGAATCGGGCCCCCAGGTAGGTGGCCAGGGTGATCTGCTGCTGCAGGCGGTGCGAGTGCTTTTGCATCCAGAGCGAATAGCGCAGGGTCAAGCCGTAGACCGGATAACGGGCCCGCAGCGCGTGCATCAACCCCTGGCGCGCCCACTCGGACTCTGGCTCGAGCATCAGCGCCCTCTGAAAAAAGGCCAGCGCGTCGCCGTAGCGGTTGCGGTCGAGTTCCAACCATCCCATGTTGGACAGGGTCCGAGGGTCTTCAGGGTCATGAGCCAGAGCGTTTTCCAAGGCCGCCGCCGCTTCGCTGACCCGCCTCAGGTTGATCAAGGCGGTTGCGACCGCGTTGATAGCGCCGACGTGCTGAGGACTGCGCTCGACCGCCAGCTGAGCTGCCGCCAAGGCGTCGTCCCAACGACGGGAGTCGAGATGCAGGTAGGCCAGGGTGACCAGGAAATCCGGCTCGGCCGGCTCCAGCGAGAGCGCCGTCTGGATAGCCTCCATGGCAGCTTTAGCCTCGCCTCGGGCTCGCATGACCAGGGAGAGCATGTAGTATCCCTCGCCGTGCGACGGGTCGGCGACCACCGCGGCCTCGGCCGCCTCGGTCGCCTCGCCGAAGCGCTCACGCTTCAGGTGGCAAAAGGCCAGCAGCGACAAGGCTCGAGAGTCGTCGGGGTGTTCGGCCAGATGGCCCAGCAGTTCGCCGATCGCAAGGTCGAAGCGGCCGTTGTCGATCAGATAGTTGGCTTTCTCGAATTGAGGCGTCATCGGATCTTCGCTTTCTCTAAAAACTGGCTCAGGTCGTCATAGAAGCCGTCCTGATTAGCAAAATTGACGTAGTTGCGCGAACGACGCAGCCACTCGGTGGTCGAAGGCTTGCGCTCTTTGAGCGCAAGCTGAAAGTCGGCCAGGCGCACCGGGCGCAAATCGCCGGAGCGCAACGCATCGGCTACCGCCCTCTCGGTCGCCTGCTCTACCAGTTGATCAAGGTCGGCTCCCGAGAAAAGTTCTGTCTGAGCCGCGATTTTGTCCCAGGGGATCGAGGGGTCGACGTTGCGATTCGCCGTCTTGATTCTCAGAATCTCGACGCGAGCCTTGAGATCGGGCGGCGGGACGAAAAGGACCCGGTCGAAACGCCCGGGGCGACGCAGGGCGGTATCTACGCTCCACGGTTCATTGGTGGCCCCTAGCACCAGCAGTTTGTCGTTATTCGAATTGATGCCGTCCATCTCGGTCAGGAACTGGCTAACCATCATCCGGATAGAGGACGAAGAAAGGCTGCCGCGCTTGGCCCCCATAGCGTCCACCTCATCGATGAACAGGACAGCGGGGGCCCGCCCGCGGGCAGTGGCGAAAAGCTCGGCCAGGTTCTTTTCCGAGTTCCCGATATACATGTCGAGAATCTCGTTGAGGGCCAGAGAGAAAAAGTTCGCTCCCAGTTCTCCTGCAGTTGCCCGGGCCAGGTGGGTCTTGCCACACCCCGGCGGCCCGTAGAGCAGGATCCCGCCGCCGATCTTCTTGCCGTACGCCTCATAGATCTCGGGCTTCTGCATCGGGTAGAGGATGTTCATCCGGATCTGCTCTTTGAGCGCTTCCATCCCGCCAATGTCGGCAAAGCCGACCTTGGGAACGGTGGAGGGGATGACCGGCATTTCGACGGCTCCATGGATCTCGCCGGTCGAGGTAATGCGCAGCCGGTTGTCGGTCTCTAGCTCGGCCTCCAGACCTTCATCGATCAGCGAAGTGTCCGCTGCGATCGCTTCTTTATAGTGACGAGAAGCGTCGGCGGCATTGCCCTTCGACATTTCGTAACGAGCGGTGGCGAGAAGCCCCAACGGGCGATACTCGGTCGAGAGCAACGGGGGGGAAAGCTCTCCCAAGGTTCCGTAGCGTCGGCTCTTCAGCACTTCGCGCACGACGTGGGCCCTGAGCACCACGTTGTCGGGCGAGTGCTCTAACGCCTGGAGAAGAGGAGCTAGAGGGTCCATGTCCATGCTCCCCCGCTTCTCTCAGCCCCCGGAGGATCCTGTACCGACCTTCGTCCGGATCCTTCGACGAAGGTTCTCTGAGGTGCGCGATCTCCGCCAAGAAATTCTCCGGGAATGACTCAGTCTCGCTCCCGGTAGATCGACCTTGGACGATCGAGATTCCATTGCTCGAATATGGGCCAATCTGAAGGTGGGTCTCCTCTTTTGCGAAAGTCTCGGTTTGCAACCCTTACATCAAGGGAAAACTCCGAGGATGGAGTCAGCCGGGGCAGTGCCCTACAAGCTGGCTCGCAACCTAAGTTCATTAAGGAGAGCCATGAATAACCTCATATCGTCTCCCGCGAAAGGGAAACCGTCGCTGCTGATCCTCATGCTGATCAGCCTGGTTTCCTTGTTCGCCGTAGGTTGCGGTGATAGCCGTGAAGAGTACGTCTTCACCGGCACCGCGCCGACCGCGACCGTGGGCAATCTAACCTTCCAGTTTGACCAGGTGGCCACCGCCCAGCAGGCCGGCCTCGTGCCCGCTGGCACCACCTCGCTGCAGTTCCGGTTCTACGCCAACACCACGGCGAACGACACCGACCTGGTTTACGAAGCGACCGCGCCTTACGCCGACAGCGTGACGGTCGAGAACGTACCTACCACGGCCGTCTTCGTCCGCGTGACCGCCTACGGCGCGAATGGCGTGCCGCTGGCGGTACTGACCGGCAACTTCCAGGTGATCGCCGGCGCCACCGTACCCGTCGACCTGTCGACCCCTACGGCGGTGACCTTCGACTCCATCGGCGTTTCCCCCGACACCGTGGCCCTGACCCTGGGCACCAACGGTAACAACAGCGCTCAGCTGACCGTCGTTGGTAATTTCAGCAACGTTCAGTCGGTGACGTTCCCTGCAAGCAGCTTCGCCGCCAACGCAGAGTTCACCAGCAGCAACCCTGCCGTCGCCACCGTCAGCACCACCGGTCTGATCGAGGCCGTCAGCAACGGATCGGCCGTGATCACCACCGAGTACACGGTGAATGGCGTCACCCGTGCCGACACCACCACGGTCACCGTCACCGGCGGTATCGTGACGGTCGACACCCTCGAGATCACCCCTTCGGCTCTGACCCTGCCCGCAGGTTCGACCTCGGCCAACCTGACCGCGACCTTCACCGCTGCTGGTACCAGCAACAGTGTTGATGTCAGCGACAACGTCACCTATACCTCGAGCGTCGCCGGTATCACGGTGGACAACGAGACCAACCAGGTCGCCGTGGCTGCCAACGTAACCGCCGGCACCACCGCTACCGTGACCGGTTCCTACACCACCGGCAACGTGACCGTCACCGACACCGTCGCCGTGACCGTCGGCAACGTCAGCGTGACGGAAATCGTCGTCCTTGGTGGCGACAGCTTCACCTTCCCTTACGACACCGTCTTCGCTCCCCTGCTGGCGCTTCGCCTGTCGGACGGAACCTTAGACGCTTACAACGCAAACTACCCCGGCCTCACTTTCAGCGGGCAAGACCGCGATGTGGCATTCACTCTGGTCTCTGGAGCAACGTTTGCTAACGTCACCGCCGACGGCGAAGTGAGCTTTGGCAACACCACCGGCACGGCGACCGTCCAGGCCACCGCTGGCAACGCCACGTCGAGCTTCACGGTCACGACCGTTGATGCCGACACCTACAACATCACCGTCAATACCGCTGCGAATCCCGTCAACGCGGAAATTGACGATGAAGTCCCCTACTCCATCGTTCTGAACTACGGAAACGCGACCCAGGACGTTTCGTACTACTGGGCCCTCACGGCTTCCGGCACCGCTAGCATTCAGGATTACAACCAACTCATCGCCAACTACGGAATCGCGGATTTCCTTGACGGGCTGTTCTTTGTCCCCGATGAAGAAGGCACCGCTCAGCTCTTCGGAGCCCCCGGCAACACGGTGAATGGTTGGCTGACCGTCCCCGCCCCCGGTGGAGTTTCGGCGAATAACGTCACCCTCAACGTCGGCGTTCAGAACTAACCTCTGAAGCCGAACCGAAAGAGGCCCTCCCGACAACGGGGGGGCTTTTTTCATGAGTTACCGTTTGTCAGCCTGACCGAAGGGGGACACTAGGGGACGGGCCGCCGCGGGGGGTAAATCTCGACTGCGAAGAGAGACGGCTCTGAAAACACACAGATTCTTAGGAGAGCTATGAGCAACAAGAAGCCGTCCAAGCTGATCTTGCTACTGATCAGCCTGGTCTCCCTGATCGCCGTGGGCTGTGGCGATAGCCGTGAAGAGTATGTCTTCACCGGCACCGCGCCGACCGCGACCGTGGGAAATCTAACCTTCCAGTTTGACCAGGCGGCGACCGCCCAACAGGCAGGTCTCGTCCCCGCTGGCACCACCTCGCTGCAGTTCCGGTTCTACGCCAACACCACGGCGAACGACACCGACCTGGTTTACGAAGCAACCGCTCCTTACGCCGACAGCGTGACGGTCGAGAACGTACCTAACACGGCCGTCTTCGTCCGCGTGACCGCCTACGGCGCGAATGGCGTGCCGCTGGCGGTACTGACCGGCAACTTCCGGGTGATCGCCGGCGCCACCGTACCCGTCGACCTGTCGACCCCTACGGCGGTGACCTTCGACTCCATCGG
>JAEXNA010000238.1 GCA_023447635.1 Vulcanimicrobiota bacterium | reverse complement strand
CGATGCCGCCCGCCCGCTGCCGTCGGGTACGGACGACGCAGCCTACCTGCATGCGCTGCGCAGCGGTCTCGACGAGCTGTTCGAAGGACAGCCGCTGCCTCGTCTGGTCATTTACAACGCGGGCACCGACGTCTATCACGAAGATGTGCTGGGCGATATGAAGCTGACGCGCGAAGGGGTCAATCAGCGCGACCAGATGGTTTTAGAGGCAGTGCGCGGTCGCGGGCTGCCGCTTCTGACACTGGCGTCGGGCGGCTATTCGGACACCAGCGCGCGCCTGATCGCTGACTTCGTTGTGGCGGCATTTCGTTATGAAAGGGGATAGCCTTCTCTGGTAGGTGGCGATTGCAGCCGAGGGGGGGCTAACAGGGGTTGGCGAGCGGGCTATGATAGCTTCACAAGGCAACAGGAACGAGAAGCAGCCCGCGAGGGTTGTGGATCTTGTCAGACCTGGCTGGTGTGAGAGAATTGAACACCCTCCCACTCTAAGCGGCCAGTGTTCCGACACCGCTTCTGATCGCAAGGTCAGTTGCACCCGACCTCCTTTACAGGACGTCGGCTAAGAAGAGGATTCGAGACGTAGAGCTCTCTGAGTCCTCTTCTTCTTTTTGTCCTCCCTGAAGGACTTCGGCTGTTTATCTAGCTTGTTTTAGTTCGGCTAGTCGCTCGCGGTAGAACAATCCCCTGGTCCGGTCGCCTTTTTCACGGTAAAGGTTCGTCAGAAGCTCGACGTTCACCGGATCGCCGGAGAACAGTCGGTAGCTCTCTTCCGCGTGCTGGATGGCCAGGTCAAGCTTGCCCTGTCGAGAGTAGAGCAGCGCCAGAGCTTGATGACCCGCGCCGCTGTCCGGGTTGCGACGGAGGACCTCTTGCAGCAGCGCCTCGTCCCATTGAGCGGGATCGTCGGTTAGCCTTGCCGCTTCCAGGAACGGCACATCGCTCGACGTTAGAGCCTGGGCCTGTGCGTAGAACTGTCGGGCAGCGGTCAGGTCGCCTCGTCCCCTGGCATCCATCGCGGCGTAACGGAGCAGCCAGTACGATGGCGCACCCGAGGTGGTTTTTAGCGCCCGCGCTATCGCTGCATCGAGCCCATCGTAGTCCTGGGTACGGATCTTCCAGACGACGGCAAGGCGCTCTAACCAGGCGCGGTCTTCGGGACGGCAGCCCTTCAGCAGCCTTTCGAAATCGACCCGCTGCTCCTCGAGCAGCGCCGACACCAACTGGGGGTACCAGGCGCGGCCCTGCGGGTCGGCTTGACGAAGTTTGTCCAGGGCGGACGCGTGGTCAAAACGCATCTTCAGAATCGTTCGACCCAACACCGCCGCCTGCTGCAGATGGACGCTGGATTGCTGGGCCGGTGGCAGCAGTGAGGTAAACTGCTCTAATCCGACCCCGGTGCGAGCGTAGAGGTTCATCGGAGCCTGGAACTCCAGCAGGGGAAGGTTGTCGGTGTTGACCGGGCCGCCGGCAAATCCTGGCGCATGACTGTCGAGATAGGCCACGACTTCCTCTCTAGAGGCTAGATAGGTGGCGAAGAACATCATGGGGTCGACGAGCTCCATCGAAGCCACCCAGGCTGCGGCTCGGCTGTCCCCTCCAAACAAAGTCTTCAGCCGCTCGGGGTTCATCTGCGGGGCTGTGTCCGACCCGATCAGCAGGATGTCGCCTGGGCCGGTGCGGTAGAGCGCACCTTCGGGGAAGACGGAAAAGAAGGTCCGAAACACCAGGTCGATCTCGTTGGGCGACATAGCGTAGAGGTGGAACCACTGACCCATCAATCCACCTGGAGCGAGCCGCTCTCGGCAGCCCTGATAGAAGTCGCGAGTGTACAGGTTCCCGATACCGGCGATCCAGGGGTTGGATGGCTCACTGACGATCACGTCGTACGGGTGGGGAGAGCCCAGGATGAAGCTGCGGCCGTCATCTTCGACCAGCTTCAGGCGCGGATCATCAAAGGCCCCCTCGCTGAAAGGAGCAAAGTATTTCTTCGCCTCTAACACAGCGGGCTCGAGTTCGGCGCAGCGCACTTCCTCGATCCCCGGCAGGCTTAGTAGTCCCACGGCGGTTTGTCCGCTACCGAAGCCAATGACGGCGACCTTGCGAGGGTCGGGGTGCAAGACTCCTGGCACCAGGCCAAGTAAGAGCTGGGTGTTGCGGTCGGCCGGCGCCAGCGAGGCGTCGATTTTTCCGTTGACGGCGATGTAGGGAGTGAGCCCGTCACTGAGGCCTACGGTCACGGTCGAGCTGACTCCGTCGCGATAATAAACGGGGTCCGGACGGATCTGTAGCGCCTGATACCCGATGCCGACCCCTGAGCTCAGCAGCCCCAGATCCCAGGCCGGGGCCAGAGCGATCATCAGAACCGCGAAAAGGGCCAGTAAGGCCTCGATCTTGCGTTTTGCAGGCTGCAGCAACGCTCGGGTTTGCCACAGCAGCAGTAGGGCTCCCAGCAGATTGAGCACGGCGGCGCCTTTGAGCATCGCCTGAAGTCCCAGAAGGGGGAGTAGCACGAACCCCCCGGTGAAAGAGCCTAGAATCGAACCGGTGGTGTTCGCGGCATAGGCCTCGCCCAGCCGTTTCCCCAGCTGCTCCAGACTGGAGGTGTAAAGGTGGGTGACCAGCGGGAAGGTCAGCCCGAGCCCTAGAGTGGGCAGCAGTAGCAGGGCGAAAACGGTCAGAAAGTCCAGCCCGGCGACGCGGGCGAAGGAGCCGGCCACGTAGGGCTGGGTGGCGATCTTTAGCAGCGGAAGCTTAGCCATGAAGGCTGTCGTCAAAAGTGAGGCGGCTGCGATGAGCAGCTGCAGGCGAGCCAGATCCTCGAGTGAGGGGGACCGTCGGACGTAAAGACGCCGGTAAAGGAAGCTGCCCAGCGCCAGAGAGATCAGGAAGCTGGTCAGCACGATGGTAAAAGAGTAGGTAGAGGACCCGATCGACAGGATCAGGGCTCGGGTCCATCCCAGTTGGTAAACCATACCGGTAAACCCGGAAAGCCCGAAGACCAGCGGCACCCAGCCCAGGCCGGCCGGGCGAGCGAGGGAGTGCGCAGGTTCGGGCTCGACCGCCTCGTTCTGCGGCAGCGAGGCGAAAAAGTTCGGCAGACTTCCGGCCAGGGAGCGGGCTAATAGAGCGATGGCCACATTCAGGGCGGCGGTCACCAGCACGGTCGCTTTCAGGCCCAGTGTGGGCAGCGCGGCCATGCCTCCGAAGGCGGCTCCGCAGCACGCGCCCAGGGTGTTCAGTCCGTAGATACGAGAAAGCAGCGAGCCGGTCTCTTCTTTGCGGCCCACCAGCACCTGAGTAAAGACGGGAAGGGTGGCTCCCATAGCCGTGGTGGGTGGCAGCAGAACCAGGAACGAGGCCACGAACAGGAAGGCCGTGAGAGGCGCCCCGTGCTGACCGCTTCGAGCCAGAGCCAGGTAGCCGGCTTCTACCGCATCGAGCAGCGGCAAGCTAAGAACGGCCCACAGTCCGATGAACAGCTCGAGCTTGCCGTAGGTGCCGATCAGACTGCCGGCAGGGCGCCCTTTCTTTCGCTCTCGGTCCGACCATACGCCACCGAGATAGCTGCCCAGGGCCAGTCCGCTCATAAAGGTGGTCAGAACGGTAGAGACCGAGAAGATGGAGTGTCCGAAGACCAGAGAGAGCCGGCGCATCCAGACCACCTCATAGACCAGGGAGGTGGCGCCAGAGAGAAAGAAGAGTAGAAAAGTCCGGAACAGCACCTCTTCGGATTGGCCCTCCCCGCGAGCGCTTCCTGCCGCGCCCTGATCCGCTGGCCCGCGCCAATTGGCGGTTTCAGCGGATGTCAGGCCAGCATGTCGCGGTTCAGATCGGCAAGCTTCGCGCAGCCGGAGAGCCCCATGGTAAGACGCAGATCGGCCTTCAGGTTCTCCAGATACTCTGCCACGCCGTCTTCTCCACCCAGGGCCAGGGCGTAGGCGAAAGGACGGCCGATCCCAACGGCGGTCGCGCCCAGAGCCAGCGCTTTGAAGATGTCGGCTCCACCTCGCACCCCGCTGTCGAAGAGGACAGGCGCCTTGCCGCTCACGGCGTCGGCGACCTCGGGCAGCGCTGCGGCCGCGCCGACAGCTCCGTCCACCTGACGACCGCCGTGGTTCGAGACGTAGATGGCGTCGACGCCGTGGTCGAGAGCTTTCCTCGCGTCGTCGGCCCGGAGAATCCCCTTGAGAACGATCGGTAACCGGGTCTGTTTGCGAAGAAACGCCAGGTCGCTCCACTGCAGGTTGCTACGGGAGTAGAGAGAGACGAACGTTTTGACGGCGGCCAACCCTTTGCCCGACTTCAGGACCTCCCAAAACGGACCGGGGTAGCGACGGGTCGCCTCGAGCAGAGTGGCGATCGCTTGCGCGGTGACTTTCGGCTTCGACTCGGGAGGTCGCGGCAGCGCCATCAGTTGGCGGAAGACCGGATCGGAAGTGTATTGAGCGATGCCGCGACCCTTGAGGAAAGGCAGATGGGCAAGATCCAGGTCGCGCGTGCGCCAGCCCAGCATGGTGGTGTCGAGCGTGACTACGATGGCGCGGCAGCCAACCTCTTCGGCCCGCTTGACCAGGCTGACCACCAGGTCGTCGCTGGCGCTCCAGTACAGTTGAAACCAACGGATGCCGTCGCCCATCGCTTTGGCGCAGACCTCCATCGGGAAGCTGGCCTGGTTGCTAAAGCACATGGGAACCTCGGTCCGCGCGGCGGCTTTGGCGACGGCAAGATCGGCGTCGGGGTGAGCCAGGTCCAGCGCTCCGACGGGGGCGAGGAAGAACGGGACGCTCAGGCTGTTGCCAAACAGGCGGGTGGACATGTCGCAGGTCGAGACGTCGCGCAGCATGCGAGGAGCGATTTTGACCTGGTCGAGCGCCTGCCGGTTGGAGGTGATCGTCGCCTCCGCGCCTGCGCCTCCCGCAAGGTAGGCGTAAGCTTCGCTGCTGAGTCGGGATTCGGCGGCCTCTTGCAGCCATTCGAAAGAGATCGGAATGTCCGGGAGGCGCCCCTGGGCTCCCGCGGTGTAGATCTGGCGCTGCCGTTCGGGTGTGCTCATCCTGGGACCGTTCGGGGAGTTCTTCTGATGGCCTTCGCAGGGAGTGGGGATGGCCGCATGCGAAAGGGCGGTGTATGCGTGACCTGTTCTCGAAAAAGCAAGTGTTGATCGGCGCCCTCCATCTGGGAGCCATGCCTGGAACTCCGCGAAGCGTGTTGTCGCCTCGCCAGATTGTGGAGCAGGCGGTGGTCGAGGCCCGGGCGCTGCACGACGCCGGGTTCGACGGGATCATCCTCGAGAACATGCACGACCGGCCTTACCTGAACGGCAACGTCGGCCCCGAGGTCGTGGCCACGATGGCCGTGGCCTGCGCTGAAGTCCGCCGGGTGACCAACCTGCCGATCGGTATCCAGATCCTGGCTGGCGCCAACGAGCAGGCTCTGGCCACCGCTTTCTGCGCCGGCGCTGACTTTATCCGCGCCGAAGGGTTCGTGTTTGGCCATATGGCCGACGAGGGGCTGATCGAAGCCTGTGCCGGACCGCTGCTGCGCTACCGTCAGCGCATCGGCGCGCACAACGTTCGAATTCTGTGCGACATCAAAAAGAAGCATTCGTCGCACGCCCTTACCGCCGATCTGTCGCTGGTCGACACCGCCAAGGCCGCCGAGTTCTTCCTGGCCGACGGCCTGATCGTGACCGGACTCGAAACAGGCAGCACCACCGATCCGAAAGAGGTCGAGGACACCAGCAAGGCCAGCGGACTTCCGGTCTGGATCGGCTCCGGAATCACCCCGGACAACATTGCCGACTATCCCAACGCCCACGGCTTGATCGTGGGAAGCTGGATGAAGGTCGACGGCGACTGGACCCAGCCTGTCGACCCCGCCCGCGCGGCGGCTCTGGTCGAAGCTACGAGAGCGGCCGCCGTTTGACGTCCGTCGACCTGGTCGTGATCGGCAACCTGCTGCTCGACGACCTGCCGCACGGCGTCGATATCCCCGGGGGAGCCGCGCTGTTCACCGCGCTGGCGGCCCGCTGCCAGGGGTTGAGTGTGGCCGTGCACAGCGTGGTGGGAGACGACTATCCCTTGCAGTGGTTAGAAGAGGCGGGCATCCATCTCAGCCTCAAACGGCTGGACGGTCCGGGCGGTCGTACCGTGATCCGCTACACGCCTCAGGGCCGCACGCTGCAGCATTGCGGCCCCTGCCATCGCGAACTCAGCCCCTCCCACCTTCATCCTTACCAGGCACGAATGGTGCACATCGCTCCGATGCCGACCGACATGCAGGCGTTCCACCTGGCCGGGTGCGCTCCCGGCACCGCCTTGCTCGACCCCTATCCGGTGCTCGACGCGCAGACCTGGGGGCAGTTCTCCTCGCTAAGAGACCGCCTGGCCGCACTGCTGATCAACGAGGAAGAGTGCTTTCTCGACCCGGCCGGATTAGAGTCCGATGTCTGGGCCGTCCTTAAACAGGGCGCCCGCGGCGGATGCTCGACCAACCCCACCTGCGCCTGGACCCCGGCCCGCGCCGACATCCTGGACCTGACCGGAGCGGGCGATGCCTTCGCTGCCGGACTTGCCGCTGGCCTGTTGAGAGGCGAGCCTCACCAGCAAGCTCTGGAGACGGCCGCGCAGACCGCCGCCTGGGCCCTTCCGATGGTGGGAGCCGAAGCGCTTTACCTGCGCGCCCTGACCCGGGGAGAACTCTCGGCTCCCGGCGAAAGGCCGACGCTATGATCATTCTCTTCTTGCACGGTTGGGAGTCGAGGCCGGGTGGCGTGAAGCCGCGCTACTTCGAAGAGCACGGCCACACCGTGCTCAACCCGGCGTTGCCTCCGGACGACTTCGAGGCGTCGCTGCGCGTGGCGCAAGAGGCGTACGACCAGGGCCAGCCGGACCTGGTGGTGGGCTCGAGTCGGGGTGGAGCGGTGGCGCTGAACATCGATTCCCAAGAGACGCCGCTGCTGTTGCTCTGCCCCGCCTGGAAGAAGTGGGGCGAGGCGACCAGCGCCAGACCGGGCACGACGATTATGCACAGCCGGGACGACGAGATCGTCCCGTTCGAGATGAGTCAAGAGCTTCACGAGTCGAGCCCCGAAGGCGTCCGCCTGGTTGAAGCTGGCAGCGACCATCGCCTCTCCGACCCCGTCGCTTTGGCCCGTATGCTAGAACTTGCCCTGGAGACTATCGGTGGCGCGGCCGAGTAATAAAGACGTAAGACGCGAGCAGATCGTCGACGGCCTGCGCCGAGTGATGGCTCGTAAAGGGTATGAGCGCGCTACGATCGCTGCTATCGCCGAGGCCGCTGGTCTGACCACGGGTCTGGTGCATTACCATTTCAAAAGCAAGCAGGCGATCCTGCTGGAACTCGTTGACAGGCTGGCGGGCGGTCTGCAGCAGAGATATGAGACTTTGGCCGGAGAGGCCGCTCCCGAGGACCGCCTCGCGGCGTTCATCGACTCTCACCTTTCGACCGGTGAAGGGGCGGACGCCGAAGCCGTGGCCTGCTGGGTCACCATCGGCAGCGAGGCGCTGCGTCAACCCGAGGTGGGAGAGGTCTACCGTCGCCTGATGGGGCGCCAGCGCGACCATCTGGTCGAACTGCTCGGTAGCCTTCCCACTCCCCCTGACTGTCCGGAAGAGGCGGCGGCTGCCATCCTTGCCGCCATCGAGGGCTGCTACCAGTTGGCGGCGGCCGCTCCCGAGCTTGTGCCCAGAGGATTCGCGGCCCGCTCGCTGCGCGCGATGACCGCGGGGCTGCTGGCTGGCCGGGGCAACTCGGTCCAGCGGACCGACCCGTCGTAAGAGCCGGTCGCCAGCCGTCGTCCCCCCTCTACCAGACACAGGGCGCGCACGAAGTCGTCGTGGCGCAGCAGTTCCACGGAGCTCCCGTCGTGACTCCAGAGGCGCACGCCGTCGTCCTCCGACCCGCTCAGCAGCCGTCCGTCCGGCAGGCGTAATAACCGTGTGACAGGTCCGCGATGCCCCTCCCAGACGGGCAGCGGATGGCCGTGACGCTGCCAGCGGTAGATGCATCCGTCGGCGCCTCCCCCCAACACCGTCCCCTCCACCTCGGCCAGGCAGAGCACTCCACTTGGGGCCTGGAAAAGGCTCTCCACCTGACCTCCCAGGCTGACCCTGCTGATCTGTCCCTGGTCGTCCCCGACCAGAAGCCTGCCGTCGGGCATCTGGTGCAGCGCCCATGGCCACCGGCCGCAGGCGACCTCGCGTCGGAGCCCGCCCTCGTCGTCCCAGAACTTCAGTTCGCCGGAGGCCCCGCTCGAGGCGACCCATCCGTTGCTCAGCGGCAGCAGCGCCAGCACGGTTCCCGGGTGGGCTACGAAGTGGCGGCGCAGGGTGAGGTCGCGGTTCCAGATGGCGATCTCACGATCGCGTGAGCCGCTCCACAGACGCTCTCCCACGGCGGCCAGGCAGGTGACGGAGTTACGGTGATGGTGAAGCACCTGGACCCCGTTGCGAGACCAGACGCGTACGGTGCGGTCGCGAGAACCGCTGGCGACTCGGCTGTCGTTCATCTCGACAACGTCGAAAACGTAGCCGGTATGACCCGGTAATACCTGGTCGCTCTGGTACATCACGTCGGTGCGCAGGACGTACTTGGTCCCCTGGCACACGGGCTGACCGTCGTGCCAGTAGGCGTGGTCGAAGAGGATCCCGAGGCCCGCCTCGGGCCGGATGTCGTGCTCGACGTCAGGGCTCCAGTGGTCCCGGTAGAAGCGAGTGCTGCCGCCGGAGAATTCCGAACTGTCGTTGAGGTACAGCATCAGGGTCAGCAGGCTTCGCTGATCGTCCTGGGCGTGAGCGCCGTCGCGGTGGCGGGTAAAGGCCTGTCCACCGCGATAGCGGCAGGAGCGGAACCGGGAGTTCAGGCCGACCAGCGACCAGGTGATTCCACCATACTCTAAGGTCGCGGGGAGAGCGTCGCGGAAGCGCGCGAACAAGGTCTCGGCCAGAACGGGGTCGTCGATGATCTGGCGGTCGTTGTCGCGATAGCTGGGAGGGTAGTCGCCGCCCATGTCTTGGAAACCCTGACCTTCGAGTCGGGCGATCCAGCTCTTGCTTTCGTCTCTGCTCAGAAGCCCGGGTAGCTCTTTTAAGGTAAGATTCGTCATTCTCATACCCCTGATATTTATTGGTTGACCAACCTAAATATAGGTGGAAAGAGCTGAAGGGTCAAGTGGTGAGGGTCCTGAGGTCTCGGTAGCCCAGAGTATGCCCGACGGTTGCCATCCCCCTGTATACAACCGCAGGGTCAAACCAGGCACCGGGGAGAGGCCGGGGAATATCTCCGGTTATGACTCCAACAGAAGGCCAGCCCGCCCCTCGCTACGGGGAAGCGCCACGGGTGTTCGTGCGTCCCGTCTCACCTCGCGGTGAGCCTTACACCACGCCGCGACTGGCGGCCGCTATGGCCGACCTGCGAGAGCTGAACCCCGAAATAAGTGCCGAACGTGCCGACCTGATGATCAGCGAGATCACGCGGCGGATGGTCAACTCGTCCGAAGACGAGGCCAGTTAGATAGCAATCCAGACGGCTTTGGCGCTGGCCACCAGGCCGCCCGAGGCGTCGAACACCGCCGTTCCGGCGAACGCCTTGCGCCCCTCTTTGCCCATGGGCCAGCCGACCACGATGGCGGGCTGCATCACCGGGAGGGTACGCTGTATTTTTGCAGTCAGTCGCCCCAGCAGCCGGGGCGACTCCATCTTCTGGTCCACTGACCAGGCGCCGGGGCAGTCTAGCGCGCACCAGAGAAACTCCGACCGTACCTTCCCTTTGGCGTCGCCTAGCTCAGCGGATGGGGTCCACACCGAGGCCACCAGATCTCGTCCCGGCACGGGACCCGCGAACACCCGCAGTCCATCTCCGGGCTGTCTGGCCGAACCGCAGACGAAGCAGGTAGGGAACGGATGATCGCTGAGGCCGTAGTAGCGGTCGCCGGCCTGTCGCGCCTGGCCGATCGGAGGCGGCGTCGGGACCTCGAGGTCTAGCTCGGTCTCTCGGGCCTCGGCCACCAGTTTCTCGCCGTAATACAGCTTATGATCGCGGACCTCAAGTTCTTTGTCGAGCGGCGGAGGCAGGCGCAGAGTCACCTCTACGGCGCCTTTCAGACCCTGGGCGAGCAGGCCACAGGTGTAGCCGCCGTTCGCGGAGTTGGCGGGACCGTTGAAACGGGATGCGATGATCATGGGGCTGCCTTCGGGCGGGGTAGGGCGGCCCCTTTTCAGGCGGTCAGTTCCAGACCGGTGTGTTCCGAGAACTGCTGGCAAAGCGCCAGAAGTTCGTCGCGCGGGGTGTCCTGGTCCAGGAACAGCAGTCGGCGATGCGGCCCTTCAAGGAACAGTTGCTGTCCGTCGACCAGATGCAGATAGGCCCCCTGGCTCTTGCTGGAGATGGAAGCTTCGCGAGCTCGTTCGTAGAGGGTGATCGTGGCTTCGGCTAGGTGGAATTCGGCGAACCGACTGGTGACGACTTTGAAGGCGAAGCTCAGACTCATGATCAGCAGCGGGAAAGCCAGGATGTCGAACAGGATGAAACGCTGCCAGAGCAGGGGCAGCGTGGCGATCAGGGTGACGGCGGCGGCGGTTTGCTGGCGTCTCCAGCGGTCGGGGTTGCCCCGCTGAGTGGTCAGGATAAGGCCGGGCTGGATCACCCGGAACGGTCCGTAGCGTCCGGGAACTGCCGGGTCGAGCGCGATGCTTCTTCGCGGCTGCATCGCCTGCAGCAGGCGGGTCGGAAGTTCGAACGCCACGGCCAGGGCGAGCACCAGCGGCGGCGCCGTCAAGGGGAAAGCCGGGGCGATCGCGCTGAACAGCCCCAGCGGCGTGATCAGACTGGGACCCAGGGCCGCCAGGCCGTCTTTGAGCGGCGCTTTACGCAGCACGAGGAAGAGCCACCAGGCTGCGCTGATGGCGAGAATCGCGAAATGGGCCGGGGTAGGAGAGGCCAGAGGTTGGCCTCCTCGGGTGAGCAGCGCGGCTCCGGCCAGCGACAGGACGGCCGAGGCAACACAGGCGGAAAACATGAGCTCTCCCTGGCTTTTGTCTCGACTGAGGGCGGCCATGGCGCCAGAGACGGCGAGGCCGGCGGCGATTGCGAGAGCGATTCCGAACGCCGCGACGGCGCCTCCGATCAGGGGGACAAGTCCGTCAAACTTGCCGCCGGTGGTCGGCATCGAGTTGCCGGCCATCACGGCGGGGTAGCCCAGGAAGAGACTGATGGCGAGGCCGCTGGCCAGGATGGCCGGGCCTCGTTTCTTGCCTCCCACCGCGGCGCAGGCGAGGATGGGAAGAAGCTGCAGAAGCCATAGCTCCATCCAGGGAGAGGTGGGGCTTCGAGCGCCGCGACGTCCGGGATCATTCCACTGGAGAAGAGGCTCGCCAGGCGGGTCGCTAGCTCTTCGCCTCCACCTGTACCCGGAAGGGAGGACCGGAGGAGAACGAAGAGCGAGACCGTGAGAAAGATGACCCCATAGACCAGGCGGAACCGGCGCATACCCATGGGCTGATGGTAGCAGGTGACGGTGGGGAGAGATAGGGGCGAACGCCCTGTTAGGGAGCTTTGTAGCGCGTTGGCGTGACCTCGATGCTCAGCTTCTCGCCGCGCCGCTCGTCGTCGATCTCGACCGAGGTGGGCTGCCCCAGCAGGCCGGTGAGCTGGATGTTGCGGTTGACCTCTTTGCCGGAGAATTTGGCGGCAACGTAGAGCTTCAAGGTGACGGTGTCGTTGGGGCCCAGGGTTGGAGTGACCTTTAGAGTGACTTCGCAGTCGTCTTTGCCCTCCACCCTGATCTGGGCTTCTTCGCCGACGATAACGGCCACGGCCGGCGCCATCTCGATGTTGCGAATTTTGCCCTGGCCTGTCGGCAGAGCAGCTTTGACGCGGAAGTCCAGGCGAAGGGCGTCTTTGACCTCGGCCAGGGCGGGGGTCAGGAGCAAGAGTAGGAGCAGCAGGATTCTCATTTTTAGTTACCTCATTGGTCGAATTGGGCTGTGGTGCCGTTGATCTCGATGCTCAGGAGTTGGGCCTGGCCTTTGACGGTGACGGCGTAGGTCTCTCCGCTGGGGGCGGAGACGGCGAACTTTTGTTGTCGGGGGGGAGGGGAGAGGTGGGCGCCCAGGCCCAGGGCGAGCACGACGGTGGCCATGGCGAGTGCTGGAGCCCAGGGGCGGGTCCGCGCCGCTCGAGGTTGATGGGCGGAGTCGTCGAGCAGCGTTTGGTCCAACCGCTGCAGTGCGTGGGCGTACTTCTGGCAGGCGGGGCAGGCTCGCAGATGCTGTTGGAGGGGGCCGTCCTGGTC
>JAEXNA010000196.1 GCA_023447635.1 Vulcanimicrobiota bacterium | reverse complement strand
CCCGCACTCGGGCACTCAACGAGCCCGCGTGGGTGTTGTGACGAAAAAAGAGATGGCCAGTCCCTACTGGGGACTGGCCATCTCGTTGAGAGCGCCCGTTTTCACGCCGTAGCGTGAGCTACTCGCTGCCGACCTTGAGTACGGCCAGGAACGCTTCCTGCGGGATTTCGACAGAGCCGACGCGCTTGAGGCGCTTTTTGCCCTCTTTCTGCTTCTCGAGCAGCTTACGTTTACGCGTGATATCGCCGCCGTAACACTTGGCCAGTACGTTCTTGCGCATCGCTTTGACCGTCTCGCGCGCGATCACCTTGGTTCCCAGCGCGGCCTGGACCGGCACCTCGAACTGCTGGCGCGGAATCACTTCTTTCAGCTTCTCGACCAACTGGCGACCGACGTAGAACGCCTTGTCGCGGTGACAGATGGTGGACAGCGCGTCGACCTTCTCCTTGTGCACCAGCACGTCGAGACGCACCAGATCCGACGTCGCCACGCCCTTCATCTCGTAGTCCAGCGACGCGTAGCCGCGGCTGCGCGACTTCAGTTGGTCGAAGAAGTCCGTGATGATCTCGCCCAGCGGCGCGTCGTAGTGCAGCGAGCAGCGGCCCGGCGACGGATACTCCATATTGCGGAACACCGCGCGGCGCTGCTGGCACAGGTCCATCACCGGCCCCACGTAGTCCTCGGGACAGAGAATGGTAGCGTCCACGATCGGTTCGTCGATATGGTCGATGTCGCCGGTCGAAGGGAACTCATAAGGGTTCTGAATCTTGATCATCTCGCCCGTCTTCAGATAGACATCGTAGATCACGGAAGGCGCCGTGGCGATCAGTTCCAGGTTGAACTCGCGCTCGAGACGCTCTTGCACGATCTCCATGTGCAGCAGGCCCAGGAATCCGATGCGGAATCCGAAGCCCAGCGCCACCGAGGTCTCCGGTTCGTAAACCAGAGCCGCGTCGTTGAGGGTCAATTTGCCCAGGGCGTCGCGCAGATCCTCATAGTCCTTCGAGTCGATCGGATAAAGGCCGCAGTAGACCATCGAGATCACTTCGCGATAACCGGGAAGCTTCTCGGTAGCGCCTTTACGCCCGGCCAGGGTCACGGTGTCGCCCACTTTGGTATCGACGATCTCGCGAATCTGCGCGGTCAGATAGCCCACGCTGCCCGGCTTGAGCACGCTGACCGGCTTCTGAGCCGGGCTAAACACGCCCACCTCGTCGACCTTGAAGTTCTTCCCGGTCGTCATCATGTGGATCTCGGTGCCCGAGCGAACTTCGCCGTCCACCACCCGGAACAGCGGCACCACACCGCGGTACTGGTCGTAGTGGCTGTCGATGATCAGCGCGCGCAGCGGTCCTTCGGGGTCGCCCGAGGGAGGGGGGATCTGTTTGACGATCGCCTCCAGCACGTCCTCAATCCCGATCCCGCTCTTGGCCGAAATCAGCACCGCGTCTTCGGCCGGCAGCATCAGCACTTCCTCGATCTCGTGCTTGACGCGATCGGGGTCAGCGGCAGGAAGATCGATCTTGTTGATCACCGGAATGACGTGCAGGTCCTGAGCTACGGCCATGTAGTAGTTGGCCATAGTCTGAGCTTCCACGCCCTGGGCGGCGTCCACCACCAGCAGCGCGCCTTCACAGGCGGCCAGCGATCGCGAGACCTCATAGGTAAAGTCCACGTGACCTGGCGTATCGAGCAGGTTCAGGTGATACTCCTGACCGTCTTTGGCCTTATAGGTCAGCGCCACCGGGTGGCTTTTGATGGTGATCCCGCGCTCGCGCTCGAGGTCCATCGAGTCCAGCACCTGAGCCGACATCTCACGGGCGGTGAGAGTTCCCGTCAGCTCGAGGATGCGGTCCGCCAAGGTCGACTTCCCGTGGTCGATGTGGGCGATAATGCAAAAATTCCTGATAAACTTCTGTTCCATTGTCCTTCTCTTGCGGCCCTTTCCGGCCTTACCCCGCTCTGTCCCGGCTCAACAGACGGGCCAACTCTCCCCGATCGAAAAACGCCCCCTGGCAGTGGGCGCAGTAGTCGATCAAGAAGTCGGTATGTTCACTGTGGCTTCCCATCTCCAACCCCTGACCGCAGCGCGGGCAAGGGACGTCGGCGGGGGTGCGGTTGATCACCTTCAGGGTGACGGCATCCTTGCCGCGACCACGCGTCATCTTAGTCCACTCGTCGCGATCCATCCAGACCCCGCCGCAGTTTCCGCACTGGTCGATTTCTACCCCCATCTGCACGAGGATCTCCATCGGTTTCTCACATTTAGGGCAGGAGAGCTGTTTTCGTTTCAACTGTGGGACGCCTTATCGGGATGCAATTTCTCAATGATGCTACTGACAACCTCTTCAAGGTCCCTGAGGGTTTCCAACTCGACCCCCTGAAACATCTCGCCCACCAACTGCTGCTGGATGATCGAGCCGGCGTCGTGCAGTTGGCGCCCCTGCGCGGTGATGGCGATGCGGTTGCTGCGCTTATCGTGCGGGTCGTCGTAGCGTTCGACCGTGCCCTGCTCGGCCATCCGGGTCACCATACCCGAGATATTCCCCTTGGTGACCAGCAACCGTTTGGCCAGGTCCGACTGCTTCGGCTTTTCCGGCTCGGCGAGAACCAGTTGGACCAGCAGGTCGAACTGGGCCACCGAGAGCCCCACGCCGAAGAGGCGTTCGGCCAGAACTCGAAAGGCTTTCTGGTAGAGCAGGGCCATCTTGACCCAGGCGCGCTGGCGAATCTTGTCGTCGTCTTGCAACTGGTATACCTGTAAACTAGAATAGACGGTGAGCATGGCTACTTCACCGGGGAAACGATCGTTTCTTTCTCAACTCGTGGATTGGGCCCTGCGCCTGACCAGGTATCTTCCCGATCAGTGGCGCGAGGCGCTGCACTGGTGGCTCTTCCGAACCCCGTTCCTGCACACCCGCAGCGAAGAGCAGTTGGCCATTTTAGCTTCGGCCCGGCCCTTTTTGGTGCCCAGCGGCCCCTATCTGCTGCGCGGTTATCGCTATCCCGGTTCCGGCCCCACCGTCGTGTTGACCCACGGTTGGCAAGGTTCGGCGGCTTCCTGGTACAGACTGGTCCCCCTGCTGGTAGAGGCGGGATTCTCCGTTGTCACCTTCGACGCCCCCGGCCACTCGGGGAAACCCAGGGTCGCGACTCTGCCCGTCTACGCGCAGGGGTTGGCCGACGTGGCCGCCCTGTTCGGCCCGATCCACGCCCTGGTGGGGCATAGCTTCGGAGGCATGGCCTCGGCCCGGGTCGCTCGAGACCTGCCCGACCTGAAGGCGCTGGTGCTGCTCGGAACGCCCGACAAGACTCGGGCCCTGATGGACGGCTTCGCCCGCCGCGTCTCCATGGCCGAAGCCAACGTGGCCGCCTTCGAGCAGCGGGTGCTGAACACGCTGGGCGGCCCGATCGAGGAAGAGGAGACCTCGCGCTACGTGCAGCAGGTGCGCTGCCCGGTCCTGGTCCTGCACGACCGGGACGACGAGGTCATCAAAATCGAGGCCGGGGAATCGATCGCTCGAGCCGCCGGCACCGAACTGGTCGTCACCGAAGGGCTGGGCCATCGCCTGATCATCCGCGACGACGACGTCCTAACCCGAGTCGCCGCCTTCATCCGCGCCGCGGGGTAAGCGCCCCTGGCCGGTCAGACGAATTTCAAAAAAGGCAAGCCGGCAAGGATCGCTGCCAACACACAGCCGCAACAATACGGTTCCGCTCGCGAGTGCTCCATGACGATGGCTTGCAAGGGCGGCTGATTCGGGAGCTTACCAGATAGCGACTCCACAATGACAGCACTCGAGAGCCGATGCCTTGACCGGCTCCTTGCAAAAAGGGCGAGCGTTTTCGTCTAGCTCTATCAAGATCGATCGGCTCTCCACATACTCTGCCGACATCTTCCACTAACGCAAAACACCGTCCTTGGGGGACGGTGTTTTTGAAAAAGCCTCTCGACGAGAATCGCTAGCCTTCCAGCGGAGGCTGCTGGGCCTCGACCTTTTTCAGCCATCCTTCGTCGATGTTCGGCATCGGGGCGTTCGGCCGACGTCCGGCCATGCGGTGCTTCACGAAGTCCTCGATGGTGGGCGCCTTGAAGTACGGGTTGTTCTTCAACTGGTCGTCCATCGTCGCCATCGTGGTCGGTCCGTAGTTGTGGCCCGGATACAGCGTGGTCTCCAGACCGAACTTCTCGCGCAGCCCCTTGAGCGTGTAGTACATCGTCTCGGGGTCGCCGCCCAGGAAGTCGCAGCGACCACAACTGTTGATAAACAGGGTGTCGCCGCAGATCAGACTCTCCTCGACCTCGAAGCAGGCCGAGCCCGGCGTGTGGCCGGGAGTGTGCAGAAAGCGCACCTCGACCCCTTTGCCGAACGGGACCACATCGCCCGAGGACACCTTCTTCAGGTTCTCGCTACGATAGTTGGCCCAGGCGATCTCCTTGTCGAGCATGTAGACCGGAATATCGAGCTTATCGACCAGCGGATGAACCATGTTCACGTGGTCGAAGTGGCTGTGCGTGGCTAGAATTCCGCCGATGGTGATCTCGAGCTTGGCCGCCTCGGCCTCGATCAGCTCCAGGTCCCAGGCCGGGTCGACCACCAGGCAAGACCGGGTCGCCCGATCGCCCACGAAGTAGACGAAGTTGTCCCACGGACCCACCAGGAACTGGTGGACGAAGGCGCCCTCGCCCGAACCCGAACTAGTCATAGAGCACCACGCTGCGGATCGACTCGCCGGCTTTGGCCAGTTCGAACCCCTTGTTGATATCAGCCAGCGGCATGGTGTGAGTGATCAGATCGTCGATGTTGATCTTCCCGTCCATGTACCAGTCCACGATCTTGGGAACGTCGGTCCGTCCCCGAGCGCCACCGAACGCCGTGCCCTTCCAGACCCGACCAGAGACCAGGTTGAAAGGACGCGTCTGGATCACTTCGCCAGCGCCAGCCACTCCGATGATCACGGACACGCCCCAGCCCACGTGGGTGCACTCGAGCGCCTCGCGCATGATGTCGACCCGACCGATGCACTCGAACGAGAAGTCCGGGCCGCCGTCAGAGATGCTCTGAATGTAGGGCACCAGGTCGCCGCCCACCTCGCTGGGGTTGATGTAGTGGGTCATGCCGAACTTCTCGGCCATGGCCTTCTTCTTGGGGTTCAGGTCGACGCCGATGATCCTGTTGGCGCCGGCGATGCGGGCGCCCTGAATCACGTTGAGACCGATCCCGCCCAGACCGAACACGATCACGTTGTCGCCCGGCTTCACGCCGGCCGTATTGATGACCGCGCCGATGCCGGTGGTCACACCGCAGCCGATGTAGCAGATCTTATCGAACGGAGCGTCTTCGCGTACCTTGGCCAGAGCGATCTCGGGCAGCACGGTGAAGTTCGAGAAGGTCGAACAGCCCATATAGTGGTGAATCGGCTTCCCTTCGTAAGAGAAGCGCGAGGTGCCGTCGGGCATCAGCCCTTTCCCCTGGGTCATACGGATAGCGCCGCACAGGTTGGTTTTGCGCGAGGTGCAGCGTTTGCACTCGCGACACTCGGGGATGTAAAGCGGAATCACGTGGTCGCCCGGTTTCAGCGAACGCACCCCTTCGCCCACTTCGCGCACGATGCCGGCGCCTTCGTGGCCCAGGATAGAGGGGAACAGCCCCTCCGGGTCTTTGCCCGATAGGGTGTACGCGTCGGTGTGGCAGATACCGGTCGCCTTCAGCTCGACCAGCACCTCACCGGCCTTAGGGCCTTCCAGGTCGACGGTGACGACGGAGAGGGGCTTGCCGGCCTCGAAGGCCACGGCGGCTTGAGTTTTCAATGGTCAGAACTCCCGTAAATAAACTTGATGGTTCCCACGCCGTTCTGGGCGCCGGGCCGG
>JAEXNA010000194.1 GCA_023447635.1 Vulcanimicrobiota bacterium | reverse complement strand
GCCGTGACTTGCGACCGTGTTCTAGAAGTTCGAGGGCGAAAGGGTTAGCTGCCCTGGATACGGCGCCGAATCGATTCGGCCAGATCCATATTGGCGCCGCCGCGACGAGGACGCCGCTCGTCTTTGGCCTCGGGCTCCTTGTCGCGCTCGCGTCGACGGCCCGACCCTGCCTGGGCGAACATACTGCCACCGCTGGCAGCGGGCGCCCCTCCACCAAACTGTGACGGTCCCTTGGAAAACGACGACTCGACCGCGGTGCGCTCTTTGGCCCGCTGCTCATCGCGTTTGGCTTCGGCCACTTTGGCCTTCTGCTCGACCGCCCGCTCATCCACCTTGGGCAGCGGATTGAAAGGGAAAAATTTGGGATTTGGCGCGGAAGCGACCTGGGCCAGAATGGCCGCGATCTGATCCTTGCGCAGATAGACCGAAGGGGTAGGCACCGTCAAGCCCGAGCCGCTGGCGCGGTTTTCTTCCTGGGCAGGACGCGCGGGAGCGCCGCCGCCGTGGCTGGCCAGATGCTGGGCCAGGCGCTCGAGGTAGTTCTTGGCCTGCTCGTTTTCGGGCTCGAGAACGAGCACTTTCTCGAGAAAGCCCCGGCCCTGATCAAACAGCTTGGCTTTCAGCGCGATCTCGGCCGCAGCGAGGTAGTAACGTGCCGCTTTGGGGTTCTGCCCCATCTCTTCATAGAGCTGAGCGACCTCTAAACGAGCCTTGATTTCATCTTGCGGGTTCATACCTTCATCCTCTTCTGCACAGGGTTCGACGCGGAAGCTCGGATCACTTCCATGGGAAGAGCATCAGCCCGATCGCGCGGGTCCAGTAGGCGATAGCCTGGTCCAGCTTGCCGCGCTGGTAAAACAGGGTGCCCAGGTTGTGGTAGACGTGCCAGAAGCCGGGATTCAGCTGCACGACCTTGTCCCACTCTAAGATGGCCAACTCGATCTTGCCCTGTTCTAAGTAAGCTTCGCCCAGATTGTAGAACGAGGGCCAGTGGTTCGAATGCAAGCGGGCCACCGTCTGCCATTCGACGATAGCCTCTTCGAGTTGGCCACGGTGGTAGAAGTAGGTGTTGGCCAGGTTCCAGTGGGCGGGCCAGAAGTTGTTTTCGAACTGGACCGTCTTCTGCCACTGGTTGATCGCTTCGTCGAACTGGGATCGCTCGTAATAGGCGTTCCCCAGGTTGTTATGGGCCTGCCAGAATCCGTGCTCGGCGTTGGCCGCCTTTTCCCATTCGGCGATCGCCAGGTCCACGTTGCCTTGCTCCCAATGGAAGTTTCCAACGTTATAGTGGGCCTGCCCGAAGTTGGGGTTGATCTCGATGCTGCGCTCCCACAACTCCATAGCGCCGTCGATGTCGCCCTGCTCCATCTTGATGGTGCCGATGTTATAGAGCGCCACCGCGAACTGGGGGTCCAGCTCGATCGCCTTCTCCCAGTGTTTGATCGCCTCTTCCTTGCGCCCCTTCGAGTGGAAGGCGTTCCCCAGGTTGTAGTGCACTTCGGCGAACTGAGGGTTCAGCATCAGCGCCTTCTGCCACTCTTCGATGGCGGCGTCGAGCTTTTCCTGAGTGAAGAAGCCGTTGCCCAGATTGTAGTAGGCCGGAGCGAACTTGGGGTTGAGGACGGTGACCTTGCGGTACTCCTCGATCGATTGAGGGATCATCCCCTGGCGATAGTAGGCCGAGCCCATGTTGTAGTGGGCCACGAAGTTGTTAGGATTGAGCTTGACCGCCTTGTTGTACTCTTCGACCGCCTCGGGCAGTTTGCCCAGGCCGTCGAGCGCGGTGCCCAGGTTGTTGTGAGTCAGAGCGTTATAGGGGTCCAGAACAGTCGCCTTACGCCACTCCATGATAGCCAGGTCCAGCTTGCCCTGCTTGTAGTAGTTGTTGCCGAGAATGTTGTGAAGCGCCGCTTCCGAGGGGCTGATATTCGTCTTGTAGAGGTCTTCGGAGACCTCGCTGATCTCCAGCGCTTTGACCAGTTCGCCCACGCTCTGGAAGCGGTCGGCCGGATCCTTGGCCATACATTTGAGCACCGCTTCTTCGATGCTGGGGTTGATCCGACGGTTGAACTCGCGCAGAGGTCGGGGCTCGGCCGTCAGGTGCTGCTGGATGACCGCAGGCAGGTTATCCGCCTTGTAAGGGACGCGACCGGCCAGCATCTGGTAAAGGACGATGCCGAGGGAGTAAATATCCGCTCGTCGGTCAACCTTTTCGCCGCGGGCCTGCTCGGGCGAGAAGTAGAAGCAGCTTCCGATCATCTGCCCGGGCTGGGTCAGCGTCTGGGACATCTCGACCCAGGCGATACCGAAGTCGGCGACCTTGACCTCGCCCTTCTCCGTGACCATCACGTTCCCAGGCTTGACGTCGCGATGCACGATACCGTGCTGGTGAGCGTAGTCCAGAGCATGGGCCAGCGGGATGAAGATCTCCAGCGCTTTGGCGGCATCCATCGGACCGGGCTGCTTCTCGAGAATATCGTCGAGATTCGATCCGTTGATGAACTCGAAGACCAGGTAGTAGATCCCCTCGTGCTCGGAGATATCATAGATGGCGGTGATATTCGGATGGTTGAGCCGAGCCGCCGCCTGGGCTTCCCGCAGGAAGCGTTCTTTGGCCTCCGGGTTACCGGTCAGGGTCTGGGAGAGGATCTTGATAGCCGCAGGACGGTCGAGCAAAGGGTCGTGACCGTGATACACGACCCCCATGCCTCCGCGTCCCAGCTCTTCGATGATGTGGTATCGTCCAATAGTGGCGTTGATCATAGCGCTGTTGGGACCACGGTTCGTCTTTTCCCTCCCCTCCCCTTTCCGCAGGACAACCCAGGGTCAGGTCGAGTCCGAGAGAACGGTTCGCCGCTCAGCGCTTGGGGTCGAAGGGGTACTTGCCGACGGGGATCCGAGGCGAATGGTTCCCCAGGACCAGACCGGGGCATTCTTCGCGCAGCCGGCGCAGCAGCTCCGGAATTCCCAGCACCGGCCCCTGCGGCACCGGCACGAACCGGGCGTAAAGGTCGGGGTCGATATTCAAGGTGCGAAGCTGGATCATGTTCACGTCGCATTCCTGGACAAAAGCGATCAGAGAGTCGACCTCTTCCTTGGCGTCGATCCAACCGGGCACCATCAGCAAGTTCAGTGAGACGTAAACCCCAGCTCGACGCGCCAGCAGAGTCGACTCTTTGACCGCCTCGAACTTGTACCGCTTCGGCTGATAGTAAGCTTCGTAGACGTGCGGCAGGGTCGAATTCAGCGACACTCGCAGCGAATCCAGACCGGCTTCCACGATCTTGCTCACCTTATCCGGGAGCGAAGCGTTGGTGTTCAGGTGAATGGTGCCGCGCCCTTCAATCTGCGACAGTACGGCCACCGATTCGGCGATCAGGTCGCCCTGCAGCAGCGGCTCGCCTTCGCAGCCCTGGCCAAAAGAGAAGATGGCGCTGGGCGACTTCAGATGGTGTTGACCGAGTTCGACGATCTCTTCCAGGGTGGGCTTGAACCCGAAGCGCTCCTGCGGGGAGGGCGGAAGGTCGTCTGGCTGCAGGGAGATACAGCCGCGGCACTGGGCGTTGCAGGCGGGACTGACCGTAACGGCACCTTCCCACCGGTTGTAGAAAATATTCTGAGCGTTGTAGCAGCCGTACTCTTTGGCGCAGATCTCGAGTTGGCGCAGGATCAGGTTCTCGGGGTACTGCCCCTGCAGCTCGGTGATCTTCTGCTCGAGGTCGTCGGTGTGATACTGGTCGGGAGACCACTCTGCCTTGGCTTCCGTGCGAACGGCCGCGCAGACCAACTCTTCACCACGGGCAAAAACGGCGGTGTAACCAAAAAACGGAAGATGCTCGACATCGCCTTCGTCCTTGCTGAAGGCCGGCATCATGGTCCGGGTATAGCCGATCGGCAGTCTCGCCGCCACGGCCAGGCCGTCCAGGGTCACCTGGTTGCCACGTTTGTCCATACCCAGGGCGCGGCGCCCGGGCAAAAACTGAAGCTGGGCCTCTTTGGGAAGAGGCACCAGCTCCATGTTCGAGGGGAGACGATGCTCGACCCCGCTGCGACCCACTCCGCCCAGCCCGGGCACGTCCTCCACCTCGCCGGACGGATGTCCGACGAGAGGGAGAACGGGCTCGGTGGCGCGAGATCGCGTCGCCGTAGAACGGAGAGCTCCAGAACGAGAGGCTTTCCCCCGAGAGCCCGATCTGCGGCGTGTCATCTTCTAGCGTCCGCCGGCGGGGGTGTCCTTGCCCAGCGTCATCAGGAACTCGGCGTTGGTCTTGGTGCGCTTCATGCGCTCCAGAACCGCTTCCGTAGGCTCCTGGTTTTCGCCCAGCAGCGACAGCGCGCGGCGCATCAGGATGATCTTGTGCAGCTCTTCCTCGGTCAACAGCTTGTCCTCGCGGCGGGTGCCGGATTTCTTGATGTCGATCGCGGGGTAGACGCGCTTTTCGGCCAGACGGCGAGACAGGTCCAGCTCCATGTTGCCGGTGCCCTTGAACTCTTCGAAGATCACTTCGTCCATCTTCGAGCCGGTTTCCACCAGCGCCGTGGCGATGATGGTCAAACTGCCGCCGCGCTCGATGTTGCGAGCCGCGCCGAAGAACCGCTTGGGGGTCCGCAGCGCCGCCGTATCGAGACCGCCCGACAGGGTGCGTCCGGAGGGCGGGGTGATGTTGTTGTAAGCGCGACCCATGCGGGTCAAGCTATCGAGCAAGATCACCACGTCTTTGCCCATTTCGACCTGGCGCATCGCCTTGGCGAGAACCAGTTCAGAAACGTGAGCGTGATGTTCGGGAGACTCATCGAAGGTCGAAGCGACCACTTCACCGTCGATGGAGCGCTCCATGTCGGTCACTTCTTCAGGACGCTCGTCGATGAGCAGCGCCATCAGGGTGACTTCGGGGTAGTTCTCGATGATGCCGTTGGCGATCTTCTTGAGCAGAATGGTCTTACCGGCCTTGGGCGGAGCGACCAGCAGACCGCGCTGTCCCTTACCGATAGGGCTGAACAGGTCGATGATTCGGCGCGAGTAGTCGTTGGACCGCTCGCTCTCCAGGGTGTAGCGCTCTTCGGGGAAGATCGGCGTCAGTTGGTCGAAATTGGGGCGACGACGAGCGACCTCGGGGTCGGTCCCGTTGACGGTGGCGACCTTGAGCAGACCGAAATACTTCTCGCCGCTCTTGGGAGGGCGAACTTCGCCCAGCACCATATCGCCCATACGCAGGCCGAAACGGCGCACCTGAGAGACCGACACGTAGATGTCGGAGTGGCTGGGAAGATAGGTGCGACCGCGCAGGAAGCCGTAGCCTTCCGGCAGCAGTTCGAGCACACCGCTGGCGTACAGAATCCCCTTGGGAGGCGCCTGGCGACGTCCACCGCGCTCGCGCTCGGTGTAACCGTCTTCGTCGTCCTCGGCGTCCTCATCGGACTCGCTCTCGGACTCTTCGTCCTCGTCGGCGGTCTCGCTGCGCTCGACCCGTTCGGGACGCTCGCCCCGGTCGCGGTCACGGCCTCGACGACGACGGCGGCGACGGCGCTCGCCGTCACCTTCGGCTTCTTCGGATTCGCCCTCTTCCTCGGTCTCGGCTTCGGCCTCGACTTCGGCTTCTTCGGTTTCGACCTCGGCGGTCTCTTCAACCTCGCGACGCTGACGGTCACGTCCGCGACGGCGTCGGCGCGGGCGGCGACTGCCCTCTTCGGCCTCGCCTTCCTCGGCAGCCTCTTCGGCGACCTCGGTCTCCTCTTCCGGAGGAGCTTCCACCACGGCTACGGCGGACTCGGAACTCTCACGGCGCGAGCGGCGCGAACTGCGCGAGCGAGGCGCTTCGGCCACCACTTCGGCGGCTTCTTCTTCGACTTCGACGACCGCCTCTTCGGCCGGAGCGGCCTCTTCGGCCGACTCGTCGTCACCGGCTTCGTCCACGTGCTCCATGATCAGGGCGATCATGTCGTCCTTGCGAAGCTTCTGAAAACCTTTGAGACCCATGTCTTTGGCCTTCTCCATCAGTTCGACCCGGTTCAGGTCCTTCAGAGAGGCTGTGGTCACTTTCGCCATAAACAGCGATTCCTTTCGTGGTGGGGGGGGGATTTGAGA
>JAEXNA010000187.1 GCA_023447635.1 Vulcanimicrobiota bacterium | reverse complement strand
GCTTTAGGGGAGGCTAGGGGAGTGAAGGCGGGGAGGTTGGGTTGGATGGTCAAGATATCGCTCCTACAGTTCGAGTCTTTGGCAGGCGCTCGCAAGGTTTACGGAGCGCCAAGGGTTGTCCCAGACTATAGTCGCTAGGGACGTTCCGAGCCGAAAAGAAACTGTAAAGATTCTTGAAAGACCATCTTTACGCGGGGACTTTTTCGGGAGGCGGTTCTAATAGAGAGCCATGCTCCTGGTGAAACCGCGAGTGAGCAGGGAGCCGACCAGCGCGATCAGGCTGAACTGAAAGAGGGTCATCATAGCGCCTCCGGCGGCGCCAGCGATTCCGCTGAGGGCGAGCATTCCGGTGACCAGGGCGATGAGGTAAAGCAGGACGTTCAACACGTTATTTCTCCTTTGGGTCGTCTTCTTGACCCCATTTTCTCAGCCTGGTCTTCCGGCCGAAGCATACCCTGGCGGAGAGCGCGGAAGACCCGGCTGGACGGATACGAAACCGTGATGATGGCTTATCCTACGGTGGGGGAGCGCGTTATACGAAAACGTTTTCGAGCGCTGAAAACGTACTGAAAAACATGTCGGACATGGTTTCGTGTTAACATCCTGTTCACATCTTGGCAAAGTAAATTTCATAGTTTGTACCTGTTCCGATGAGAGCGGTCCGCCCCCAGGCAGGCCGAACGAAATCGGGTAATCTTTGGAGGTGGTATGCCGTCAGGTACCATTTTGGCTCACAAGCACACTTTGCTCGAAACTTACGCCGGCTTCTTTCGGTCGCTGGCAACGGAAAGTTTCAGCGCCGTGCGCCACTGGTTACATCCCGAATTAGAGCGGATGATTCACACCCAGTGCCAAAAGAACGGAGAAGGCTCGTTCCTGCGCAGCCTTCGTCTCGGACTCGGTTCGGCTAGCCAGCGCTTGCGCCTGGGCAGCAGTCAGGCCGAAGGCGCCGGGCAGATCCGCACCCAGCTGATCAACGAGATGGGGGAACAGGCCGGAAGCGTCCGCTTCGTTCTCTCGGGTGACGGTTGGAGAATCTACGCCGTCGAAGTGTGGACCGCCCCGAAGCCGGTGGCTTCGCGGGTCGTCGAAGCGCCCCGCGTCCCGGTCGCCCGTCCCAATCCTACGGCCCCCTCGCGCCAGACGCTGCTCAACCGCACGTCGCTGGCCCAGACGGCGATGTCGAGCGGGTCGTCGATGCCCAAGTTGACCGCCACGAACTGGCTGCGCAAAGTCACCGCCTACTCCTGACGCCTGACGGCACGCAAGCGAAAAGGCCCGCCCCCCGAGGGAGCGGGCCTTTTTCGTGTGTCGCTTTGCCTTTGCGGTACTCGCGATAGACCAGGGTCGGTCGTTCTCCCGGGCGAATGGGCAGAGTTATCGTGCAGGACTCGCAATTCGTCCAAGAGTTAGAAAAGCGCCTTAAAGGCCCGCAGCGTCATCGTCTGTTGCAGGGCTATCCGGTCCCGGCCTTGATGAACGGCTACGACCGAAGGACTCGCGACGACTTTATCGATCACGACATTCGGGAGTGCAAACCTATCATCGGGACCGCATCGCCAGCATGGGCCGGGAGTATATCGGCGGTCCGGGAGCGGTAGAGACGGCGGTCAAAGCGGCTCGTCGGCGCGGAATGACGAGCTCGGCCGACCTGTTGATCAATCTGCCGGGGCAGTCCGTCGGGGAGATGAAAGACGATGTTCGGCGCACCAGCGACCTGGGCTTCTCCCAGCTTTGTTTGTACCACCTGGTGATGTTCCGTGGGCTCGAAGTGCCCTGGGCGCGAGACCGTGACCTGCTGGCCCGACTGCCCGACAACGAGCTGGCTCTGGCTAACTGGCTCGAGGTTCGCGATCTGGCACGCAACCTGGGATATCGCCAGACCACTTTGACCAACTTCGAGCGCGAAGGGCAGTTCCGTTACGAAGCCGGCAGCTACCAGCCCGAGGCGTTCGACTGGGTCGGCTACGGTCCAGAGGCGCTGTCTTGCTACAGCGACATGGATGCGATGTACGCGGTGAAATGGATGAACGAGGACAGCGGGGTTCGCTACCGCGAGGCGATGACGACCGAGGGAAGCGCGCAGGCCAGGTACTTCATCTACGATCCGACCGACATGAGGCTGCTGTACCTCACTCGCGGCCTGGCGAGGCTGCAGGTGTCGCTGGAGGCGTATCGCCGTCTCTACGGCACCTCTCTGGTCGAAGATTTCGCCCAACCGCTGGAGGCGCTGAGCGCCGCCGGGTTGGTCGACGTCGACGAGAGCTTTCTGCGCTTGACCGACCGCGGGATGTTCTTTGCTGATTCCGTGGTCGGGCTATTGAGCTATCAGCGGGTCGGTCAGATCCGCAAGGGGGACGTGTTAGAGCAGGCTCCGATTCTGCGCATGGGGTAGACCCCAGCGCCCGGAGGCCTGGCGAGAACTCTCACCCCACCAGGTCCGAGCGCCCTATCCGTCCTTCCAGCGCTGCAGCTGGATCAGCACATTGCGCACCTTCGAAATCAGCAGCTTGGCGGGCGGATATTCGGGTTTCCCCGCGGCCACTCCATGCAGCCCGGTCAGCACCAGCGCCTGGGGTAGAGCCGGCTTCAGCGGCGCCCAGCCGCCGTGTTTCCCGCCCGTGAGCACCCACAAGTCGTTGTTGCGCTTGGCCGAGAGCTCTTCGTAGAACGGCAGCAGGATGGTCAGGCGACCTTCTTTCACCCGGATCGAGGGGATGGTCAGGTCGCGAGCCCGCAGCTTGAGGTCGACGATCGAGAGCAGGTTGTCCGCTTCTTCGGGCAGCTTGCCGAAGCGGTCGGTCAACTCGTCCCGCATCTCGTCGAGCGCCTGGAACGACTGCACCGAAGCGATCTTCTTGTACAGTACGACCTTCTGCTCGCCGTCGGTGACATAGTCGTCGGGCAAGTTGGCCGGAACGGGCAGTTCCAGCACGATCGGCTGGTCGGTGACCTCGAATTTCGGGGCCTCGCCGCGGAGTCCCGCTACCGCATCCGAGAGCATCTTGCAGTACAGGTCGAAGCCAACGGCCGCGATACTGCCTGACTGCTCGGCGCCCAGGATGTCGCCCGCTCCGCGGATCTCGAGGTCGCGCAAGGCGATCTGGTAGCCCGCACCCAGGTGGGTAAAGTCGCGGATCGTCTCTAACCGCTTGGTGGCGTCGTCGCTCAGAGTGCGGGACGGCGGGTAGAGCAGGTAGCAGTAAGCCTGGCGGGCCGAACGGCCGACGCGACCGCGCATCTGGTAGAGCTGAGCCAGACCGAAGTGGTGGGCGTTGTTGATGATGATGGTGTTGGCGTTGGGGATGTCCAGACCGCTCTCGATGATGGTGGTACAGACCAGCACATCGAACTCGCCTTCCAGGAAGCCCATCATCACCTTTTCCAGCTCTTCGTCGCCCATCTGACCATGGCCGACGCCCACCCGGACCGTGGGCAGCATGCGCCGAATGTCGGCAGCCAGACGCTCGATGTCGTCGACCCGGTTGTGCACCAGGTAGACCTGGCCTTCGCGCTGCAGTTCGCGCGTGATGGCGCCGCGCAAGATATCGGGATGCGACTCGAACAGGTAGGTTTTGATCGGAACGCGGTCTTCTGGCGGCGTCTCGATGACTGACATGTCGCGGATCGAGACCAGCGCCATGTTCAGCGTTCGAGGGATCGGGGTGGCGGTCAGGGTCAGAATGTCGACGTTTTTCCGCAGCCCTTTGATCTTCTCTTTCTGCTTCACGCCGAACCGCTGCTCTTCGTCGACGATCAGCAGCCCCAGGTTCTGGAACTTGATGTCTTTGGAAAGCAGACGGTGGGTGCCGATGATGATATCTACGCTGCCGTCGGCCAGCCCGTCCGTAGCGGCTTTGGATTCGGCTTTGGAGCGGAACCGGCTGAGCACGTTGACCTTGACGGGGAAAGCGGCTAATCGCTCGGAAAAGGTCTGATAGTGCTGGTGGGCCAGCACCGTAGTGGGGACCAGAACGGCCACCTGGCGACCTTCCGAGACCGCTTTGAAAGCGGCCCGGATGGCAATTTCGGTCTTCCCGTAGCCCACGTCGCCACAGACCAGACGGTCCATCGGACGGGGGCGCTCCATGTCGCCTTTCACCTCGGCGATAACGCGAAGCTGGTCTTCCGTCTCGTCGTAGGGGAACGCCTCTTCCATCTCCCTCTGCCAGGGGGTGTCGGGCGGGTAAGAGTGACCCACCGACTGCTCGCGCTCGGCGTACAGGCGGAGCAGCTCTTCGGCCAGTTCGGCGGCGTCTTTCTTGACCTTACCGCGAGCGCGCGACCAGTCCTGGCCGCCCATTTTGGAAAGTTTGGCCTCTTTCCCCTCCAACCCCTTGTAGGGCTGCAGCAGGTCCAGCTGTTCGACCGGGACGAACAGGGAGTCGCCCTTGGCGTAACCGATGGTCAGGAAATCTTTCTTGAAGCCGCCGATCACCAGCGTCTTCACTCCACCATAAACTCCAATGCCGTGCTGCAGATGCACCACGGTGTCGCCGGGGTTCAGCTCTTCGAGCCGAATGAGGGAGGCTCGGTCGGCTTTCTGGTGGGATTTACGACGACGGATAGCGCCCGTGATCTCACGGTCGGTGAGCACCTCGAGCGTTGCACCGCCCACTCCGGGCAGGCTGAAACCTTCGGCCAGCGGCTCGTGCAGCAGCACCACGCCGGCTCCGGGAAGGAGGTCGTGGGTGAGCAGGCGAGCTTCGCCAAGCAGTTCCTCCAGGCGAGACGCCTGGCGGCTCATGAGCAGGACGGTGCGCTTCTCCTCGACCCATCCCGGCAGACGAGCCATCATGCCGTCGACGCGGTCGGGGAACACTCGCTGCGGTTCGAACGGCAAGCTTAGCCGCTGCACGCCTTCGCTGGCGGCGCGGCTTTCGGCGTCTTCCCAGGTGGTGAACGAGAGCTGGCGGAACGAGGTGAGCAGGGCCAGGAAATCGCCCCATTCGCCGTGCCAGCCTTCGTGCGACCATTCCAGGGTCTGCAAGCGCAGCTGGGCCGGCTCTTCCAGGCAGACCAGGCTGCCCCGAGGCAGGAAATCGGTCATGTGCGACCCGGCGTCTTCGTGAGCTATCGGGCTAACCGAGAATTCCGTGATCTCGGAGACGGAACGCTGAGTATCGAGATTGATCAGGCGGATCGATTCGACTTCGTCACCGAACAGTTCGACACGAACCGGGTCGCCGGTGATCGGATAGATGTCGATGATGTCACCACGAGCCGAGAACTCGCCGCGCCGCTCGACCATCGAAGTCCGCTCGTAGCCCTCTGAGACGAGCATTTCGAGCAGGGTGTCGCGGTCGGTACTTTCGCCCTGGCGAACGGTCCAACGGTTCGACTCCAGCGCTTCCCGACTCATCGTCTTCTGCAGCATGGCTCGTACCGGAGCCACGACCAGCAGACCGTCTTCGGGCTTGGCCTCCTGCAGACGCTCGAGCGCCTTGAGCTGCATCGGGTCGACCGGGCGTCCTACATTCTCGTTGGTCTCTTCCCGATAGGGGAAGTAGACCAGGCGCGAGTCCATGCCCAGAGCGCGAAGGTCTTCGACCAGAGTCTCGGCCCCGTCGGTCGATGGGGTAACCCAGAGGGTGTGGCCCGACACGGGACGCTCGGGCAGGCCACGCAGGGCCGCCCAAAGGGGGCCGCGAGCCGAGCGGATGACACCTTCGACAACGACCTTCTGGTTCTCTTCGGCGGCTCTGGCCAGCTCCTGAACGTCGGGTCGGTCGCGCAGCAGGCGCAGGAGTCCGGCTACCGCCTGGTCGGGCGAGGCTGCGGGGGTCGTTCTGCTCATGCGATGTCTGGTACTCCCATCAGGCCTCTCCTCCTCTTCCTTAACCGGTTTCCGCCCGCAGTGTCTCCCTTTGGGGACCTCTCCACCAGACCACCAGGAGTAGGAAGGTGGTTTTCAGAACCCTCCCGGACCAATGACGACCACGCCGCAGACACCAGAAGAAGAGGATGACGGGGGAGGACGCAGCCGCGGGCTGAAGCTATTCCTTGTCGGGCTACGTATTCTGGGCGTGCTCTGCGCCCTTCTGGTCTCGAATTTCCACGCCACTCCGCTGGCCATGGGCGAGACTCTCAAGGACATCGGCTGGATCGTGGCCAGCGTGATCGTGTTCTACCACCTGCTGGCGGCCGTGCTGGTCTCTTTTTCGGACAGCCGAATCCTGCTCTTCATGTTCATCGTGGCCGATGCCGCTCTAGGCGCCGCCATGACCTACCTGTACGGCGAAGCGTACTTCATGTTGACCTTCGCCTTACCGGTTCTGGAGGTGTGCTCGGCCTTCGGTCTCACGGCGGCGCTGGTCACGGCGGTGCTGGGGATCATGTTCTACGCCGTGGTGTACGCCAAGCCGCTGCTCGACGGTCTGCAAAACGACCTGATCACTCCAGAGACCTTTAATCTGCGGATTTCGCTTTCCGGCATTCAGGCCGCTTGCGCGTTCCTGATGGCCTGGCTGTACTCGCTGGCCGTCTCCGAGGGGCAGAAGTCCCGTAGCGTGGTGGCTCAGGCCAGGAAGACCACCGAACTGCTCTACCGCCAGCTAGCGGAGAAGGCCGAGGAGAACGAACTGATGTTCTCCGAGATGAACGAGCGCGAGGCCAAAGGGACGGCGATGGCGCGCGAGGTGCAGCATCTGCAGCACGACCTGGAAGAGGCGTACAAGGACCTGGCCAAGGCTCGTATGACGATGAGCTCGCGAGAGAGCCAGGCCGAAGAGAAGACCTCTCGGATGTCGGACGAGATGATTCGCGAGCGGCAGGCGCTCGAAGATCAGGCCACTCGCCTGGAGCAAGAGTTGAACGTTCGCAACCGGACGCTCGAGGGGTTCCGTCAGATCTCCGGCTCCCTGTCCCTGGAAGAGACCCTGCTGGCGCTGGTCTATCACCTGCAGTCGCGCTTCCCCAGCGTGTGTTGCGTCGTCTTCATGACCGAAGACGTTCAGGGCTCGCAGTATCTTTATCCCGAGGTAGCCGACGCCGCCGATACCGAGTTCTTCCGCGAACTGGCCATTCCCGTAGGGGAACAGGCCGCGGGTTGGGTAGCGGCCAGCGGTCGCAGCCTGCGTATCGATAACGAGGCTGTAGAGACCGATTCCGGGGTAGTAGAGGCGCTGGCTGGACAGGGGCGGAGCGCCCTGGTGGTTCCTCTGCGCAATCCCGACCCGGCGGTCACCGGCGCCAAGTCCGTGATGGGCGTGGTCTACATGAGCCGGGCCGAAGTCAACGGCTACCGCGACAGCGACCTGGCCAGCGTGGAAGAGTTCCTGGAGCTGGCTTCGATGGTGGTGGCTCGCTGCTTAGAGTTTCGCCACCGGGTCGGCGGAGGTCTGCACGACCCCGTCACCGGACTACACAACGGCCTGTATCTGGCCGAGCGGATGGAGGAAGAGGTGCGCCGCGGCCGCCGCTACACCTATCCTGTCTCGCTGCTGCTCATCGATATCGACGGCTTCTCGCCTATGGTCGAAAGCCTGGGGCGCGACGTTCTCGACAACGTGCTGCGCCAGGTGGCGGGCCTGCTGGTCGAAGCGATCCGCGACACCGACACGGCGGCTCGCATCGAGGCGGACGACTTCGGGATCCTGTTGGTCCATTCGGCCCGCGACAACGCCATCCCGATCGCCGAGCGGATCCGCCAGGAGATCTCCCAGACCACCTTCGGAACGCCGGGTCAACCGCTGCGTCTGACGGTTTCGGTCGGTGTGGCCGGTGTACCTCACGACGCCTCGGATGCTCAGCGCCTGAAGGAAGCGGCTTTTGGCGCCATCGCCGAAGCGCGAGCCCAGGGCGGCAATCGGGTCGCCATTTTCCCTCGCTAGAAGTGCGCTACCGGAATAGCCGGAATGCCCGCCGGCCTCTCGACGAAAAGTCTCTCTCTATGAGGATAGTACGAAGGGAGAGCGCGGTGCGCCCCGAACCCCCGGGAGATGCTTGAGGATGACAATAACGGCGCCGTTCTGGTCGTCGACGATGAACCCGCCAACCGGGAACTGCTGCGCGATCTGCTCGAGGCGCGAGGTTTCCAGGTCCGAGAAGCGGCCGACGGCTACGCCGCCCTCGACGCCTTAGCCAAACGCGAACTTCCCGATGTCATTCTGCTCGACATCATGATGCCCGGACTCGACGGTTTCGAGGTCTGTCGCCGGATTCGGGAGAACCCCGCGACCACGCACCTGCCGGTCATCATGGTGACGGCGCTGGCTGACCGCGCCTCGCGCCTGCGCGGGATCTCCGAGGGCGCCTCGGACTTCCTGACCAAACCGATCGACACGGTAGATACCCACATGCGGGTGCGCAATGCGGCGCAGTCCAAAAAGACCTTCGATCAGTTGGCCGACAAAAACCGCCGTCTGATCGAGGCCGAAGAGGCCCGCGACAGTCTGGTTCATATGATCGTTCACGATCTGAAGTCGCCGCTCACCTCGGTCCTGGGCTACTGCAAGCTGCTCAAAGGGATGGCCAAAGAGCGCATGGACCAACAGCAGGTCGAGTTCTTGGACCGCAGCATCGCCGGCGGTCAGCGCACTCTCGAGATGGTGGACAGTATCCTCTCGGTGAACCGCCTGGAGGCCGGCCAACTGGTTCTGCAGACCGAGCCGACCAGCATCGGCGCTTTGCTCATAGAACTGGCCGACTCCCTGGGACACGCCGCCCCGGCCGGCCTGACGCTGGACTTTCATCCGCCCGAACACGATTTCCATGTCGCTTTCGACCCCTCGCTGGTTCGTCGCGTCTTGGCTAACCTGATCGACAACGCTATGCGTTTTGCCAAACCGAAGGAGGGCCACGTGACCGTGTCGGCCAGCGGCGGTCCTGACGAGGTCCGCTTCTCGGTGGCCGACAATGGAAAAGGGGTTCCGCCCGAGCAGCGAGAGGCCGTTTTCGACAAATTCTCCCAGGTGGCTCAGACCAGTCGGCGAAACTACGGACTGGGTCTGGCGTTCTGCCGCCTGGCCGTCGAGCGGCATGGGGGCAAGATCTGGATCGACGGCGAGCCCGACGGCGGCGCCATCTTTCGCTTCACCATCCCGACTCAGCCTTCGACCTAGTTTCCCTCTGGAGTGTAGTTTTGCCGCAACCTTTGACTCAGGACCTGAAGGCCCAACTGGCCAACCCGCCCCTGTTCGAAGCTTCGAGAGTGCGGCGCGACCGCTACTACAATACGGTTCTGATACCGGCTTTGCGGCTGGTGGGGCTGCTGCTGATTGTGGTCGGAGTGTTCTTTCACCTGGAGTTTATCGACGGGGTCGATCCCAGGGAGCCTGTCCGTTCTCTGGCCCTGCTCTATGTCGCTTACGGTTTCGGATCGTGGGCCTTCCTGCGGGCGTTCTATCGCCGTGACCGGCGCCTGCATCTGGGCGACGTCTTCCTGGTCCTTGATCCGTTCCTATGGACGGTTGCCATCTACCTGACCGGGGCCGAGCACAGCATCCTGTTCATCATTTTGCTGGCTCGGGTGGCCGACCAGACCAACACGACCTTTCTTCGCTGTATCCACTTCCTGAACGTCGCCGCGCTGAGCTACCTCGGTCTACTGCTGGTGCTGGTGGTGGGAGGGCAAGAGATGAACTGGTACCTGCAGGGATCGAAGCTGGCTATTCTTTATCTGACCGGACTCTACATTTCGCTCACAGCCCTGGCCGCCCAGCGCCTACGGGAGCGGGCGCGTGAGGCTATCCGGTTGGCCAAGGAGACGGTCGACCAGTTGGCGTTGCAGAACACCGAGTTGGTGCAAGCCCGCGAGGCCGCCGAGGAGGTCAGCCGTTTGAAGAGCGGGTTCCTGGCGACCATGAGCCATGAGCTGCGCACGCCTTTGAACTCGGTCATCGGCTTCTGTCAGCTGCTAGAAGATCCGGAGACGGGCGAGCTCAACGAGCGTCAGATGCGCTACTTGAACAACAGCCTGACCAGCGCCAAGCGGCTGCACGCCCTGATCAACGATATCCTGGATCTCTCCAAGATCGAGGCCGAAGGTCTGGAGCTGGACCTGGGCCCGGTCGATTTGAAGATGGCGCTTCGCCAGGCGGTCGAGGTGGTGCGGCAGGGAGCCGAGCGACGCGGCATCGTGATCACGGAAGAGCACCAGCCCGACCTGCCGCTGGCCCTGGGAGACTCCCTTCGCTTGCGACAGATCTGCGACAACCTGCTCTCGAACGCGGTGAAGTACAACGTCGACGGAGGCCAGATCGCGGTTTCGACCTGGCGTGAAGGGACCCGGGTGGTCATGTCGGTCCGTGACACTGGACCCGGTATCCCGCTAGAGAAGCAGCGCCGGGTGTTCGACGCCTTTGTCCAGCTGGACGCGGGCTATCAGCGCCGTTCCGAGGGGACCGGCCTGGGACTGGCGCTCTGCATGTCGCTGTGCCAGCTACAGCAAGCCGAGCTTACCCTCATCTCTCCGCTCTCTGACCGCGGGGGATGCGCCTTCGAGGTTCGCTGGCGCGCCTTCCGCAGGGAGAGCTGACGCCCAGCTGGTGAGGCGACGGAGCTTCGGAGCGACGTCGCGGTCAGACCGGTCGGGGACGGTCCCACAGCCAGAAGAGCAGAGCCCCCAGGGCCAGACCCGCTGCTAGCTTGCCCGCCTGGTCGCGTTTACGGGCCGGGCGTTTGGGCACTGCGGCGATGCCGCGATGGTGGCGCACCGGCAGCGCGCAGAATTCTGTCAGGGTGGCGGCGGCTCGGGCGCACAGCACCTCGAAGGCGGCCTCTCCCAGTTCGGCCGAGGCGACGGCGGGGGAACCGAAGTAGCCACGATGGGCCCGCAGCGCTCGAATCCGCTTGGCGGTCCCTTTGGGCACCGGGTGGGCGGGCAGATGCCGGTAGCCCCGGTCGACCAGTTCGGGCGTCAGATGCAAGAGCAGGGAGGTCTCCCATCCGGCTCCGTGGACATCGCCCCTCAGCCCGAACGCTTCCGCTTCGGTGTAAGGCCGGCCCAGGAACGCCTGGACGCCTTCGTCATAGCTGCCGGTCAGGAACCCTTCGAGCATGCCTTTCGACGGCGAGGCGACGCGGAGCCTGGTGTTCCGCTGCAGCCAGGCGGCCGCCTTGTCGAGAGCGGACATATGGCTGTCGGCTCCGTGCGAAGAGAGCAGCACCAACCGGCGCACGCCCAGTTCCGCCAGCTCCTGGCCGTACTCGATCAGCGCTTTGAAAAGGGTATTTTTCTGAAAGCGTAAGCAGCCCAGGCTGCGCAGGGCGCTGGCGCCCTGATACCAGGCGGGAAGCATGACCACGTTGATCTCGGTTGGCTCGGGGCCGATTCCGGCGATCGGCTCCATCAGTTCGGCGACGCGATAGGCCAGGGCCTGGCAGATGATCGGGTCGGTTCCGCTGGGAAGATGACTGGCGTGGTCTTCCAGTGGGGCGACCGAGAGCATGAACAGGCTGCCCCGATGGGCCTCTTCCCGTAGTCGGTCCCAGCTCAACATTTCGGCCTCAAGGATATTCATAGGGCGCGATTCGCGGCCGTAGGCGGTCGACCCTTGGCCCCGGCGCCCTCGGGAACAACGGCTGCTTCACCCGGAGCCCCGGCCAGGGTTTCCTCGACCGCTCAGGAATTTCGGGTTCGTGCGAAATCTAGCTCTGCTCACCGACCTCTATCAACTCACCATGCTGGCCGGCTATCACGCCTGCGGGAAAACGGAACAGCAGAGCTGCTTCGAACTGTTCTTTCGTCGACTCCCTTTTCGCGGCGGCTTCGGGGTGGCCGCCGGGCTCGAGACGGTGCTGGACTACCTGAAAGGGCTGCGCTTCGAGCCGGAAGAGATCGGCTATTTGCGAGGCCTGGGTATGTTTAGCGAAAGCTTTCTGAGCTGGCTTGCCGATTTTCGCTTTCGCGGCGACGTGGACGCTATCGAGGAAGGCGAGTTCGTCTTTGCCGGACAGCCGCTGCTGCGCGTTCGGGGAACCCTGCCGGAGGCCCAACTGGTCGAATCGGCGCTGCTCAACATCATGAACTTTCAGACCTTGATCGCCAGCAAGGCGGCCCGCATCGTGATCGCGGCCCAGGGCGGGCCGATCCTGGAGTTCGGGATGCGTCGAGCGCAGGGGGTGGACGGAGCCATCTCGGCCTCGCGAGCGGCCTATATCGGCGGCTGCGAAGCGACCTCGAACGTGTTGGCCGGCCAGGAGTTTGGCATCCCCGTGCGGGGGACCCACGCCCACTCCTGGATTATGTCGTTCTCCAGTGAACTCGAGGCGTTCCGCGCCTACGCTTCGCTCTATCCCGACAGCACGACCCTGCTGGTCGACACCTACGACACTCTGGGGTCGGGCGTGCCCAACGCGGTCAGGGTCGGCCTGGAACTGAAGGAGAAAGGCCACGCCCTCAAGGGGATCCGACTCGATTCCGGGGACCTTGCCCACCTGTCCAAGCAGGCGAGAGGCATGCTCGACGAGGCCGGCCTGACCGAGGCCAGGATCGTGGCCTCGAACGACCTCGACGAGAATCTGATCGCGGACCTGATCGACCAGGGCGCCCGGATCGACATCTGGGGGGTCGGGACGAATCTGGTGACCTCCCAAGACCAACCGGCGCTGGGCGGGGTCTATAAGCTGGTGGCGGCCCAGGGCCAGGGAGAGGCGCTCGAGCCGCGCATCAAAATCTCCAGCAACCCGGAAAAGGTGACCATTCCTGGTGTCAAGCAGATCTGGCGGGGCTACGACGAGTCGGGTCGGATGCTGGGCGACTGCCTGCTGCTCGAGCACGAGGGCGAGCCGCAAGGCGAGCTTTCCAGCCATCACCCGCACTACGCCAACAGCTACAAGAAGGTCAAGGCCTCCCGTTGGAAGCCGGTGCTACGCCCCGTAGTCCGAGCGGGGGAGGAACTTCCCGACATCCGCCGCCCTCTTTCGCAGATCCGGGAGCGCTTTCTCGAGAATCTGGCGACCCTGCCGGTCGAGCATCAGCGACGCGTCAACCCTCAGACCTACTGGGTGGGTCTTTCCGAAGAGCTGTTCCGCTTGCGAGACCGCCTGCTGAAGGAAGCGCACGACGCGCTATAGCAGGGCTCGGCGCGCCCTAGCGCTTCTGGGCCAGCACGTAGCGGCAGGCGCCCTGCATCAAGCCCATCCGGACGGCCAGGTCGTCTCCAAGTTTGGCCAGCGGTAAGGTCAGCAGGTGACGGTACGGCTTCTTTCGCCCCATTCGCAGATAGAGGTCCAGAATGGAACGGCGGCGCTCCTGGAAACGGATGGCGAAAAGCTCTTCGATGCGCCCCAGCACGTGGGCTTCGTCAGGGTCGCTGTGGCGGGCGAAGGTGCGCACCGTATCGAACTGATAGCGCTGGGCCCAGAGGCGTCTCCAGCTCCAGGGGTCGCTGACCGGGTCGCGCCAGCGCGCCGTCCAGTGATGCAGGCGGGCCAGTTGGTCCAGGTTACCCGCCGGGGCCTCCGTGGCGTCATGGTAGATCAGCCAGCCGCCAGGCTTCAGCGCCCGGGAGACCCCCTCCAACACCTTCCCTGGGTCCGAACAGCGCGAAAGGATGAAGCCGGCGTGGACGACGTCGACCTGCTCTTCCATCTCGCTCCAGTCCAGGTCGACAACGTCAGACTCGAGGAAGTTGATGGTCCCGAGCTTTTTCCCCTCGGTGCGAAGGCGGGCCTGATAGTAACGGCCCCAATCCAGCAGTCGACCATCGGTGTCGATGGCATCGACCTGAAGTCGAGGGTTGTTGCGGGCTGCCGCCAGGGCGAACCAGCCGCCGCCGCAGCCCAGATCCAGCACCCGCTCGGACCGTCGGGCCAGGGCCAGACTGCGTCGATGCAAGGTCAGCCCTTCCAGGTACAGCTTCAGCCAGAGCCTGGGGTTGCGACGGATGTCGGGGATGTCGGTGAGTCGCAGCCAGGGGGCGTCGGCCGAACCGTCCTCATCGACCCGAGTCGGTCGGGGAAACAGAACGGTAGGCTCGATCTTCGGCAAGGCTTGCATACAGTCTCTTTGCGAGGTTTCCGGAAGCGACTCCTGCCGGGCCTCTCCGGCCTCGGAGAGGCGCCTGCCTGGTGAGGGGCGATCAGCTTAGAGGTCCAGGAACTGCAGGACCTGGACGACGGCAGCGTCGTTGCGGACGATCGTCGAATGGTCGGCGTTGCCGACCGCGATCTGAACTTGACCGATCACCGTGGCGTTGGCAGAGGCCACGTCCACCACGCCGTCGTCTTCGAAGACGCCGAGCAAGCGGTTGAGCGCTTCGTAGTCGGTGCCTCGGCGGTTGCCCGCCATGGTGCGGTATTCGAACTGCGGGTGTTTGTTGGCGGCCTCGAAGTTTTGATTGGCGAGAAAGACGCTGTCGGTTCTGAGATCGGTGAAGCCGGGCTCCTGGCCGCTGACCGAGACGCGAGCGCCGTCGGCGTTGCGGAACTCCATCTTGCCGTTGAGCACGAGCAGCTGCAGCACTTCCTGGAAGATGTTGGGGCGGGCCTGCACTTCATCGGCCACCTCGCTTCCGAGGTGGGGACCGGCGACCAGGGCGGCGCGGTTTCCGCTGTCGGCGATGTCGAACGGGATCCCGCTCTCCAGGGCAACCCGAGTGACCAGAGTGCCCATGCTGTGGGCCGCGATACGCCAGGTCCGTCCCGGGTTTTCCTCGGTCAGCAGAGCGAACGCGTCGATGAAGAGGTTGCCGTTATCGCCGATACCGTCCAGGGTGTCGTACTCGAAGCCCAGGACGGCGGTGACCCCGGACTGCTGCATACCCACGGCGATCTCGTCGAAGCTACCCGAGGCGATATCGCTTCCCAGGCCGTGCACGATGATGGCAGGCCGGTCCCCGACGTTCGGAATCCCGTTGACGATCGTTCCCTGGCTGATGACGGGGGTCCAGCCGCCGTTCTGATACAGGTAAAGGTTGTACGAGTTCCACTCGACGTGGCGAACTCGGGTCACCGCCTGGCTAACCGAGTCGAAGGTGTTGGTGAAGACGTTGCTGCCGCCACAGCCGGCCAGGAGCAGGCAGAGCAGGCCGGTCATCAGAGTTCGGGTTCGGGAAGGGGAAATACGCACGTCGTACACCTCGAGAAAAGGAATGGAACTCTTTACGATACCTTGGCTGGCCCGGGGGTAAACTTCGTCCCCCTGCGATCTGATAGGCTTGACGCTTCCAGGGGCGCCGTTCGCAAAAAGGAAAAGACCCACCGGCCCGGGGGCGTAGTGGGTCTTCTCTGCGGCGCCGAGGCCGATGCGGAAGCTTACAGCGAGGCGGTCTGGCAAGCCTTGCAGTCAGCGTTGGGCTTGGTCATCATCCAGCTGGTAGTTTCGCAGCTCTTGCAAGCCTTGGTCGGGGCCTTGGCCTGTTCCTTACCGGCGCAGCAAGAGGCTTTCTCTCCGCCAGCCTGGGCTTGACCAGCTCCGGCTTTGGGGCAAGCGCCTTCGCTCTTGGCCTGGGCGCCTTCTTTGGCGCAGCACGAGGCGGCGGGCTTGGCAGCCTGCTCTTTGTTGGCGCAACAGTCGCCACCGGCGAGGGCGGGGATGCACAGAGCAGCGACGCAGAGAGCGGATACGATAAACTTCTTCATTTCTAAATCCTCCAAAGGGTCTGAGCGAGGGGCCGGCACAGGCCAGGGCGCCTCGATCTCCAGCGATAACCCACTCCTACCCCGGCAGTTCCCGTTCCATACCCGAATCCTCGATCTTTTTCCCCATTTTCGGCAACTCGATCCGGATGGGGAGGGGGGAGGAGCCTATCTCGCCCTGCAGTCGACGGGAGGGCAAGGGGGGAAGGGCGAAGGGCTCTCCTTATGCTCGAAGTGCCAAGCCGACCCAACCGCGCCGTCCCACAGCCGTTTACGCCTTTCCAGGGAACTTTCAGCCTGGACCCGCTCCTCGAATTCTGGAAGCGGGAGGAAGAAGAGAACACCAACGGATTACGGACCCTGGCCAGAGAGGTCAACGAGCGCGTCGCGCAGTGTCCGGACC
>JAEXNA010000172.1 GCA_023447635.1 Vulcanimicrobiota bacterium | reverse complement strand
CCGCTGGCTCGCGCCAGCGACAACCCGAAGATCGCCCTCCTGGCGATCCTGGGCGTGGGCAAGTTCATCCTCGTGGTAGGACTGTTCATGCACCTCTACAACGATGACCCGCTGTTTACCGGAATTTTCGGTCTCGGCATGGTCATCGGTGGGGGAACGCTCGTCGCGATATGCGCGGTCATGAGCGTTTACCCGGCCTCGCCCAAGGCGGTGAAACATCCGCCCCTGCGCGAGATTTACGAGATGCGGGCCAAGACCCACAGCGAGGGCGCCGATTCGCCCGAGCAGCACTCCTACCACACCATGCCTCGGCCTCTGGTGGGAGCGGCTCACGCCGCCTAACGGAGCCTGATGCGACCCGAGCGGCTGCTTCCCATCATCGTGGTGATTGTGGGAGCAGCCGCTTTTTTTTCTGTCTATCAAAAGAAAACCCAGCCGGTCCCTATTCCCCCCGAGCTTGCGGGGCAGCCCGGGCCGACACTTTTCTTTCAACACGACTGCGTAACATGCCACACGGTCTCGACGCTGCCGAAGGCTCGTGGTACGTTGGGGCCGGGGCTCGACGATGTCGGCCATCGGGCCGAGACGTTGGACCCCGAGGGGGGAGGGAAGGCCTATCTTCGCCAGTCGCTGCTAGAACCAGGAGCGGTGGTGCGTCAGGGCTTTGTGAACGCTATGCCGAGTTTTGCAGGTAAGATGAGCGAACAAGAGTTGGAGCAACTCATCGACTGGCTGTCCACCCTCAGGGTGTCGCCGTCGCCCACTCCAACCCCCCGGAGGAGTCCGTGATTGAGTTATTTGGCGGATTGATTACCGCCGAGCCTGGTGTTTTTGATGGCATCATGGCGATTTCCGTGCTTTACCTTCTAGCCGTGGGGCCGGCGCGGAAATACCTTGCCCCCGATCAGCCGTTCGAAAAGCTTCGCTGCGCTTCGTACTTTGTGGGGGTCGCCATCCTGATCCTCGCGGTGGCTACGCCGATCGACGAGATCGGCGAGACCTACCTCTTTAGCATGCATATGTTCCAGCACGTTTTGCTGGTGTTCCTGATGCCGCCGTTTCTGCTTTGGGGTATGCCGTACTGGCTGGCGGACTTCATGCTGCGCACCGAGGGGCTGGGAAAGGTGCTACGCTTTCTGGTCAAGCCGGTGGTCGCTTGTTTCCTTTTCAACTTCGTGCTGGCGTTCTGGCACATTCCCGCTTTTTACGAACTGGCGCTACGAGACAGCGCGGTGCATCTGCTGGAGCACATCTGCTTCGTGGGGGTGGCCCTGCTGATGTACTGGCCTCTGGTCGACCCGGCCCATCGTTCCAGCGAGACCCATCAGGGCATCAAGCTTCTCTACATCCTCGGGGTGAGTATCGTCCAACTGCCGCTCTTTGCCGCGTTGACCTTCTCACAGACCGTATTTTACCCCACCTATGCTGCCGCACCCCGGTATTTCGCCACGCTGTCGCCGATCGACGACCAGATTCTGGGCGGAGCGATCATGAAGGTTTCGGCTATCGCCTACATGTTCTTCGGGCTTTGCTTCTGCTGGTACCGCTGGTATCAGGCCGAGCCGCGCAGGTAGGGCTGAAGCTCTTCTTCGCTGGCCTCGAGGATGAGTCGTCGGGCGTATCTGGCGCGACGCCCCAGGCAGCTCCAACTAAGCAGCACCAGGGCGGTAATGGCCCAGGTAGGGTCGGGCGCGCAGGCGTAGGCGATCAGGATGAGGACGGCCCGGTCCGGGTAGTCGCCCGAGGCCGGCCAATCGCGATTGTCCATCAGCCGAACGCCGGCACACCGAGCCTTGGCGTAGGACGTCAGGCAGCCCCCCGCCATCGCCAGGCAGGTGAGATTCGGGGCTAGCGGCAGCAGTCCAAAGAGAAGCAGGCATTCCGTGACTCGGTCGCCCAGAGCATCGAGATAGTTTCCCTCGGGACTTTCTACCTGGGCCCGCCGGGCCACCTCGCCATCCACCAGGTCGGTGGCGACCGAGCACAGGGCAGCCCCCAGCGCCAGCCTGGGGTAGCCTGCCCTCAGTAGTCCGGCGGCCAGGCCAGCCAGGCCCATCCCCAGAGCGCCGACCTGTCCTGGTGTGGCTCCCAGGCGGAGAAACGGCCAGGAGAGCAGTTTTCGGACAGGCTGAACGGTCTTGCGAAGCTTGCTGAGCATAGGCCTCAGGAGAAGTGGGGTCGACTGACGCTGACCGCAGGATACACGGACACCTCCGACCCTACAGCGTGAAGCACCGAGTCCGGCCGCGCGCCCGCCAATTGCTGCTGCCAGAAGGGGCCGTACATGGACTTCCAGTCGATGTCGTAGTCCCATTCCTGGACGTCCCGGACCAGCCAGGTCGGATGATCGACATGATAGCGGCGGAGTTCACCGTCCCGTCCGACGCCAAATCCCCACTGCTGCTCTTTGAACCAGTGACCTGGGGAACCCGGAGGCGGGCAAGTGGTCCCGGGCCCAACCCGTACCTGAAGCTGGTTGACCCGGCCGCTCAACGCCATGGTCGTGAACTGGGTCTGGCTGCCGTCGTCGTGAGCTATCGCGCGACGCTCCATCGGGCAAGCCGTGTAAGGTTCGTTATAGATAAGCCGGGCGATCAGGGCTGGCACCCTGCCGGGAACCAACTCTCGGATAAAGAAGACGCCGCGTCGGCCCGCTTCTTCACAGCGCACGTAGACTCTCAGATTGAATTCTGGGAAACGAGTATAGCCGGGCCACGGAACGCCACCAACGCGAACCTTTTCGAAGTCGAACGCTACCAGCGATGCATAGGCCTGGCCATCGAGGAGATCTGGCTGCAGTCCGGTCGGAAGCACGCTTCGGAGCACCATCGGCTCGAGCGCGAAGTTGAGCATGGTCAACTCTTTCCAATGAGCGGTCAGAAACGGCGTGTTGCTCTTCATGCCTCGAGGCTTTTGCAAACGCCCTCCGGATCTCCCCCTGCGGGTCGCAGAGTTGAGGGAGACTGAAGGAATCCCAGGCGGCGACACTAACGGTGCGGGAATGCGTCTCGACTACCTGGCCCATAGCTGCTTTTTGCTGGAACACCAGGGTTTCCGGGTCCTCTTCGACCCTTACGAACCCCGAATCGGCTATCCCGCTCCCAGAGTTTTCGACCCGAACGTGATAGTGGTCAGTCACGACCATCACGATCATAACGCGGTAGGACAGGTTAGCGGTCGGGCGACCGTCGTCCGTGGGATCGCTCGTCGGACCTACGGACCGATGACGGTAGGGGGCTCTATCGGTTGGCACGACGACGGAGACGGGGCCGAGCCTGTTTCGCTGACGCTGTTGGAGTGGGACGGTCGGCGAATGGCTCATTTCGGGGACCTCGGCGCCGACCTCGACGCGGAGCAGGAGCAGCAGTTCGCCAATCTCGATCTGCTGCTCATGCCGTGTGGCGGTGACTACACGCTCGATGGGAAGCGGGCAGCTCGGGTGGTGGAAAAGCTTCGGCCCCGGGTGGTCGTTCCGATGCACTATGCAACCCCGTTTTTGAACCGGGGGCAGTTCCCCAACCTCGAGAACGCCGACAGTTTCATGGGGGCCTGCCGTCCGTTTGCCCAGGTGGTGACGGAGCGACAGGGACACGCCGACCTCGACAAGGTCTGGTCGGAGTCGAAGGAGGGTAGCATCACTCTGCTCCACCTTCAACATCAGATGGCATAAGGACGGACATGGATACTTATCAGGATAAGCTGGAACGACTGCATGAACTGACCCGCGAAGCGCTGCTCGGCGGGGGAGCCGACCGCCAGGAGAAGCATCGGGCCAAGGGCAAGATGACGGCCCGAGAGCGCATCGAGGCGCTGCTTGACCCCGATAGCTTCCGGGAACTGGACCGCTACGTCACTCATCGCTGCCAGGATTTCGGCATGCAGGACAAGACCTATCTGGGCGACGGCGTGGTGACTGGCCACGGCACGGTGCATGGTCGACTCATCTATGTGTTCGCTCAGGACTTCACCGTCTTTGGCGGCGCTTTGGGCGAGGCTCACGCTCAGAAGATTTGCAAGATCATGGATCTTGCGGTGCAGAACGGCGCTCCCGTGATCG
>JAEXNA010000062.1 GCA_023447635.1 Vulcanimicrobiota bacterium | reverse complement strand
TGAGGCGCGATTCTGAGGAAGTTGTTTTGAAGGCGCATACCGAGTTGTACGTAACTGAAAAACAACAATGTCAGAATCGATGGATCGCCGTCAGGATCCCGTGATTTAGGTTTGACGGAGCACTAGTGCCCTTCGAGGGAGACTTCGGTGGGCTGCACGTCCCAGATCTCTTCGGCGTACTGATGAATGGTACGGTCCGACGAGAACTTCCCGCAGCGGGCGATGTTACGCAGGGCGATTTTGGTCCACTCGTCTTTCTTGGCGTAGGCGGCGGCCACTTTGCGCTGGCAGCGGACGTAGGCCCAGAAATCCGACATGACCATGAAGCGGTCGGTCTTGATCAGTTCGTCGAGGATGGGATAGAAGATGCTGGGCTCTTCCGGGCTGAAGTGGTTCTGCGCGATCAGGTCGATCACTTCGCGCAACGGCTGGCACTTCTCGTACTCTTTGTACGGGTTATAACGACTGTTGCTGCGCTCCTCGACCTCTTCGGCGGTCAACCCGAAGAGGAAGAAGTTGTCGTGACCGACACACTGGCGGATTTCGACGTTCGCGCCGTCGAGGGTGCCGATGGTAACGGCGCCGTTGAGGGCAAACTTCATGTTCCCGGTTCCGGAAGCTTCGTAGCCGGCGGTGGAAATCTGCTCGGAGACGTCGGCGGCAGGGAACAACAACTCTCCAAGGGAGACGCTGTAGTTCTCGAGGAAGACAACCCTGATGCGACCGTCGACGTCGGGGTCGTTGTTGACGACTTCGGCGACGGCGTTGATCAGCTTGATGATACGCTTGGCTAGGAAGTAGCCGGGAGCCGCTTTACCCGCGAAGATAAACGTGCGGGGCACGATGTCAGCAGCGGGGTTCTTCTTGATCTCGTTGTAGAGATGGATGATGTGCAGCACGTTCAGGTGCTGGCGCTTGTACTCGTGGAAACGCTTGATCTGAATGTCGAACAGCGACTCAGGGTCCAGCTCGATCCCTTTGTGCTGAGCGACGTACTCGACGACTTTCTTCTTCGCTTCTTCTTTCACCTTACGGAACTTGTCGCGGAAGGCTTTCTTGGCGATGTGGTCGTCGAGGTCGGACAGCTCTTCGAGGTCTTTTTTCCAATCCTCGCCGATGGTTTCGTCGATCAGGTCGGACAGTTGAGGGTTCGAATACTGGATCCAACGGCGAGGCGTGACACCGTTGGTCTTGTTATTGAACCGCTCGGGGAACATCTCGGCGAAATCTTTGAGCACGCGGGTACGCAGCAGTTCGGTGTGCAGTTCGGCCACGCCGTTGACCGAGAAAGAGCCCACAACCGCGAGATGGGCCATGCGGATCATCTTCGGCGAAGAGGCCACGATCGACATGCGGTCGATGCGGTCGGTCTGGCCGAAGTACTTCTTGCGAACCTGGTCGAGGAAGCGCGCGTTGATCTCGTAGATCAGCTCGAGGTGACGAGGCAGCAGGCGCTCGAAGAGCGACACGGGCCAGGTCTCCAGCGCTTCGGGGAGCAGGGTGTGGTTGGTGTAGGCGAAGGTCTTCTGCGTGATCTTCCAGGCGTCGGCCCAGGGCAGGTGGTGGTCGTCGAGCAGGATACGCATCAACTCGGGGATACCCACGGTAGGGTGAGTGTCGTTGAGCTGGATGGCGACCTTGTCGGCGAACGCCGAGAAGTCGTCGTTGTCGCGCAGATAGCGGCGAACGATGTCCTGCAGCGAGCAAGAGACGAAGAAATACTGCTGCTTGAGGCGCAGCTCTTTGCCCTGCATCGAGTTGTCGTTCGGGTAGAGAACTTTCGAGATGTTCTCGGACTCGGTTTTGGCGCGGACGGCGGCTTCGTAGTCGCCCTGGTCGAACGATTTGAAATCGAAAGCTTTGTCGGCGGTCGAGCTCCATAAGCGAAGGTTGTTCACTGTATTCGTTCCGTAGCCAGGAATAGGCGTATCATACGGAACGCCAAGCACATCTTCGGTGTCGATCCAACGAATACGGACGTCACCAGCCGAATCGAGGAACGCTTCGGTGCGGCCGCCAAAGCGAACCTTGACCGAGTACTCGGGGCGAGCGATCTCCCACGGGTTACCGAACTTCAACCACTGGTCGGGGGCTTCCATCTGGTAGCCGTTCTCGAGCTCCTGGCGGAAAATCCCGAACTCATAGCGGATACCGTAGCCGGTCACGGGAAGCCCCAGGGTGGCGCAGCTGTCCAGGAAGCAAGCCGCCAGACGTCCCAGGCCGCCGTTACCGAGTCCTGCGTCGTTTTCAACTTCTTCGATATCGTGCAGGGACAGGCCGTAGTCGGCCATCGCCTTTTCCATCTCTTCCCGGATGCCCAGGTTGAGAAGGTTGTTGCCTAGCAGGCGACCCATCAAAAACTCGGCCGAGAAGTAGAAGACCCGTTTTACCCCGTTGTCATTATACGTCTTCTGGGTGGCTGCCCAGCGCTGGATCAGACGGTCGCGGACCGTGTAGGCCTGAGCTCGGAAAAGGTCGTGGGGGGTAGCGATGTCCACCGTCCGGCACTGCGAAAATAGCAGTTGGTCAGAGAACGCTTTGCCCAGCACCGGCGCCGTCATTCCGGTACGCGGGTCCTGGTTGGTTACGCCGGGGGTCGGAGTGGTGGCGGGAGCCTCCTTGCGAGACTTGGTCTTCTTGGCCTTGGGGCCGCTCTTGGCGGCAGCTCCGCCGTCTTTGTCCGTCATCAAATCTTCCTTTCCATTGCGCTGGGAAAGCCCAGACTGCACCCTATACCCGGGACGGGGTAGATGGAATCCGCTTCCAGCCGGGAGCGGCAACGCCTGCCGCCGGGATGGCTACGGTTCGAGCAAGTCCGGCCGGCGAGCCCTGGTACGTAGGGCGCGCTGCTCGGCTTGCCAGGCTTGGATTTTCTTGTGGTGACCCGACAGCAAGACCTCTGGCACATCCAGGCCACGAAAGCTTGCCGGCTTGGTGTAGTGAGGGTGGTCCAAGCCGGACGCGTAGAAGCTGTCTTGCTCGTAGGACTCTTCCTTGATGACACCAGGCAGGAGGCGGACGACCGCGTCGGCCATCACCATCGTGGCCAACTCTCCGCTCGAGAGGACATAGTCGCCCAGGGAGATCTCTTCGTCCACCCAGTGCTCGACCACCCGCTCGTCGATCCCCTCATAGTGACCGCAAAGAAAAACCAGATGGCGCTTCTCGGCCAGTCGTCGAGCCGTCGCTTGAGTGAACGGAGCGCCGACGGGAGTTGGGAAGACGATGTAGGGTCTGGTTTCCTGACCGCTGGTGATCTCGTCAAGGCATTCGAAGATCGGCTCAGGCTTCAAAACCATCCCCGGGCCGCCTCCGAACGGTCCGTCGTCGACCAACTTGTTCGGGCCGACTCCCCAGCGACGCAGCCAATGCAGATGAAGCTCTAACGCCCCTTGCTCCTGCGCCTTGGCGGGAATCGAGCTCATCAAAGGCCCGAAAACCTCGGGGAAGAGGGTGACGACGTCGATTCGCACGGCCGCTAGTCCTCAATCTGAGGCAAGATGGCGACCACTTTGCCTGCTTCGATGTCGATCGTCGGCACGTACTGCTTCACGGCAGGAACCAGGTGGGTCGTGCCGTCCGTAGCTTCGACCAGGTAAAGGTCGTGAGCCGGAGACTCGACAACCTCTTTGAGCACTCCAATCTCTTCCCCCTCAGGAGAGAAGACCTTCAGCCCTTCGAGTTGCCAGTGCCAGTACTCATCCTCTTCTAATTCGACGAGTTCATCGTCACGAACCGAGAGAAAGAAGTTGCGAAGCTTCTCGGCTTCTTCCAGAGAGTCGACTCCGACGAACTTGATCAGATAGCCGCCGTGGTTTTCCCGGACGCTCTCGATCTCGAGCGGCCGGACCGGGTCCTTCTGCTGATGGGCGAAGACGCTCTCGGTCTGTTCGAAGCGTTCCGGGAAATCGGTGATGGCGCGAACTCGGATCTCGCCTTGCAGCCCGTGCGGCTTGGCACATTTCCCGATCGTAACCAGGTTCTCCCAATACGGGAAGCTCATGAGAAATCTCCCATTTTCATTTTGGCGGTAATAGGCAGAGAGGAACCGAACCCGGGGGTCCCGTTCCTCTCTGGCCGGCCACTGAAGAGACGCTAGAGAATCTCGACGGTGACGCGCTTGCCCTCTTTGAGGGCGGCGGCTTTGACAACCGTTCGCAAGGCTTGGGCGATACGCCCGCCTTTACCGATCACCTTGCCGGTGTCGGCGGCGGCCACCCTGAGCTCGAGGACCGTTTCTCGATTGGTCTCGATCTCTTTGACCTCGACCTCGTCAGGGTGATCCACCAGCTGGGATACCAGGTACTCTAGTAGACCTTTCATGAAGGAGCCTACTCGGCGGGAGCGGCTTCAGCCTTGGGTTTGGGAGCCGGGTACTGGTGGTCCTTGCCGGTAAATTTCTTCCACAGGCCGTCACGAACCAGCAGGCGCTTCAGCGCTTCGGTAGGCTGGGCGCCCTTCTTCAGCCACTCCAGAACCTTCTCTTCTTTCAGAGTGAGGGTCTGCGGCTCGACCATAGGATTGTAGTGTCCCAGGATCTCGATGAAGCGGCCGTCTCTAGGCTTTCTCGAGTCAGCGGCCACCAGGCGGTAGCTAGGCTGCTTTTTCTTACCCACGCGGGTGAGTCTCAACTTGACCATTTCTAATGTTCCTCCGTTTGAACGTTTGTTGTCAAAGCTAGCCGGGCTCGGTCAAAAGCGCCGGAGCAAAAAATTCTGGCCTATCGGCCGAAAGGCATTTTGAAGGGCAAGCCAATTCCCTTGATCTTCTTCTTGCCCTTTTTGTTGGGGTTGCCCTGTGAGCTTTTCCCCTTCTTGCCTCCCGGCATTCCGGGAAGCCTGGGCATTCCCGGAAAACCGCCTCCTCCAGTGAGGCTCGACATCATTTTTTGCAGCATGCCGAACTGCTTGAGAAGATTGTTGACTTCGGACACTTCGTTGCCCGAACCCGAGGCGATACGCTTCTTGCGCGACGCGTTAATGATCTCGGGGTGGCGTCGCTCTTTGAGGGTCATGGAGCGAATGATCGCCTCCATGCGGGCGAACCGACTCTCGTCGACGTTGAGCTCCCGCAGGGCGGGGTTGTTGCCGACACCGGGGAGCATCTTGATGAGATCTTGCAGCGGTCCGAGCTTGCGGATCTGTTGCATCTGGCCAAGAAAATCGTCGAGGTCGAAGTTGTTCTCGAGGATCTTCTGCTCGAGAGCAGCGGCCTCTTCCTGGTCCATCGTGGCTTCGGCCTTTTCGATGAGGCCAAGCACGTCGCCCATGCCCAGGATTCTCGAAGCCATGCGGTCGGGATGGAAAACTTCCAGCGCCTGCAGGCGCTCGCCCAGACCGATAAATTTGATCGGCTGACCGGTAACTTCGCGTACCGACAGGGCCGCACCACCACGGGCGTCGCCGTCGAGCTTGGTCATGATGACGCCGGTGGTCTTGATCTGCTTGGCGAACTGGTCGGCGATATTGACGGCGTCTTGACCCGTCATCGCGTCGACCACCATCAGCACTTCGTCGGGATTGATCGCCTTTCGAGTGCGCTCGAGCTCGTCCATCAGCTCGCTGTCGACGTGCAAGCGACCCGCCGTGTCGATGATGACGACGTCGAATCCCTCTTTTTCGGCGTGCGCCACGGCCGCCTTCGAGATGTCTACGGGGTCGTTCTTGTCCCCCATATGAAAGACGGGAACGCCGAGCTGTTCGCCCAGAACCTCGAGCTGTTTGATAGCGGCCGGCCGGTAGATGTCAGTGGCGGCAAGGAGAACTTTTTTCTTCTCCTTCTCCTTGAGGTAGAGCGCCAGCTTACCGGAAGACGTCGTCTTACCGTGACCGTTGAGACCAACCATCATAAAGACGGTGGGAGGGTCGGCAGAGAACTCGAGCGGCACAGCCGATCCGCCCATCAGCTCGACCAGTTCGTCGCGGACGTGTTTTACCACCAGCTGGCCGGGAGTCAGGCTTTTCCACAGCTCTTCCCCGATAGCTTTCTCGCGGACCTTATCGATAAAGGTCTTGACCACGGAAAGGGAGACGTCCGCTTCCAAGAGAGCGCGGCGTACCTCGCGCAGGGCGTCCTTGACATCCGCCTCGGTGAGCTTACCCCGACCGCGCAGCTTGTCTATAACACCGCTGATTTTTTCCGACAGTGACTCGAACATAATCCGGCGTAGTTTAGGCCCTGAGACGGGCCCTGTCAACCGTTTCCCTTCTCCGGCTTGCGGCTATCCCAAGGAGGCCGTCAGGCTGGCCAGAGGCATCAAAATCGCGACGACCACAAACCCCACCGCCATGGAAAGGATTCCCAGCACGATAGGCTCGAGCAGATTCAGGAAGGTATCGACCCGGTGACTCACGTCCTCGGCGAGCACGTCGCCAGCCCTCCGCAGCATCGGCGTCAACTGCCCCGACTCGTCGCCCACCTCGGTTAGCCCAACCAGCAAGCGAGGATAGAGGGTGCTGCCCTGCATCAGACTTCCCAGGCCGTCCCCTTCGCGAATACCGCGAGAGACCCGATTGCAGTCTTGTTCCAACAAGGGGCTACCGGTCGCCTCGCTGGCGATTCGCACGGCCCGCATGATGTCGATCCCCCGCTCCATCAGCATCGCCAGCGTCAAAGCATACCGAGAGGCGCCGGAGGTCTTGATGATGTCTCCGATGACGGGGGTGCTGGACAGAAAGATGATGAGCCTCATCCACCCCTGTTCGGTTCGCAGATAGCTCACCAGACCGATCGCAACGAGAACGGCCAAAACCCAGGTCAAAGGGTGTTTGACCACCGCCACGATGAACAGCAGTAAGCGCGTCGGGGCGGGAAGCGCTACGCCCAGGCCGAGAACGGTCTCCAGAATCCCAGGAATGACAGTCTGAAAGAGCCCTATCGTCAATACACCCGAAACGACCACGATCACCGCCGGGTAAGAGAGCGCCTTCTTGATATGCTGCCTCCCCTGCTCTTTACGGTCCAGCCAGTGAGAGAGGTCGTGCAGAACAGGCACCAGGTTCCCGGTCTCCTCCGCCGCCTTGATCAAGGCCAGGTAGGTTCGCGGAAAGATTCGGCTGTAGGCGCCCATGCTGACGGAGAGCCTGGAGCCATGAGCCACTCTCCGCGAGAGGTCGGGAATGACCGTGGTATAGAGCACCTCCTCGGCATCGTCACGAGCTAGCGAGGACAACCCATCCAGCAAGGAAATCCCCGAGCCCAAAAGCGTAGCTAACTGCTTGGTAAAGGTTGCCAGTGAGGCGGTCGAGCAGGTCAGCTGGTCAGGGCTCTTTCGCGAGCGAAGCCAGTGTTGGAGCTGCATCCAAAGATGCGAAGGCGAAAAGTCGGAAAGGTCGATCACAGCTGGGGAAGAGCCCCCTCCTGCCAGATCTTGAAAACGTAGTTCCCCTCCTGAGTGTGCAACTCTCCGTATAGGGTGTGGCGAGCCGAGTTCGCTTCGGCCTCTCCGGCAATCCCGATCGACTCGACCAGGATCACGTGGTGGGTATCACGCCAGGAACGGTCGACCGTGACCTGATAAGAGCCTATGTCGTTCCCGTCGAAATCTCTCACGATCTCGGAGTAGCTGAACACCTTCTGCTCATCCCCGACTCCGGAAGGGAAGAAAGGGTTTCGAGCCAGCTTCACCCGCACGTCTTCCATCCCGCTCCGCGCCAGACTGCGAGCCTGAATCGATTCGAGCACGCTTCGGGAGGCGGCGTAGTTGCCCTTGAAGGCGCTCAGCATACCGAACCCGATAACGGTGATCAGAACCGTTAACATCAAAGCAAAGACCAGCAAAAAGCCTTTACGGCGAAACAGTCGGCGCATCACGGCTTAATCCTGAACACAATGGTATACACGCGAGAACGTCGTTCGTTCTTCACACCGTAGTCCACATCGAGACGTCCCTCGGAACGACGAACGGTGAACGACTCCAGTGGCAAAAGGGCATCGTCGCCGGTCACGCCACCGGTACGAATTCGGCGAAGAAACCCGTCGCCGAGACGATAGGTCACATTGGTGGTAATGTAGCTGTCGGCGACGTTCGTGGGAGCATCCGCGTCAAACTCGTAATCGCTGTTCGGCGCCAAAGTGACCACGGTCAACTGAGCCGCCTCACCCGAGGCGGGCGTCACTGTGCCGTTCGACGCGCCAAGATCGGTTCGAATGAGACTGCTGGCGTGGTAGATTTCGGCCATCAATCCGCTCTCCTTGATGGTGGTCTTAGCCGCCGAAACCTGCTGGAGCAGGAATGTCAGGGCGCTCAGAACCAGGAAAGTCAAAAACATCGCATAGAGCGCTTCGATAAGGGAGAAGCCTCGGGGACGCGTCTTCATAGGCAGTTAATGATGACGCGATTGGTCTGCTCACGTCCCTGGTAGATAGCCCGCACGACCAACTGGCATCGCCCTGGCGCGTGCGTGTAGCTGCCGTCGTAGTTACGATAGACGTTCTTGAAGACGCACTGCGACCCATCGCGACTCACGCGCGAGATAGTTCCGTAGCCGTCCAGCGGCTCGACATACCAGCTCAGCACCAGGTCCTTCAAGGGAACCCCGTTATTGCGAGCTTCGGCGGAAAACGTCAGCTCAGCGTCACGGGCCAGTTCACCGCCCCCGCCCGTGATAGCAATAGTAAGGGTCCCTACCGGCTGCCAATCCGCAATGTGGCTCAGCAGCCGTACTCGGTCGCGAGGAAGCGCGCTCCAGGAGACATCGACTTCGACCTTCCACAGTGAGCGCCCAAAAACCGTACGGGCCGGCGCCGGGAATTCGGCGTTGGCGGCATACTGCTGCTCCAAGGAAGAGCAAGGGACACTGAGCGGATCCCAGTCCACGCGAGAGCGAACCTGGTAATCTGGGAAGTTGGGATAGGTCCAGGTTCGGTTGTTATAGGTCCCAGACAGCGCCGTGTAGTTCTCATTCGCTGACGCACGAATCTCTTCCATGGCGCTTTCCGCCACCATGGAAGCCACGATTTTTTTCTCGTTGCTGGCCGACGCCCGCATGGACGCCGACACCAAAAAGGTCGCAATGGCGATCGAAGTGAGCATAAGAAAGCTCGCAAAGATCGCTTCGAGCAACGAGAACCCGCGCCTAGCGCGTGATGGCATAGTTCACAATCCGTTTATCTGAAAGCCGAACTACGGTCTCTTCCGAGTTCTCCTGAACCCGGCAGCGCCATAGATGAGCCCCCCGCAGGAAGTAGACGTAGTCCCCCTCGGGAGAAAGCTTGGGATTGGCCACTCCGTTCTGCGTCAGTACCGTAACCTCGGCCTGTGGCGATGCGGCCCCGCCGCCCCCGAGCAGAACGCGATTGACCAGTCGGAAGTTCCCTGTGCCGTCTCGACAGAGATAGATCACGGAACGGCCGTCCGGAGACCAACTCGGGTCGCCCAAAACCTGATCGGAGACCCCCAGGTCCACGTTTTGGTCCGTATCGAGGTTTCTCAACCGGAGGAAGGTACCGTCGCCGGCCTCCAGAGTCTCGTACTTGGCCAGCACCCAGTTGCTCCAATTCCGATTGGAGTAACCCTGATAGTTAGGTTGGGGGGGAGCATCTCCCACGTCCACGATGGTCGGAGGGTAGCCTAGCAGTTGCTTCGTGCGATACCCGGAATTCTTATAGCCAGGCGAAGGGATATAGGGGTCCGGACCCGAGATGACCGGGCCTGGAACCGCGACCGGGTCGGCCCCGACGTACTCTTGGAAGTTGATATGGAAGCGACGCGTCCCGTCCCATCCCCAGTTGGTGCTCCCCTCTCCTGAAAGCGCGACCGTCAGGGTCAGCTCTTCCTGGGAGTTGAGGTGAAGAATCTTGAGGGTTTTACTGATGGGAGGACGGCCCTCATGAGGCCCGATGACGTTGTAGTGAATCTCCATCATCGTATCGTCCGGGCCCATAGGCATCGGCACTTCCTCGAGGGTGAAGTAAGGGAAGGTCGGCGGTTCGGATTCGTAGCTGTAAGCTGCGAACGCGTAGAGCGGGTCGAACTTGATCTCGATTCCGTCCGCCGTCATCGGAATATCGCTAAGAACTCTTTTTCCTGTACCGTCGGCGTTACGGACGATGAGTTGGGTTGCCGAGCCCTCTCCGTTGAAGGTGAACAGTCGAGTGCCGTCAGGTGAGAAGAACGGTCTCGACTCGTTCCCGGCTCCCTGTGTCACCTCCATGACGCTCGCTCCATCGATATTGGCGATGTAGACGTTACCGGAGCCTTCTTCCTCCAAGGCCAATCGAGGAGAGCCGAGGGTCCGGAAAACCGGAAGCAGACCCGCACCCGACTCGACGACGTCTTCCAGGCCGCGGTCGTTGAAGACCCGGACTCGGAACTGGAACTCGGTATCCGATTCCGAGCCGGGCGGCGGACGCCAGGCGATAATCGCACTCCACTTCCATACTCCGTTAGAGTCCTGAATGTAGTTCATTCGACCGCGGTCGTTCTGAGCACTGAAATTGCCGGGCAAGTCGCCCTTGCTCGGGGTACTGGAAAGTTCGTAGTAAAGAGGCCCACCCGATGGGTCGGTCGCGCTTAACTCGAGCGTGGCCAGGCCGTACTCGAGATCGGCCCCATCCCGCTGCTCGGGATGGATCTGGGCGTAGTTCTGCCCCACCCCGGGGTCCAGGCCGGGCACGCGCGAGGGCAGGTAGCGGATACCCGTGATGTCAGGCGGCGTCTCCGAGGGGAGCGCCGAAGACAGAATCTGCGCGACCTGGGCCGGAATCTCACCGGTAGAGGGAAGTTCGCCGATCGGGGTCGTGTTCTCGACGACCGAAACCGATCCCGACTCGCTAACCCGGACGAGATTGGGGTCGGTGACCGCGGACAGGGCGGGAAGACCTGCTTCCGTGCCGCCGACCGTGAACGCGCCGCCGGTCAGGATCGGGAAGTGACCATCTTTTCGGGGGACGGTTGGACTGAAAGCCGTCCCGTCGGGACGGAAGATGATAGCGTGTTGACCATCCAGCGCTGTCTGCCAGTCGAGCGAAAGAGGAGGAACGGGAGCGGAACCTAGACTGGCTCCGCTCCATCCGCCTACGAAGATAGAGGCGTCGAAATCGCCCGCATAGCCGTGAGTGCGGTAGACGTCCGCGCGCTGTTCTCCCTTCCGGGTAACCGCGCTCCGCGCAAACAGCGTGGCGCCTGTCCCTCTGGGCAGACAGTAAGCGACCTGGCTTCCTGACCTCTGAGCCTCGGCCCGGGCGGCCCGAAGGTCCGATGCGATCGCGTAGGCCAGCCCGCGCGGACCCTCTCTATCGATAGACCGGCGTAGCGAAATCGCTGTAACCCCGATTAACGTCGCTGCCATGAAGAAGACGAGGATCATCTCGATAAGAGAGAATCCACGATTACGATCACGAAAAGTCATCAGTACCACGTCCCACACACACTCCCGGCCCCTATTTTAGCAGGGGTGACCGTTTCATGTTACAACTTTGTGCCATTTTTTTAAGGAAATTTTTAGAAAACACTACAAGAGTGACCCAAAGCACCCAAAGAAGAGTCGTGTCGGGACATTTCTGATCCAAGCCCGTGGCAAGTTAACCCCCTGTTCACAATTTTCGCCCCTTTCGCACCAAACTCGCTCAACTGTTACAAAGCAGAAACAAGCGGCGGGTTCCCCCCTGTCTGGGCCTGAGTAAGATAGGGACAAGAACTTCGGCCGACAGGAGAGCACCCAGATGAGCATCACCGAAACCACCAAGACTCGCACCGACCGCAACAAAGCGAACACCAATAGGGAAGCGAACCAGGCGACGCAAAACACTCCCACCTCAACCCGAGCCGAGGCCAGCGAGGTCAAGCGCCCCAAGCCTGAGCTCACCGACACCTCGGACAAAGTCAACGTTTCCAGCGAAGTCAAGGCCGGCGAAGCCGCCGCGTCGAACTCTCCCGTCAACTTTGGCGCCTGGGACAACGGCGCTTCGGCCGCCAAGGACGCCGCTCCCGCGGCCAACAGCGTCGGCGACCTGGGCACCGGCACGATGAAAAAAGGCGCCAAGGGCGACAACGTCAAGGCGCTACAGAAGATGCTCAACGAGAAAATGGGCACCAAGCTCGACGTCGATGGCGACTTCGGCCAGAAGACCCTCGACGCCGTCAAGAAGTTCCAGAAGTCGCAGGGCCTCGACGCCGACGGAGTCGTCGGTAAGGATACCCGTGGCGCCTTTGGGACCGGTGCCACCGAAGCCAAGTCCGGCGAAGACACCAAGGCCGAGGGAGCGAACCCCGCCGACACCGTCAAAGCCGCTCAGGAAGGCGATGTCAGCGCCAAGGACGCCGCTGCCGTCGCCGACCAGGCCGGTCAGAAGGCCGCCAGCGAAGCTGCCGCCGACCAGCCGGCCGGCGATACGCAGGCGGCAGCCGAGGCCAAGCCTGGTGAGGAAGCGAAAGCGACCGAAGAAACCCAGGCCGGCGAGAAAAGCGAGGAGTCCAAGGTCCCCGGCACGGAAGACACCAGCTGGACCGAAAAACTGCCCGCCGGCCTGAAAAAGCACGCTGACGCCTTTATCGAAGCTGGCAAGAAGCACGGCGTCGACCCCCGTTTCCTGGCCGCCATCTCGATGCAAGAGACCGGTGGTGGAACGTCCAAGGCCATCAAGAACAAGAACAACGCCATGGGTATCATGGGCAAGAAGGGGCTCAAGAAGTTCAAATCCGTGGCCGACTCGATCGATGCCCAGGCCCGTTCTTTGACCCGCGAGGGCGGATACTACAAGGGCGCTAACTCTATCAACGGCATCGCCGGCATCTACGCCCCGGTTGGCGCCAAGAACGACCCGACCGGCCTGAACCGTCACTGGAAGACCAACGTTGGTGATTTCTACGAGCGCCTGGGCGGCGACTCGAGCGACCGCGTCAAGGGCTTCACCTAGCCATAAGGCCGGAGAGGAAACCTTTCCTCCCCTGCCGAGCATAAAAAAAATCCCGCCGGCTCTCAGTTCGGCGGGATTTTTTTTGGAGCTTAGTGAGCGCTGATCTCTCTTAGCTCTTGTTCGAAAGAACCAACATCTTCGCGCAACTCGCTCAGTCGGCGCTCGGCGTAGGCGTGCTCGGCTTCATCGGACTGATTTTCGAGCACGGCGCTGAGGCGCTCGAAGCGCTGGAGAAGAACACGGTGTCCTGCTTCCTGATGAGTGCGACGAGCCAGGACCTCGACCTCGGCAAGCTTCGCCTTGAGGCTGGCCACCGTCGAGGCGGAATCGCCGTTCGCGCCGACCGTCGGCGCGGGCCGAGGCTGCCAGCTGTCCTGGTTATAGGCGATCCCCTGCCGGTCGGGGTCCGGCATAGCTTTGATGTCGACCCGGTGGCTGTAGATCCCCCACAGTCCGAAAGCGGTGAAGAGAATAGCACCGACCGTCGTCATGATATCGGATTTCGCGCGTGCTCTTTCTCGGGAGGAAGAGCCTAGAATCTCGCCCGTGACAGGGTCGATCGCACGCTCGGAAGTGGAGTGGTTGGGTTCGATCTCATGGTGGCTCATAACGGACTATCTTCGCCATCCCTCGGGACGGCCGCCTGCCGATTCACCCTACCCTCAGAGGCTTCTCATTGTATGAACCTCTGGTGAAGAGGCCTGCATCAGGTGCGAGACGCGAAGCCGCTCGGGTAACGCCTTCAGACCTCTTCGAATGAGAATTCCGAAGCCCGCGAACTTACGGCTAGCCTCGAGCCGCAGGTCTTTTCCAGCTTCATCGCCGAGAACGTTAGAGTCGGCTGGCGATACTTTCGGAACGTTTTGTCCGTTCCAGTGGACTTCTCTTGAGCCCATTCCTTGTCCGCCCGAGCTTTCTGAGGGGCAGATGAAGAAACTTCTCACCCCCGATGATGAAATGAGAGAAGAGACGACCTCGAGGGATGAAAGACTGAACAGGCTGACGAACCCGCCGATATCGGGGTTAGGCTTTTTGTTGAATTAGGGGGGACCGAGGATGAGTGATTACGTTCTGGAGCGAGGCCAAAAAGGGGCACGCCGACTGGAACTGCTGGCGGCTGCGATGTGGCCCAGCACTCGAGCGGTGCTCGGACGAGCGGGGATCGAATTCGGTACTCGCTGCCTGGACCTGGGTTGCGGCATCGGCACCGTAACTTGCGAAATTGCCCGAATGAGCGGCCACTGCAAGGGGGTCGATATCGACCCGGGCTACATCGATATCGCTCGCCGCCGGGCGGCGGCCCGTCGAGTCGCGGGAACGGAGTTCGAGGCCGCATCTTGGGAACAGGCCAACGGCGAGCCGTACGATCTGGTCTACGCGCGCTACCTTCTCTCTCACCTTCAAGACCCCACTTCCGCGCTCATCCACATGCGGGGCTGTGCTCGACCGGGCGGGACCGTGGTGGTCGAGGATATCGATTTTCAAGGGCATTTCCATCACCCACCCCACCCGGCGTTCGAGCGCTACCTAGAACTCTATGAAGGAGCCGTCAGGTCCCACGGGGGCAACGCTCGGTTCGGTCGAAATCTCCTGGCAGCGGCTCGGGAGGCGGGCTTGGTAGAGGTAGAGATCGAGATGGCGATCTCCGTCCATCATCGCGGCCCGGGAAAAATGGTTGCCGAACTCACCTTGGAGCAGGTCAGCGAAGCGCTGTTCAGCTACAACCTTTCGACCCCCGATGAGGTGGAGCGTCTCCTTGGAGAACTCAGAGACTACCGGCAAGACCCAACAACCCAGATGAGCCTGGCTCCCACCTTTCAGCTGGTCGCAAGGGTGCCCTCGAACCCATCGAGATAGACAGACCAGCGGTCCAAGCTGGGAGGCTTGAAAAGAACACGGCGTTTTTCCCTACCGAGCGGTGACCAGGGCAAGTTTCACGGGAAACATGATCCCGCGCTGTGGGGAAGATGCGAATTCTCCAGGAAGTCCCAGACGTGACGCACAAAGAACGGAGAAGCCTCGTAGCCCGGACTCCCGTTGACCTCGACCACGACCGGTCCGCGCTCGGAATCGAGCAGGTCTACGCCCGCGACCTGCAGACCAAGACACCGCACCGCGCTTTCCGCAACGAGGCTCTGCTGCTGTGAAGGCTCGACGACAGCGGCCTGACCACCCAGGTGAAGGTTCGAACGAAACTCTCCCGGCTTCTGTGCCGACCTGACGGCAGCGCCCACCGCTTTCCCCCCCACCACGAGGACACGAGTATCCTGCCCCCGCGCTTCGGCAAGAAACCGCTGGACCAGGATCGGCGCTCCAACCGCTCTCATCGCCCCCACCAGGGAAGCTAAACTCCGCCAACTCTCGCTCAAAACAACGCCCTCTCCCTGAGAGCCGTTGACGACCTTCACGATATGTGGCGGCGGCCCACAATGTTCCTCGACCTGCTCGGCAGTCCAGCCGGCTCCGAGCCACATGGTGTCCGGAAAGGGAACTCCCGCCATCTTCAAGTGCAGATAGGTCTGGATCTTATCACGACAGATCCGCAAGGCGGCGTAGCTGTTCAGCACAGCAATACCGGCAGCTTCTAGCAGTCGCACGGGATACAGATCGCTTTCGGAGGCCGAACTTCCAAGGCGAGTAAAGACCAACGAAGGGCGGTCTTCGAGAAAGCCGCAAAAACCGTCCGTGCACGCCCATCCCAGGGTCGCCGGGTCGACGAGTCGAACCTCGTGCCCCCTGGCCTCACCCTCCTGGGTGAAGATGCGATTTCCCGGCGACCCTTTCAGATGAGAAAGCAGCCAGACGCTCACTCCAGACGTCCGAAATGACAGAACCTGGTGCCGGGGACCGAAACAGGGTTGGCCGCCATGCCGATGACGATCCCGTCATAAGGCGCTACATAGTTTCCGATCCTCTCCCCGAAGAGGTCGAGAGCCACCGCGAGTTCAGCTCCCTTTTTGACCCGGTCGAAAAGTCGGAAGCGGGGTTCGAGCAGGCCACCACCGGTCGTGCGGAGCCAGGTCGAGCCCGGGCAGTAAACCGGGTCGCGACGCAGCAGCTTTTCGCCCTCGAGGAAGCCGAGGTCGATGAGGATATTGCGGACGCCAAGGTCCCCCTCGGTCGCGATCCGGCCCTGAAACACGTTCGGATTCCCCGCCTCCACCGTGATCGAAGGGATCCCCTTTTTCAAGGCGTTACGACGCAGTGTGCCATCCGAGCCCCGAGCCTGCAGGACGATCTCGGGGTTGAAAGCTTCGGCCATCTGCTTGCTGACCGGATCTTCGAGATCGGCTCGAACGTACATCGTGTTGGTCCGGCCTACCGAGGCCGTATGGATATCGATGAGAAAATCGATGTTGGGAAGAAAGGCCGTGACGAAAGAGCGAGCGTACTGCTCGGCGGGACGACCGTCCGGCTTGCCAGGAAAAACGTGATTCAAGTCCAGGCCGTCGGGAAAAAGTCGGCTCCCGTCATTGAAGGCGGGCACGTTCACCACGGGGACACAGAGGAGATTCCCCTTCATCTTCGAGAGGTCGAGGTAGCGTAGAAGGTTATGGATGATGCGGATCCCGTTGAGTTCGTTGCCGTGGACGGCCGAGGCGATGCCCATCGTGGGACCCTCTTCAGCGCCTCGTGCGATGAGGAACGGAACGTCCACGGGTCGCCCGGTTGCATCCTGATAAAGATGCAGCCAGAACTTGGTCACTTCCCCTTTGGGATACTGGTCAGCTCTAAGTCTCTTTACTGCTGCCTTCGAAGGCATAGGCTTGCTCCACTTCCTTGATTAGCTCTTTGTCGTCGCATAGCTCTCGGAACAGCTTCATGCGAAATTTACCCTTGGCGGTGACCAGGTTTGCGGCCATCTTGTCGATCGCGATGGTCGCCAGCACCGTCTGAATAAAGCTTTCCAACAACGCGTCCACGCCCAACCCCATCATGTTGAAGTCGCGATCATCCATCATCAGAAGGCGATGCGTATCGCTTCCCCACTGATTCTTACCCTCTTTGATAGAGAGGTTGGTCCCCAACATGTCCCAGGAGTTCGCATCCGGCAGCAACTGGTCGGCCAGGGGCTGACGGGAACGACGTCCGTAAACAGCCAGGGGCCGGAAACCTTCCGGTGTGGAAGAGATCATCATGCGCAGATCGGCCACGTAGATCTCGTTTTTCTTGTTCGGGATGGTTCCGACGTGAAAGAAGTGTCCCGCGCGCCCCTTGGAGCTCCACTCGAAGTTGCCGAGCAAAGCCTGAACCAGAAACTTGTCGTACTCGAAGTCCATCTCCATGAACGCTTCGAGTTCGGCCGGCGTGGTGATCGTATAGACCCCCTGTCCAGCGTTACCGTAGGGGACCTTGACCACACCAAAGCCGCCCATCTGGCGAATGATCAGCGGCACCTCGGCCTTGCTGACGTTGCGGAACGTCTCGGGAGTTCGCACCATCAACCCCGATCCCATCAGCTCTGCGTTCATCAGTTCGTAGGCCAGGCTAGCCGTGGCTTTGTTGCGCCCCCCCGCCAGACAGGCCACGATCGGGTTGACGATATGGGTCTTGAGCCCGTGAGGGATTCGCGTCCACGGCTTCTGAGTCACGTAACGAAAGGCCGCTCGAACGTTCAGCCATTCATCCTGGGGCGAAAGCCGAATCTGCAGATAGTCTTCGTGGTAGCGTATGTGGCCCGAGTTGTCTTCACCGTCGAAGAACGGCACCACGAAAACGGGCTCCTCCAGTCTCTCGGCAAGGACCGCAGCGTACCCCGAGACCTCCATCTTGTTCTTGTCGTGAAGAACGGCGGCCACCCCACCTTTGCTACCGCGCTTGAATACGGGAAGCAGGGTGCGGTCGACCATCAGGCGATAGCCGCCCTCTTCCTGGTCCTCGCTCAAAAGCGGAGTCGACTTTTGCCCCGAGGGGCAGCTGTTGGTCTCGACCAGGATCATGGTGCGCAGACCGTCGACGTTAGCCACGTGAAAGAGGTCGGCTCCGGACCAACGGAAGTAACGGGGCTGGTAGTTGAGGCACTCTTCCAGAACCTTTTGATCGACACCGGGATGAAGGTGGCAGAAGCGGGCGATCACGCGCTCGACGGGCATTCTCATAAAATGAGACACTAGAGGGTGCATTCGCGCGTTCAGCACGCGCGGATAAAAGTGATCTTCGCGATGAAAACTGCCAGGGTTGACGATCTCGATCTGCATAGCGTGTCCTTTTTGTCGACTTTCCTTGCGGTTCGAAGGCTCCAGGAGCTTGCCCTTTGTCCTCCGGGCGGCTCTTTTTACGCGGAGGATTAAAGGACGGTTAAAGCCAACTATTCCTATATGGCAGATTTCCCCACTAGCTCGACGTCCACACTAGAACGTGAAGAGGTCTCGGCGAAAAGCAAGACCCTTCCCCAATGGAATGTGGTATTGCTCGACGACAACTATCACACCTACGACTATGTCATCCTGATGCTGGCCGACCTCTTTGGGCACCCCATCGCACGCTGCCAACAGATGGCCAAGGAGGTCGACTCCACGGGACGTGTGATCGTCTTCTCGACGCATCGCGAGCGCGCCGAACTCGAGCGAGACAGGATCATCGGGTACGGCGCCGACCCGCGTATACCCCAGTGCAAAGGTTCGATGTCGGCCATCATCGAGCCGTCCTTCGGGAGCTAACGGCTATGCCTGTTTACAACTGTCGCGAATGCAACGGAATGCTGGACCCGACCGAGCACGTCTCCTGTCCGGGCTGCAAAACCAAAAAGCCACTGCTCTGCTCGAAGTGCAACGAGCCGATCAACCACCACGACATTCACGGTATTGAAAAGCTCAAGACCAAGCGCCCGCTGCTCTGCAAGTCTTGCGGAACCTCGAACGAAGTCGTCAAGTGCCCCGTCTGCAAAATCGGCCTGGTCCGCTCGCAGGGGATTGCGGTCAGCGAACTCGAGGGCGCCAATGTATACCACAAAGCGTGCCTGGAAAAGCGACGAGAGACCCTCCGGTACGTGAACTACGCTGTTCCCGTGGCCGTAGGCGGCTCACTGGCGATGGGCGTTCTGCTCTACGGCACGTATGGGGCTCTTTCCCTGGGCGGGTCCGCCATTGTCGCCCTGGTTCTGTTCTTCGGCATCAAGATGTTCAAAGCTATTATCGAACCCCGATAGCTGCACGCACTCTGCTCCAAGCGAAACGGCCGCTCCAAAGAGCGGCCGTTTTGCTTGGAGCGTATCAACCTTTTAAGACAAGGAGAGCTCCTTCACCACCACCTGGCGAAGCGTCTCGAGCACCTGGTCGATGACGGCGCCATCGGGACCTTCCGCCATGAGCCGAACTAGCGGTTCGGTTCCGGACGGCCGCACCAAAAGTCGTCCCTCGGCTCCGAGAGCCGCTTCCGCAGCCTTGATCGCTTCTAACACCGCCGGATGGCTATCAAGCCCGGATTTATCCACTCCGCCCACATTGACCAGTTTCTGAGGCATCTCGGGTATTCCGTCGACCAGGGACGAGACGGATTCTCCCGACTGGCGACAGACACCCGCGAAGACCAAGCCGGCAAGGATACCGTCTCCGGACCAGTGGCGGTCGAGTAGCAAAACGTGCCCGGACTGCTCCCCGCCCAACACCGCCCCGCTTTTTTCCATCTCCTCGAAGACGTAGCGGTCACCGACCTGCGTCCGAGTGACCGCAATGCCGGCCTGCCTCAAGGTCAGTTCGGCTCCAAGATTACTCATCACCGTAAGGACAACCAGGTCGTTGCTCAGACGCCCCTCACCCTTGAGATGGTTGGCGATAGCGACCATCATCTGGTCACCTGTGATTTCTGCGCCTCTGTCGGAGACAGCCAGACAGCGGTCGGCGTCGCCGTCGAAGGCCAATCCCAAGTCCGCTCCCTGCTCGAGCACGGCCGCCTTCAGAGCGCCCAGGTCGGTCGAGCCGCAGGCCACATTGATCCGCTCCCCGTCCGCAAGGTCGCTCAACGAGACGACCTGGGCTCCCGCGGCCTCGAAGACCTTTCGTGCGTGCCCTGCAGCGGCCCCGAAGGCGCAATCCAACACGACCTTCATGCCGTCCAGGCGCCCCTCGAGTCGGTGGGATAAAAATTCATGATAGGCTTCGCGGACAGCCACAATCGCTTCGCTGCGTCGCCCTAGCCCGACTCCCTCAACCGTGGGCAGGCTTTCTGCTTGCGCAACCCGCCCTTCGAGTTCTCGCGCCTGAGCATCGCCAAGCTTCTTACCGTTAGAGGCAAAAAGCTTGATTCCGTTATCGGGCACGGGGTTATGAGAAGCCGAGATCATGGCCGCGCCCTGGGCCTGCAGATGCCGTACCGCGAAAGCGACGCCGGGAGTAGGGATGATCCCGACATCAATGAGATCGACACCCTGACTCATCAGACCGGCGCCGTACGCCCCTACCAGGGCATCACCACTGACCCTGGAGTCGCGCCCAACCACGACCCGAGGTCGTCCTTCTCCGCGGAACGCCTCTCGAAGGCTGTAGCCGTGGGCCTGACCCAGGCGGAGAACGTCTTCTACCTTAAGAGAGCGGTTGACCTTGCCTCGCACCCCGTCGGTGCCGAATTTCATCTGACTCATGGGCCGCCCAATTAGCCTTTCGAGGGGGACCTCCTTGCGCCGCCTTCGCAAAAAGTCGGCTTACCGTCCGGGAAGTCGGCTAGCCCGAAACTTCTGGAGCCGCGTCGTCGCCACTCGTCGAATCGCCCGACTTCTTTCGTGGTACCAGGCGGACTTTGACGGTCTTGCTCCCGACCGTGGTCAGCCCGCGCACGGGCGCCAGCGTCACTTCTCGCTCCTGCACCTCGGCGGTGGCGGGGAAGCTGATATTCTCGGTAGTCAACCCCGCTGGCAGAGCGGTCCGCTCGCGAGCAGAGCTGCGCACCTGGACAAACTGGGGCACCACTTCGAGGTCATAGGCGTAGCCAGCCTTCTCTTCAACTTTCACGTTGTCGAGAATCACGGGAAGGCTATGAACGGTCTCGGCAGCCTCGATCGGAATAGTGGCAGAGATCTTCCGGGGCGTCATCCGAATACTCGAATCGATGCCCATAACGGCGTTGCCGTTTCCGTTGACGGGAGTCAAGTTGTGGATCGACAGGGTAAAGCTCTCGTCGAGACCGTCCACCGGCACCAAGGCAGTGACCCGCTCCACTTGAGAAAGCAGAGCCTCGGGGCCTTGCAAACGGACCGTTCTGGGCTGGAAAGACGGCTTGAGAGCGCGGAAACCGGCCTTGGGCTCGCCCGTGCCCTCGACGAGAACCGAAACTTCTTTGAACATCGGGGGAGACAGCTTGACGTTCACCGACTTGGGTTCTACCGCGAGAATCTGTACCCCCGGGGGCACGAGAACCTGGACCTCGGGCCAATGACTGCCCGAGACCATGTCCGCTACGTCGACATAAGCCCTGACCAGGCCCTCGCGCAGGTCCGAAACCACCGTCGATTCACCGCGGAGCGTGATGGTGATGGTATCGTTGGATTTCTCGTACGGGATGAGATTGGTCCCTGCCCCGCGAGTCTCTAACGGCACCTGCAGCACCAGTTGGTTCATGACTTTCTGGGTCACCCCACCAACGGTCACACGGACGTAGGCCCAAAGGACCACCGCCAGCACCACGGCTACGATTTTCAGCCCCGTGTTCTCTTTCACGAGGTAGCTCCGCCGCCCCGTCGAGGAAGGCGCAATCGACTGCCTTTGTCCTTCGACTCGCTGGCCAGATATCGGGTGAGCTGGGCTTTCACTTCGCCTTCATCCCGCATAGGACGTGAAAAGTTTCCGTCGTGGGCGATTCGGATCTCTCCACTCTCTTCGCTTACCACCAGAACCACGGCGTCCGACTGCTCTGTGGCGCCCAGAGCGGCACGATGGCGGGTTCCGAACTTAGCATCGATGGGCGCCGAGGAAAGCGTCAGGGTACAGCCGGCCGCCACGATACGGTCGCTGCGGATCAATACGGCGCCGTCGTGCAGCGGAGTTTTTGGGTGAAACAGCGCGATCATGAGCTTCGAGCTGATCACACTATCGAGTCGCTGCCCGGTCTCGATATAATCCTCAAGTCCGGTGTCCTGCTCTAAAACGATGAGGGCGCCATGGCGCAGAACCGACAGCTGTCCAGCAGCAAAAGCCAGGTCGTCCACCAGGGTCGCTAACTCTTGCTTGTCCATTCGGCGCGCGGACGGCCCACTCAGCACACCCTGCTGACCTAGCTGCATCAGGGCGCGACGCAACTCCGGCTGAAAAATGATAGGAAGCGCCACTGCCAGGGAGACCAGGAACCAGTTCAGGATATAGGAGAGGGTGCGCAAGGAGAAAAGGTGGGCACCGACCATCAACATCACGATCACGCCTATCCCCTGGATGATCGGAACCGCCCGAGTCTTGCGGATCGCCTTGAGGACGAAATAGATACAGATCGCCACCACGGTGACGTCGAGCAGGTCCAGCAGACCGATGCTCTTGAGAAACTGTAAAAGGGCCTCCATCGTGACGAACGCGGGGAACTGGTGCCGCGCGTGGCATACTCCTAAAAACTCTGATGACTGCTTCCTTTTCCCCCGCCAAGGTCCCTCCCAATCTACTCTTTACAAACCGGGGACTGGTCGCTATTATTACGTGCTGTGAAACCGGACGGCCCGTCCCCATCGAAAGGAGCACCCCGATGAAAGCCTTGGGATGCCACATCGTTGCAGAGATGTCGCTCTGCGACCCTGAAATTTTAACCGACCTCGACCGCGTCAAGGACGCCATGGTCAGAGCCGCCGAAGTCGCCAACGCTGAAGTTCGCGAAGTCGCTTTTCATCGTTTTATCCCCCACGGCGTGAGCGGTGTGGTGGTGATTTCCGAATCCCACCTCTCCATCCACACCTGGCCAGAGATCGGCTATGCCGCCGTGGACATCTACACTTGTGGTGCCCACACCGACCCTATGAAAGCGCTGCAGTACCTTTCTGGTCAGTTCCAGTGCAAGACCATGACGACCACCACGATCGACCGGGGACTGCTCAACGCGCGCGGCTCTTTCGGTCACCAGATAACGGCCAGTCGCCGAGAAGAGGAAGCGGTCGCCGTCTCCGGTGTCTAGCTCCCCTTGCCGTCGGGGATCACTTCGGTGATCTCCGTCGGTATTATATCGGGGAAGGAAGTGTTCACCTCGGCCTTGCTGGCCGAACTGAACAGCCGACCCGGGATAAGGGCCGAGTGGATCTCCCTCGGTCCTCAGTCTTTGCAGGAGAAGTGCCCCTACAACGTCGTCATCGACCGGCTCTCGCACTGCTACGAATTCTATCAGGCCTACCTGAAAAAGGCCGCCCTCGACGGCGCCTACGTCATCAACAATCCGTTCCGGTTCTTGTGTGACGATAAATTTTTCAACTACGGACTAGCCGAACGCCTGGGCGTGCCGGTGCCTAAGACCGTCCTCCTCCCCTCTCGCGAATACGACGAACGGGTCCTCGATCGCGACGACCTTCACAACCTCAAGGAAGAGTTTGACTGGGAATCGGTCCTCGACGTCGTAGGACTTCCCGCAATCCTTAAACCCTACGATGGCTACGGCTGGCGCGAAGTCTATCGTGTCGACACCTTGGACGAGGTCGTCAAGGTCTACGAGGAGTCCATGATGGATGTCATGATGCTCCAGGAGTTCATCGAGTTCGACCATTACGTCCGCTGCTTCGTGGTGGGCGGCGAGGCGGTGCTACCGACGCGCTACAATCCGACGGAGCGTCGCTACATCGTCGACCACGAGCACCTTTCCCCCGACCTGGGAGAGCAGATCGTGTGGTCGTGCCGCACCCTTTGCACAGCCCTGGGCTACGACATGAACACCGTCGAGTTCGCCATCCGGGATGGCGTGCCGTACGCTATCGACTTCATGAACCCGGTGCCTGAAGCCAAGCCCGAGGTCATCACGCCGGTCTACTTCTCGTGGCTAGTCAACCACCTCTGCAACTTCGTCGAGAAAGTCGCCCGCGAAGGTCGCACCACGCCCTACACCTTCGGGCCTGCCAACGTCCTGGCCCCAATGCGGGCCTGAACGCCTACGACTTCTCTACGGCGACCAGCAGTTGCTCGGGCGTCAGCGCCGCCACTTCAGCGAGATGCTTTTCGGAGACAGCCGTGACCAAGCTTGCCCCCTGCCAGCGTACGGCCAACTCGAGTTCTGAAGAGATCGCCCGCTGACCATCGCTTAGCACGCCCAACTCCTGAGAAGCGCCGCCAGCGGTCTCCAGGAAAGAGCGCAAGGTCGTCCCCAGCGAAACCTGGGCCGAAAGCGGCCGGCCATCGACAGTCATGCTGATAGAAATCATGGGTATCCTACTCTCTGACCGCTTACCATAGCTTTGGTGTCAGGCGGTCGCCTTTCCCTTGTACCCTCTCCCCCGAGGAGAAAAACCCGGTTAAATCGCCTGAGCGAGTTGGTGGGCGGCGCGCTTGAAAAGAACCGACAGCAGGCTTCGACGTTTCTCGACCGAGGCGCGAATATCGAGCATCGGCTCGACTCCCCGCGCGACCAACTCAGCGGCCTCCTCGATCAGTTCCGGCTCCAAGATCTGGTCCGACATTAGCGCCTCGACCTCTCCCAGCCGATGAGGGATGCGGGTTACCGCCCCCACCGCAACCCGGACCCGACGGCAACGACCGTGCTCGATCTCGGCATACACTCCGAGGTTGATCATCGCCTTGTCGATGCTAGACGGAGAGCACTTCAAGAAAGCGCCCTTCCCCTCGACGGGAGTCTTAGGGATACGCACCTCGGCGAGAACGGCGTCGTTGGCCGCCGTTTTACGATAGTCGAGAAAGAAGTCATCGATAGGAACCAACAGTTCGCCCGCCGGCGTCTGCAAAACCACTTGCGCTCCCAGAGCCAGCAGCGCTGCCGGAGTGTCGGCGAACGGATCTCCACCGGCCAGATTCCCTCCCAATGTCGCCGCGCTGCGAACCGGCGCGGGCCAGCCCTGACAGGAGGATTGGCAGAGCATCCCCTGGGCCAGAGAAGCCACCACCGGCGACTGAGCTAGAGCCTCCATGGTCGTGGTTGCCCCGATCGAGATCAGGTTTTCATCCTCGCTGATGCCCCGCAAACCCAGTTGGCGAATGTCGATCAGACATTCGACACCTTCGGGGGGGTCGGCGACGATCTCGGTGCCACCAGCTATGACCACGGCACGAGGGCCGTACTTCGCCTTCTTTTCCCAAAGCTCCTCAAAGCTCTCGGGAAGGGCCAACTCTTTCAGTTCACGCAATCTGCCGCCACCTCTTCGCGCTCCCCGCGATATCGCATAGATATCCCCTTGTGCTAGGATTGGACCCCACAACTTTGGCTTCCTCCCCGTTGCCGCGTTTACCAGGAGGGATCGCCCGCCTCGGCATGAATCTGCCAGGATAAAGCCAGGGCGGGGTCGACCCGATCGCACCCGGCGTTTGCAGCGGAGGGCAGCATGGGAGTACTTGAAGAGATCGGCAGAGCCGTGGGATGGGCGTTCCTTGCCGCCCTTCTGATGGGATGCGGAACCGGACTGGGGGTCTGGTTCTTCGACAAGATGACCCCTGGCCTCGACGAGATGGAAGAGCTCCGCAAAGGCAACGTGGCCGTCGCCGTGGTCGTAGCCGCCGTGATTCTGGCTATCGGCTACGTCATGGGGAACGTTCTGGCCATGCCGACCGTGCCTGTGGTTCCGGTCCCGTAGCCGAACCGACGTGGACGTCCACTTCGTTCCCACCCTCAAAGACAACTACTCTTACCTGGTCCTCGACCCGCCGCGCAGGGAGGCTTTGCTGATCGACCCGGCGGAATCCGAGCCCGTCCTGGAAGCTCTCCAAGCGAAGGGAGTCCAACCGGTAGCGATCTGGATCACTCACGACCACGCCGACCACACGGGCGGCATCTCCGGCATCCTCCAGCGCCACCCCGGACTACCCGTGATCTGCAGCGAGCGAGACGGAAACCGGGTCCCCCACGCGAGCCGCACGGTGCGGGCGGGAGACCGCCTGGAGTTCGCCGGCGAGTCGGTCGAAGTGCTGGAAGTCCCGGGACACGCCGAGGGACATATCGCCTTTCATTTTCCCCTGAGCCACCATCTCTTCTCCGGAGACGTCCTGTTCGGAGCCTCCTGCGGAGCGGTCTTTACAGGAACCTACGATGAGATGTGCGACTCCGTGGGTAAGCTGAAAAGACTCCCCGCCGAGACGCGAATCTGGTGTGGCCACGAATACACCGGCAACAATCTCGCCTGGGCCGAACACGTGCTGGGAGAAGAAGCGCTCCGAGAGCGCAAGGCCGCTCATCGAACGCCCTCGATCCCCCTGCTGATGGGCATCGAGCTAGCGACGAACCCGTTCCTGCGCCTGGACTCGCCCGAAGTTCAAAGCTACACCGGCGAAAGCGACCGACGCGCCGTCTTCAAGGCGCTCCGGCAGAAAAAAGACAAGTTCTAGAAGGCGAACGGGACAGGCAGTCAGTCCCCACCAAAATAACGGGCGAAGACTTCTCGCGAAGCTTCGCCCGTTAGCTTTTCGTGCGAAAAGTCGGCCTAGAACGAGATGGTGTCCAGGAAGGAGAACCCTCCGAGAACCAGCCCTTCGTCCGTCGTCTCGTCCTTGGTACGGAGCAAGTATCCATCCGTCTTCAAAAAGCGCGGTTTGAGCACGCCGGGGTCAAAGTAGGCCGTACTGAAGAAGCCCAACTCGGTGACGCAACGGCACGGCACGGCCTCACCATCGATCAGGCGAACCGAATCGAAGGCCGGCTGCCGAATCTTCTCCATCAAAATATAAGCGGCTCGCTCCGAAGCGCTCATGCTCTTGAGCTGCTCGACCAGCTGGTCGCCGAAGAAGTTGTTCCCTCCCCCTTCGCGATGCGGCTTCAAAACCCAGTCGTCCGGATTCTGCAAGGCGACTTCACGCCCCAGACCCTCTCCACCGTCAGCGCTCTTGTAGAGTTCGTCGAGCTTGGTGAAGGCAACGCAGGTGCGTGCCAGTCGCCCTGCCACGTCGGCCGGAGCAAATCTCCGCAGGACATCCTCGTGACTGAGCACCAACTGAATCAGCTTCGTGTTCGCCAACTGGGTCCGAGCCGAGGGGATAGAAACCGCCGTCGACGCCTCGATCAGGTGACGCGCTTTCCAGGCGTCCTCGTTGGTGTAGTGAAAGGGAGCGTAGCCCGTACGGAAATAAGCGATGGAGACCTTGAAGCCGTCGAAGTAGAGGTCGCCCCCGCGCAACTCGCCTCTGGCGCCCAGCTCTTCGAGCGAGGCGCGCTTGGTTTTGAGCCCGTGCTCCTCGACCAGGCGCGCCTCCAGGATGCGCTGATCAAAGACCGAGACCTCACCGACGGGGATCAGCAGCAAAACGATGCCATCGGCGTTGAGATTTTTGTAACCCTCGGCGATAGCGCCAGCCAGATTTTTGCCAGGCCAGTTCTCCTTGAGCTCCTGGTCGAGGTGCTGACCGACAAAACGATGCATCCGCCAGACGACCGACGAGGCTTCGCCCAGCGCCGAAGCCATGAGATTCATCTCTACTTGCTTGGGCCATACGCCGCCACCGCTCTGCAGAGCCGGCATACTGTCGTTGCGATTGAGGTAGATCGCCGGCTTGCCCGCCCGCTCTTGCTCTTTGGCTTTGAACAGATTCTCGATGAACGGGTCGGCAGCCCGCGCCTGCTCTAGTTCGCGATGGAGGAAGTCGTCGTCATTGGCTACCGCGTGATAGAGCTCGGTATAGAGGGAAGTCGTTTCCTCGTTCTCTCGCACGAAGTCCCGGTCGGCCTTCCAGGGAGTAAGGGAACACGGCAGGTGAGTGACTTCTCCGGTTTTGCTGTAGCGAACCGCGCCGTGAGCCAGCATGAACTCGAGCACTTCCCGGGGATCGTGATGATAAGGCATGGGGTGGTAAATCCTCTCTTGGGCTGTCGCGTTGCCCGTTCGGGTGCGCCCCTTTGCCCCCCTCCTACATTATAGACCGATTAGGATAAAACTCGGGAGGGCACAAAAAAAGCCGCTCCGCGAGACGGCTTGACGAGCCTGTACCTGAACCTGCAAAAGCAGGAGGGCGCACCTCTGGCCCGCGCTCTATCAGGACTCCGACGCCGAAGCGACGGTACTCAACACAAGAGCACGGAGTACTGCTCCCCAGGTAAAAACATCGGCTCAGTACATTTCGGCTCGCTACACCGCAAGCGGAAGCGACAAATGCGATGGTAGCACGGTCGATTCGCCAGGAGCAACGGGTTGACTTTCCTCCAGCCGGGGGGATCGATGGGCGACGTCGGACGGAAAACCGTGCAGGAATGGGGTTCTTTCGGACCAAAATGGCGGACTATGTCGCCCCAGTCCAATCGGGCTGCGCAGGGTATAGCTCGCGGAGCCTCCGTTCCGCTTCTGTTGCTATGGTGGATGCCTTGCCTTCCCCCACTCTGGCAGGCCCTTTTCCCCGAGGCTCCCGACCTGATTGTCGATCCTGGGGTGGGGATCTCTAGTGCATCGCGGCTGCAGTTTGCCATCCTCGCCCTTCTCGCTCTAGCCTTCTCTGGATGGCGCCCCCAGAAACCCAGCCTCAGCTCACCGGGCCTCTGGCTATCCTTGTTTCTCGGCTGGAGCGCCCTCTCGGCTTGGCGGGGCGGCGATCCCCTCGAAAGCCTGCTTTTCGTCCTGGGCTGGGTCGCTGCCGCTGCCGTTCTGTGGGCGGCGCCTTCGGCTCTGCCGGTTCAAGCGGGTATGGCGTGGCGCAACGCCTCTCTTTACGGCCCTCTGCTGGTGACTGGCCTGATCAGCCTGGAACCGGCCTTGAGAAGCCCCGCCGACTTTCGCGCAGCAGGCCCTTTCCAGCTACCCGGTACCCTGGCCAACTGGCTGCTCCTGGTACTTCCCCTGGCCATTTCGGCTCTTCTACGAGCGGACCGGCGGGAGCTTCCCTGGGCCTTGATCGGAACGACCTTTGGCGCGGCCTCGCTGGCCTTGACGGTCTCTCGCGCGGCCTGGCTCGCGGGCCTTATCGGACTGGTGCTTCTGCTACTTCTCGAGGCGCAATCGTCGGGCCGAGAGATCGTCGGCTGGGGCCTGTTTGGCCTGGCCGGATTGCTTTTGCTGGTCGCCATTAGACAGCACCTGGGAGGGATGGGGCTGCTTGGCGGGGTGGCGCTTCTTGCGGCCCCGCCCCTTCTTAGCCTGGCCTTCTCTGGCCGATTGGGCAAGCAGGCTCTCTTCCGACTCGTACTGCTGGGCGCCTTGACCAGCCTTCTTGTCACCGGCATCGGGGCGAAGCATTCCCTGGGAGAGCTTGCCGAGCGTCGTATGGCCTCCCTCACCGGTGCCGACGACTCTGCCGCTGGCCGAATTCATTTCTGGCGAGCGGCGTTGGAACTGTCCCTGCACCACCCCCTTCTGGGAGTCGGCCCGGACCGCTTCAGTGAAGCCTATCCCGCAGTTCAAGAGCACTACTACTATTTCAGCGACTCCGCCCACGGCACCGTCGTGGAACTGCTCTCGGAAGTGGGCTGGGTGGGCACCATCTTGCTCGGTATCGGGCTAGGGCTGTACCTGGCCAAGTCCGCCATCGCGCCCGCCACCAAGCCCTGGCAACGGGCACCCCTGGTTGGACTGGCCATCGGTGGCCTCTATTCTCAGTTCGAGATCGGATATCACTTCGCCGTCATGTGGACCAGCGCCGCCTTCGTGCTGGCCCTTTTGCGAGGCGACAGGGAACCCGCGCCGCCCACCCGGTCGTTCTCTCCCTGGCCCCTGCCCCTGCTAGCGCTAGTCTTGCTCATCTTTCCTTTCGCCAGGGAGTACGAGCTGAGCACCCGACAAACCGATCCGCAAATCGGCTACCGAATGGCCCGCGAAGTCTCTGACCGCCTGCCGATCTGGGGACGCCCGGCCCTGACCGCCCTCTCCCTTGGCGTAGCCTCCCAGCGCGACCCTTCCGAACTGGAACCGCTAGTGGCGCGCGCCCTGAAAGTCGCCCCGGAAGATGCGGCGACCTACCAGATCGCCGCCGAGGTCGACCGTGCCATGGGGCGCTGGGAATCCGCCCTGGCGAACGACTCCAGGGCTCTCCAGCGCGACCGTTTCAATCGCCCCAGCATCTATCGCGGCCTGCTCGCGACGGCCCGCTCTCTCGGAGATCAGGAGCTTTACGACAAAGTCGTGCGAGACGCTCTGGCCATTTACGATCTGGACAAGGGTTGGAGCATCGCCCACCCTGGGCATCGCCAGAAGCTTGCCACCGAGCTTCGACCCATGCTCTACGATATCGCCGATGGCGTCGACCCTCAGCGCGAGCCGGCCCGGACCGAACCGATCTACCGTTTCCTGAGTGAGACAGCCCCCGCTCCAGAGGCCAGGGCTCTTTTCGGATGGGGAATGTCTCTCTATGGCCTGGGCGAGCCGACACGGGCCCGGGAGCTACTGGAAAAAGCTCACCAACTGGACCCAGTCTACCCCCTTCCCGAGAGGGTCTGGCCAGCGCGCTAGGTGATGCTCGCCCGGCCTGCGAAGCGGCTGAAATGAATCTTCCTCTGGAATTCTCCCTCTACCGACAAGGCGGAAAGCGACTTTTCGACATTGTTGGGTCGATGGCGCTCCTGCTGACCCTTGCTCCGATCCTCTGCCTGCTGACGGCGCTGATCGGCCTGAAACTTGGTCGTCCGGTGACCTTCTGTCAACGGCGGCTGGGTAAAGACGGCAAACCGTTCTTGCTGCACAAATTCCGTTCGATGCGAGACGCCTTCGACGAAAAGGGCGACCCGCTATCCGACGAGGTACGGCTGGGCGGTTTCGGCCGAAAGCTACGGTCGACCTCACTCGACGAGCTGCCTCAGCTGCTGGACATTCTGGCCGGTCATATGAGCCTGGTCGGACCACGCCCCCTTCTGGAGCGATATCGCGACCGCTACACGGAGCGCGAGTGGAAACGCCACCTGGTCCGCCCCGGGCTGACCGGATGGTGTCAGGTCAACGGTCGCAACGCGCTCGACTGGGAAAGCAAGCTCGAACTCGACGTCGTCTACGCCGAAGGCTACAGCTTCTGGTGGGACCTGAAGATTTTGATGATGACCGTAAGCAAGGTTCTGCGGCGCTCGGACATTTCGGCCAGGGGCGAAGCGACGATGCCAGAGTTTCGACCCGAGGGCCTGCCTCAGCCTATATATCGCGGGCGCTGAGGCGGTTTCTTCGAACATGGGTTGACGCGCCAGCGGTGGCCTACTATACTAGCGCGGTTCGACCCCAAACGTGGGAAGAGCAAAGTTTTAGCGGAGGCAACTCAGTGGCCAACACAAAGAGTGCAAAAAAAGCCATCAAGGTTCAGGAGCGCCGTCGTGCTCGCAACCAGATGGTGAAATCTAAGGTGAAGACCTCGTTGCGCAGAGCTAACGAAGGCGTCACCGGTCAGAGCCAGGAAGAAGCCAAAGCCTTTGTGGTCAAAGCCGTTTCCGAGCTGGACAAAGCTGTCGCCAAGGGCGTCATTCACAGAAATCAGGCCGGTCGCAAAAAGTCGCGCCTGATGAAGAAGCTCAACGCGCTCGCAACCGCCTAACACGGCAGCATCGCGTCAGAGCCGACGGAAACGACCGCCTCTCTCTAAGGGGTAGGTCGTTTTTCTTTTGGAGAGGAAAGCCACCACGTGTCCCTGAGCGAAAGCCTGATCGCGGTCCGCTACGCCGAGACCGACCAGATGGGAGTAGTGCACCACTCCCACTACCCAGTGTACTTTGAGCAGGGGCGCACCGAGTACTTTACTCGCTACCTACTGCCCTACCCCGACTTCGAAGCCCAGGGGCTTTTCGCCCCGGTCCTCTCTTACAGCGTGCGTCTCAAGGGGCGCCTTGGCTACGGCGACATCCTGAGACTCGAGGTCTTTCCCAGCCTGTTCCGAGGGCTACGTGTCGGAATGGGGTATCGAGGCTTCAACCGTGACACATTGGTCGTCGAAGGAGAGTCCGTGCACGCGCTTACCGGCCCGAACCTCAAGCCGCTGCACCCCCGGCATCTTCCTCCCCCCTACAACCTGCTCAAGTCGGTGTTCGAGGAGTATCTGAAGTGAGCAACCTTCATCCTGACGACTTCTATATGGAAGACGGCAAGTTCGTTCTCACCGAGCGCTTCCACTTGCGCCGAGGCACCTGCTGCGGGAACGCTTGCCGGCACTGCCCCTTCGAACACAGCGCCGTCCCTGAAGCCACCAGGGCCCAGAAGCCGGCGCCGTATCCCTACTTCGGCTCAGAGACGGAAGATACTTAGCAGCTCTTCCCAACGCGTCTTGATCCGCTCGGACATGATCAGGACCCGAGAGCGCGCCTTGTGAGCCGCGATCGCCTTCTCGTAGACTTCGACCATCGCTCGCCCCTGAACCAGCACGTCGAACTCCGAGGCCCGTCTTCGAGCAGCCTCTCGCGCCGAGGCGGGGTCGCCGCTCTCTAACATCTGCGCCATCCCCCGGGCCAGCGCTTCCTCGGACTCTTCGGTCAACACCGAACAGTCCGCACTGACCGCTTCCCGAGTTCCAGAAGCGTCGACGGCGGCAACCGGGAGGCCCGAAGCCATGGCCTCCAGGGTGACCAGACCCTGAGTTTCCGTCACCGAGGCAAAGACGAACAGGTCCGAGGCCGCTAGATAAAGGGGAACTTCATCAAACGGCACCAGCCCGGCGAACTGGACCCTCTCGGCGACACCCAGGTCGCGAGCCAGGCTCTCGAGGTGCTTCCGTTCATCGCCTCCCCCCATGATAACGAGATAGGCGTCCTGGCGCTGAAGGCGGGCAAAAGCCTTGATCAGAAGATCGAAGTTCTTCTCTTTCGCCAACCGCCCGATCGAGACCAAAGTCTTGCGCTCGGCCGGCCAACCCAGCTTCTGCCGCGCCTCGAGGTGTTCGTATTTCGAAAACTTGGCTGTTTCGACGCCGGTCGGGACGATAGAGACGTGAGTCGCGATGGCGTCGCCGTAGTGCTGGATCAGCATCTCCTTGATACTCTTGCTGGGCACTACAACCTGGTGACACGCCGTCATAAAAGACGCCAGCCAGTGGTCGATAAACTCCTTCACGTTCTCCTGGGGCAACGGGTCGGCGTAATGAGAATAGTCGGCGTAGCGGGTGTGATAGGTAAAGACAAGAGGTAGGTCCAGCTCGGCACTCTTACGCTCGGCCACCCGCCCCAACAGGGCGGGGTGGTTAGCGTGCAGCACCTGCGGCTTGAGATTCCGAATGACGTGGTCGATGTACGGCGAGACCGGCAACGTCAGGGGGTACTTCTGCAGCGGAAGCTCCAGAGCGGGGTAGCGAAAGATGTACGGAGCACGGTCGTCGATACTCCCGCTGTCCGGGCCGAAAACATAGACGTGGTGGCCTAATTCGGTCAGCGCCCTGCGAAAGGTCTCGACCGAGACCACCACGCCGTTGGTGGTGGGAAGATAGACGTTGGTGAACATCCCGACTCGATAACGGTTTTCCCACTCATGCATCAGACTTACAGCTCCTTGGCGATCACAGACTCGGAATAGAGAATCAGGGCGGCGTTCCAGGATAGCGGCTCTTCCGAATGGTACAGACGGGTCGCCAGCGGTTCGCCCGTCGGGGCGTGAACCTCGTAGACCGTACCGTCCCTGGCCACTGTGGCCAGCATCCTGTCGTGAATTTCGCGAGCCTTCTCGCGCCTCCCGACGCGATGGTTAGCCACCGCATGCCACCCGCCGATCCACATCCAGGAACACGAAGTATGGTAGTTCGAGATCCCGGCGATCCACATCTCGGGACCGACCAGATAGAAAGGGTAGTCCCTGTCCGTGACCCGACTGGGCACCGGCGAGCTTAGCTCTTCCCGGTCCGCGTACTCCAGGATCGAGAGCGACTGCTTACGCGTGGTCAGACCCCAGGCCACAGCCAGAAAGTTACCCGTGGTGGCGAACATAGCCGAATGAGGGGTGGCTTTGAGGTAGCCCAATTGCTCGCTGTACAGATGAGTGATAAGACGATCGCCGATCGCCTTCGAGGTGTCCTTGTGCGGATGCAGCTTGTTGGGGAGAAACGCTTCGACCTCTTCGAGACACTTCACCGCCTTCCACCAGAGCACGTTGGTGTAGAGCACCGCCCCTCGGCGGGCGATCGAGTCGGCCCAATCCGCGAACGGCCCCTGGTGAATCAAACCGTGTTGACCCTTATAGCGCTCGACCCACTCAAGCGCCAGCAGCGCCTGTCCGTGAATGTCGACGGCCAACTCCTCGTCACGGGTGTGCAGCACACATTCCCCCCAGGCAATCACCAGCAACAGCGTGGAATCGAGGGAACGGGTCCCGTGAGCCGTGATGAAGCGAGGAATCAGGTTGGCGTCGACCGGCTGGACCCTGGCGAACAGCGAGTGCAGGTAGCGTTCCAGGAGCTTCGTCGAGTGCATCTTCAGAGGGAGCTGACCGGTGCTCTTCTGGTGGCGGAAGAACAGCTTCACCCCGTCGCGGACAACGTCCGAGCGACCTTCGGCGATCAGTCCGTAGCTGGCAAACCCGAAATCGCGCGCCCACGGCTCGCGGAAATGGCGAAAGCCGGCGCAAAGCACGGTCGCCGTCTGGGTCGGACCGACCCGGCGCACCTCGAGACATGACTCGAGACAGCTTCGTACCACCTCGATCGGCTCGAGTCCCTCGGTGCTGGGACGCACCAGACTCTCTCGCCCCAGGACCTTCTGCACGGTGCGATAGACATCGAGCAGCGCATACCCCAGAGACCAAACGACAAACTGTATCAGGCGGGCGAGCATAGAGAAGCTCCCCAAAGCAGAAAAATCATGCCTGAAGCCTTCTTAGCCGGGCCGACGAATTCCCCGCGTCGCCGTGATTTCTACCCTTGCGATCCCAGGGGAGGGCCCCGAAAGGATAGGGTGGAGAAGAAAAAAGCCCCCCCGTGAGGAGAGGCGTTTTGGTCGGAGGATTGCTTATCCCAGCGGGTGCTCGGAGACCCCGGGAAACATCGAGTCGTGAGGAAGTTCGACCGCCAGCAACGGCTCGTCGTTATCAGGCCAAGCCGGATCTGGTGCAGGCACCGAGTGCTCACCCAGGTCGGCCGGCTCCGAAGCGGGCAGAGCGACCTTCCAGTAGCCGCCTAACGGCTGACCTGAAGGCGCGAACACTTCGAGATGCAGCTCTTCCCCGAGCCGATCGACGGGGATGGCAAAGCGCCCTTCGGCGTCCGTCACCGACCATGTGCTCCAGGCCTCGACGCGGCCGCCGGCCAGCCCCCCCTGCCCATCGACGAGAATACGTCCGGTCACGGTGTGGACCGTAAACGGCTCCATCCGTTCGACTTCGTCGTGCAGCTCATCGAGCTCGAAAGAGCTCAGGAGCAGACCTCCTCGGCCAGAGATCAGGAGATCCACCGTACTCCAGTCGGGACGGGCAGCAAAACTGAGCTCGAACGTCCCGTCGGGACGCGAGAAGCCCCAGGATACAGCCTCTTCCTGCTGGCTTTGCGCCGTCACCACCAGCCCGCCGACGGGGGCGCCGGAATGGTCGAGAAGCTGCCCGGCCAGGCGCTGCGCGGCGGGCCCTTCCAAGGTTGGTTCGCTGCCTACAAACAGAGTCGGAGATTGAGCTAGCTCCTGACGGAGCCGACTGACGATAGAGGGGTCGACACCCTCGCGCTCGGCGACCTCAAGAAAAAGCTCACTGACCTGAAAGGACTGAACGTCCTCCACGAGATCCGTGAGCTTTTCTCCCTGGTCGTCGAGCACCTCGAGCAGGATATTGCCATTGGCGCGGTCGACGATCCGCATAGGGTACCTCTTTTCGGGGTTAGGCCGGCAGAGCGACCTTGACGTGCTTGAGCTTGTCCACGATCAGATTCAGGTCGTGGGGCCCGAGCTGGGGAGAGAGAGGCACTTCGTCCTCGGCCCCTTCCTCACGCTTGATGATCGGCACTTTGCCGCCGGCATCGTCAAAACTTACGGAGCAAGACAGGGCGTTGGTGGCCAGCTTGTAGATCAGCGGGATCTGCTCGTAGGGCGTGTTCGGAAAGTCTCTCCCCCAGGCGCTCAGCACGCTGACCGTCAACTCCTCGAGACTCATGGGTTTCCCCTGCTCTTCGAGGACCCTGCGGATCACTTCCACGGCGGGGGTATTCTTCCCAATGTCTTTTAAAGCCATCAATAAACCTCTTTCAAACTCTTTTTCGAGGGCCTCCCTTTAGCCGCCGACACCGGAATCCCTTCGGAGTCGAAGGCGGGGGGCAGGTCGGAGGGCAACTCGCCCCTTTCTCGAGGGCCGCAAGGTCTCGCTTTATCCCGAGGAGAAAAACCCGCTTACCGTGTCTGATGATCCGATTCGCTCACTGCTCGACTGGCAACTCGACGCCTGGTCCCAAGACCTTCAGATGGCCGCAGGCCATCTCTACCTGATCAGCCGCACCCACTCGCTCGATGTCGAAGTTCACAAGACCGGAGAGGTTCCCCCCTTGAGTAAGGACGACCTCAAAGATCTGCTGCAGCGAGCCGCCGACGACCAGGAGCGCCCCGGCTTCGAGATCTCGGCCGGCGGGCAGCGCGGTTACGTCTACCCCCTGAAACAAGACAGCATGCTGCAGGGAGTCTGGGTCCTTTTCCCGCGCGGCCCTCAGGTCGACTGGGCCAGCTGGAAACGCAGCGCCCTGAACTTCTCCCAGAGACTTTTTGAACTACGCCAGGCCGGCCTGGGCAACCCACCGACCTTCCGTCAACTGGTCGAAACCTTCCCCGAACCAGAGACCAACGGGCCTTCGAGCACCCCCTCCCTGCACTGGGAGCGCAGCCAGTCTCGCGTGGTCATGGCCGTCGAAGACGATCTGTCCAGCGGCCTGCTGGTCGACCATCTCCCGATCTTCTAAGCCGACTTCAGTCTCCCAGCGAGAAAGCGCGAGGGGTCCGAGCCACGATTCCGGTCGGGTTGATGTGGCGATGCGAGACGAAGTAGTGCTTGGTGATGTGTTCCAGGTTGCAAGTCGAGGCCACACCCGGCTGGTGGTACACCCGCTTCAGGTAGCGATCCAGGTTGGGATATTCGGCCAGCATGCGCAAAGAGCACTTGAAGTGGGTGTGATACACGGGGTCGAAGCGAAGCAGCGTGGTGAACATGCAGATATCCGCTTCGGTGAAGCGCCCTCCGACCAGGAAGTTCGTTCCGTCCAGGTGCTTCTCCCATGAATCCAAAGCGGCAAAGAGCGTCTCGACGGCCTTGTCGTAGGCCTCCTGCGAATTGGCGAAACCGGACTTGTAGACACCGTTATTGATCGGCTCGTAGATGGCGTCGAGCGTGGCGTCGATCTCGGACTTGAGCTCCTCGGGACACAGGTCGGGCGCCCCTTCCGCGTGCCAGGGACGAAGAACCGTGGTGAACTGGCGTAGCACCTCGCGCGACTCGTTATTGAGAATCCGCTCGCTCTTCCGGTCCCACAGAATGGGGACCGTGACACGTCCGGTGTACTTATCGTCTGCCTTTTTGTAAACGTGGCGCAAGCGGTCGAAGCCGAACAGGTGGTCCTCACTCGACCCTTCGTGCTCGGGAAAAAACCTCCAGCCGTCATCGTCGAGAAGCCAATCCACGTAGGAGACGGAAATCTTTTCTTCCAGGCCCAGCACGGAACGAGCGATCAGGGTGCGATGGGCCCAGGGGCAAGCCCAGGACACATAGAGATGGTAACGCCCTTCGTCTAAAGCGGAAATGGACTCACGAAACGTCGTCGGAGGCCGCTGAAAGCTGCCGTCCTCCCCCGACTTGTACCAACCGGTCTTCCATTCTCCGTCCACAAACTGGCCCATATCGCTCACCTCTTGCTTGAAGTCTTCTCTTCCCGCCCTACGGCCTGTGAGCCGTGTTCTCCCCCTCTGAGGAGATTCGCAGGTCTCCGCAGAATCTGCCCCTGTGTCCAACACCAGTCCTAGTAAAGTTTATGTGCTCTACACCGGCGGCACTTTCGCCATGCTCCCCAGCATCGAAGGGCAGCCGTCTTCCCCTCTGGTCCCGGCCGGCGCCGAACGCCTGCGCGAGGTGCTCGCCGGCATGGGCGCCGGCAAAGGGATCGAGTGGGACCTGCGCTCGCTCAGCGAGGCCGACGGGTCCGAAGTGGGCCCGCTCGACTCGTCGGCGGTCGGCCCCCGGCACTGGCTGACCATCGCGGCCGCTATCGAGAGGGTCTATCATCAGTACGACGGCTTCGTCGTCATCCATGGCACCGACACCATGGCGTATACCGCTTCCGCCCTGTCGTTCTTGCTGGTCAACCTGGCCAAGCCGGTCGTGGTGACCGGGAGCCAGAGCCCCATCTTCGCCGAACGGACCGACGCCCACCTGAACTTTCTCAACGCGCTCTACGTGGCCGGCTACAAATCGACCGGAATCCCCCGCGTTCCCGAGGTCACGGTGGCCTTCGGCGACCATCTCCTGCGCGGCAACCGCACCCGCAAAGTCAGCGTCAATGCTAGGGCCGGCTTCGCCTCCCCCAACTATCCCGCGCTGGGAAGCTTTGGCGACACGATTCAGATCAACCGAAAGAGAATTCGCAAAGCGCCATCCGAGGACATGCCGTTCTACGTGCACAAAGCGCTCGACGACCGGGTCATGGACCTGACCCTATTTCCCGGGGTCAAAGGTAGCCAACTCGCCCCCTTCTTCGAGCGTGACGACCTGAAGGGGTTCGTCCTCAGGACGTTCGGCAGCGGCACCACCCCTCGCGACCCTGAACTGCTCGAGGCCGTGGCCCAGGCTGCCCGCGCCGGCAAGATGCTCCTGGTCGTGACGCAATGCCTGGAGGGCGGGGTCGATCTGGGTCGCTATGATGCGTCCGCCACCCTGCTAGAGCCGCGCATCGTGAGCGGATTCGATCTGACACCAGAGGCCGCGCTGACGAAGCTCATGTGGATGATGGCCCTGGAGGAGGGGCCGGAGATGGAGGCCCAGATGCAGATGAGCCATCGCGGGGAACAGTCGCACGAGCACCTTCACCTGAGCTTTTCCGGCTTCCAGAACGCTACCGTAGAGACGTTCTCCGGTCGCCCCACCGTCCCGGTCGATCCGAAAGGGCTTCGCCGCGCTCTCATTCGGGTCCGCGATAGCGAGGCGGTCGAGCTGAGGTTCTTTCTTAACGCCACCGGGATCGAAGCCGACACTCCCGCCGACGATGTCCGCTGCGTCGGCTCCCTACAGCCGCGACAGGGACAAGGAGTGGTCGATATCACCGAAGGTCTGCGAAAACTGATGACCCCGAATCGGCCCCTTCGCATCACCGTGACCGGAGCGGGCGAAGTGTTCAGCCTTGGCAAACTCGATCTGTCGGTGCTGGTGGGAGCAGACAGCTAATCATCTCGAGCCAGCGAAAGAAAAAGGGCTCCGTTGCCGGAGCCCTTTTTCTTTCGCTTTAGAGAGAGCGCCTAGCCCTTCTTACCGAAGGCGAGGAATCCGCCGACGCCGGCGAGCAACAGCACGCCGAGAGCGATCAGACCCATCTTGCCGCCACCGCCGCCGCCGCCAGAGGCGACTTCGCCGGGAGAGGCAGCCAGCAGTTTCTGGCCGTCGGCCTGAACCTGAGTCAGGTTGCCGTCGACGGTCAGTTCGGGCTGCTCTACGGCCACCAGGGCCACGTCGCCCGCAGGGGCGTCCATGGTCACCTGAGCGTTAGCAGGCAGGCCAAGTACTTCCTTGACCGCCGCAGCATCTTTGCCGGGCAAGAAGTTCGCGAAGAAGAACTTCAGGTCGCTCTTGCCGGCACCTTTGTCGTCGAGGGCCATATCGACAGCTCCACCGGACAGTTCGGCTTCGAACGCCGGATTGGCCTGTTTCAGGATCAGAGCGGCGATCTTGCTGAAGTCGCTGGTGGTGCTGCGAGCCAGCACGTTGAGCTTGTTATCCTTGAGGGTCAGCTTCATACCGACATCGTCGATACGAAGATCCGAGATAGCCTTCTGAACTTCTTCGGGAGCCTGGCCTTCCTTGGCAGCCTTGGCCAGCATGCCCTTGTAGTAGTTGACGATGTCGCCATCAGTGAAGATGTAGGCATCGCCGGTCAGGGCGGTCTGATCCTTCAGGCTAGCGGTCACCTTGATGACGGCCTTTTCCGCGACGGGCAAGCCGGCGGCCTTGGCCTTGGTGACGTAGTCCTGGTAGTTGGTCGAAGCCATCTTGCCTTCAGCCTTGAAAGCCAGAGTCTTCTCGGGCGCCTTGTCGTCGCCCTTGACGTCGAGATTGAAGTTCATCTCGGCATCGAGCGTCATCGAAGAGGTGGCGAGAAGCTTTACGCTTTCCACGGCCTGTTCAGCGTTGAGCTTGAGCAGGGGAGCCAGCAGGGGACCGAACTCTCCAGCGTTCGCCATCATCTGCTGATTGGACGACTCCTGGATAGCGGGAAGCAGGGTCAGGTAGCCAGAGAAGAACTTGGCCAGGTTGGAAGCATCTACGGCAACCGTGCCCTTGAGCGCGGTCTCCTGCACCTCGAGGGTGAAGGCGAACTTGTCGCAGCGAGCTTCAATCAGCTCTTCGAGACCCTTCTGAACCTCGGGTCCGCCCTGCATCTGGGCTGCCATCAGAGGCAAGAAGGTCTTGATGGTGGTGCGCAGATCGATTAGGGTCAGCGAGCCCTTCGAAACCGAGTTGTCTCCCTCGACGGTCGGGGCGGGGAAGCTGATCCCCTCGTACTTGATGTTGGCGCTCTTCAGATTCTGCTCGAGCGAAGCCGCCGCCATCGGCAGGGCCGCCAGCTGCTGGGCAGTCGGCGAATCCTTGGGCGCGGTGATGGTGAAAGCGATGGCCGTCTTCACGGGGCTGTTCGGTTCGCCCGTGCCGGTCTCGCTGATGGTCAGGTCGAACTTGCTGAACGGCAGGTCCGAACCTTTGATGGTTCCACCGGAGAACTCGAAGTCGCCGTTGGATTTGAAAGCTTTGAAATCGCCCTTGATGGCGAACTTTCCGCTCCCCTTCGGCACCGGGTCGGCACCGGCCGGCCCTTCGAAGTTGATGTGGAAGTTCGCGCCCGACTGATCGCCTTCGGTCACCGACTCGATGTCGAGGTCGAAAACTTTGGGCGCCGTGGGGTCGGCAGGGACCTTGGCGTTGAGGTAGCCGATCGCCTCGATGGTGTTACCCGTCATCATGGCGTAGAGGTCGGCCTGAGCGCCCTGCAGCTCGGCGGCGTTCTTGAGGGTCAAGTCGGCGCGAAGCCCGCTCTTGCCCTCCTTAAGATTGGCGGCGCCTTTAACGGTGCCGGCAAGCTCGGGATCGCCCGCGGTGTCGACCACGTTGAGCACAGCGCTACGGTCGCCCGACACCTTGACCGAGAGTTCTTCAGCCCCAGCCCAGGAACCGAGCAGGAACAAGAAGGTCAAAAATAAGTGGGTCGTCTTTTTCATTGAATCCCCCAAAAGAGAAGAGATTTTCTAAGGCAACTGCGCCAACCGTAAAATCGACCACAGTTCCGGAAGGGCCGCGCTTTCGCCCGGCCCAGAAGTGATCCTTCCCTATTTTTCGAGGTTTAACCCGGTCTCTTCGGGTGGGACATCAGGGGAGAAAGATTACTAAAAGGGAGACACTATGGGTAAATCTACACTCCTGGTGAACGAGGCTCTGATCGAGCTTCTCAACCAGCAGATCCAAAACGAGACCAAAGCGGCGGCCCAGTACATGGCGATCGCCGTGTACTTCGAATCCGAAAGCCTGCCGGCCCTGGCCAATTTCTTCTTCACTCAGGCCGCCGAAGAGCGCGAGCACGCGATGAAATTCATCCGCTATCTGCTCGACGCCGGTTCGAAGCCCGAGATCCGCGGTTTACCGGACCTGCGGAACGACTTCACCAGCGCCGCCGACGCCGTGGGCTGTGCCCTGGATGGCGAACTCGAAGTGACCCGCCAGATCAACAATCTGGTAGGTGAATCGTCCAAGCACAACGACCACATGACCCACACCTTCCTTCAGTGGTTCGTGACCGAGCAGCTGGAAGAGGTCTCCTCGATGTCCACCCTGCTCGACACCATCCGCCACGCTGGCGATCAGCTGCTGCTGGTCGAGGACTTCGTCCGCCGCGGCGCCCTCACCCAGGAGGGCAGCGCGGACTAAATCCGCCTGCCCCGATCAAAAAGACCGCCCTCGAAGGGCGGTCTTTTTTTCTGCCTCGAACGACTCCGATGTCAGGCCGAGAAGGTCTGCACTCGAGATCCCGACTCGACGTCGTCGCGGCGAGCCACGATAATCTGGGACCGGATTCGCTCCCGGAGATCGCCCACGTGCGAAACCAGGCCGATGGTTCGCCCTTCTCCACGCAAATTCTCCAAACACTGCAAGGCCGCATCCAGCGCCTGCTGGTCTAGATAGCCAAAGCCTTCGTCGATGTAGAGGGTTCCCAGCCGCTCACCCGCCCCCTCGGCCCCCTGCAGCACCTCTCCCAACCCCAGCGCCAGAGCTAGCGAAGCCAGAAAGCTCTCGCCTCCAGACAGGGTGGTGGCCGACCTGGTCGTCCCGGCGGAGATGTCGAACACGCGCACCTCTAGCCCGCGGTCCTGGAGCAGAGCAAAACGCTGGGGGGCCAACACCTCGAGCTGCTGGTTGGCCGCCGAAAGCACCCTGGCAAAAAAGCGCTCGAGAACCCAGTCGACAAAGGCGATCTCTCGTTCGTTGCGCCCCGCTGCCGAATTCGCCAGCGGCCCGATCGCCGCCAGCTTCCCTTCCAGCTCCCGGATCGTCTCGACCAGCCGATCGTAGGTTTGCACATCCTGGGCCCCCAGGTCGACCGAACGCTGCAAGGAAGCCCGCCGTCCGGTCTTGACCTCGATCTGCTCCCGCTCTCGGCTCAGGGCGTGGCGAATCTGATCCGACCGCATCTCGGGCTGAGCGACGGCGGCCAGCAACTCCTGCGTCTGATCGAGTTGACGTCGTACCGCCTTGACCAGCGTCTCCTTATCCACCACGCTCTCCTTCGAGAGGGCGAACTCGCGAGCTTCTCGAGCCAGAGCGAATGTCAGGTCGGTCCAGCTGGCAAAGTCCAGACGAAAGCGGTCCCAGAGCGACTGACGCAGCTCTTCGGCCTCGCGGCGCAGCCCCTCCCGACGCCGCTCGGCGGCCCGAGTTTCGGCCAGCCCCAGGGCGAACGTCTCGGCCATCACCTCCGCCCTCTCACTACCGTAAGGGGTCGTCTCCAGCTCTTCGAGGCGCTCCTGGACGCGGAGTCGCTCGCCGTCGAGCAGCTCGGGCCAGGCCTCTTCGGGAGGCGCCTGCTCTAGTCCCAGACTCTGGCGCACCAGCTCATCGAGACGCTCGCGACGAGCGTCGCGTACGGAACGCGCGTTGTCGACCGTCCCCTCTAGCCGCTCTTTGAGCAGTCGCATCTGGCGCAGCTTCTTGCGGTCCGGCACCAGTTCGCGCTCGAGGCGCTTGAGCTCGTCCTTGTGGGTCTGACGTCCCGCCAATTTCCCCTCGATCAAGGAGATCGACTGACGCAGCCCATCGACGATGCCGCTCACGTCCTCCGTCGGCTCCTGAAGTTTGGCCATCCCTTCCAGCCGGCCCTCGAAGCGGGCTCGACGCTCTTCCGCCTGGGTCAGCTCGGCCTGAGCGTGCTCGCAGCGGGCCTTGAGCGAGGCCAACTTCTGCTCGAGTTCGGCGTCGAGCGACCCCGGGTCGACCCGACCGTCGTAGGGATGAGGATGATGGTTCGAGCCGCAAAGCGGGCACTCTCGCCCTTCAAGCAGTTCGCCGCGCAGGCGCAAGAGCGCTTCCGCCCGACTCTGCGCGCGCTGCTGAAAAAACCGGTTCTGAGTGCTGGCCAACTCGTCGCGCAGGCCGGCCACCGTGTCGCGCAGGCGGAACTCCCGTTGGCGCGCTTGCTCCAGGGTGGAAGTCAGGTGGGTTCGCTGGCGCGCTTCCTGGTCGCGGCTCTCGAGCTGAGCCACCTCCTGGCGTAGCGAGGCCAGGCGCTGCTCGGCCTTCCCCTGCCGCTCCATCTCGGCCTGGAGCTTCTCGACTCGGGCTTGCGACCGCTTGACCTCCTGAGCCAGCGTCGAGCGGGCTCTGGCAAGGTCTTGCAGGCGTCGTTCGGCCGCCTCGAGCTCGTCTTCGAGGCTCAGCATGCCCTCGCTCTCCTGGACCACCTCGTCGAGTCGCTCGTGGGCTCGTAGCAGCGCATACTTCTCTTCTTCGATCCGCCGAGCTTGCTCGACCTCGGCTTCGAGGAAGTTGGTTTCACGCTTGAGCTTTTCGTACTGAGTCCGCTGGTCGTCGAGCTCCTTTTCGATCTCTTCCATCTCGGCAGTGGCCGCCTGCCACTGCTGAAAGTCCGGCAGCGCCGTCTCCAGGCGGCGAGACAGGGCGTCCTCGGGACGCTCGCCCTGGTGGGTCAGGTCTTCCAACTCTCGCCGCGACATCTCGCGCTGCCGCTCTAGCGTTTCGTAACGGACCGCACTTTCTAGACTGCGCTCCCACTCGGTGCTCTTTTCCTGATGCCCCTGGCAGGCCAGCGTCACCGCCTGTAGCTCTTCCTGCGACTGCCAGAGCCGCTCTCGGGGGTCGCCCGCCGTGTCCTTATAGCGACCGGTCAACGCTTCGCGCTCGCGCCAGGCCTCGGCCACCTGACGTTTCAGCTGCTCGTGCTCGCCGTCCAAAAGTCCAGCTAAGCGCTGATAGAGAGCCACGTCGAACATCCGGCCGATGATGGCCGTCCTCTCTTCGGGGGGGGCCAGCAGAAAGCGGCGAAACTGCCCCTGAGGCAAAATCGCCACCTGACAAAACTGATCGGCGGACAGCCCGACCAGCTTGGCCAGCATCGCCTCGACCCCGCTGAGCGAAGCCGACAGGATGTCCCTTCGCGTCGGTTCGCCGAACTCGGGCAGCCGCCACAGGGAAATCTCGTCCGGACCGAAGCCGCCTTCGGGATCGAGCACCATTCGCCGCTCGACACGATAGCCTTCCGAGGCGATCTCGAAGTCCAGCACGACGGTCGTCTCCTGCTCGGCCGCCAGACCGAGACTGCGCATCCCGCGACGGTCGCGTTCGCCTCCGGAGGAGCGCCCATAGAGGGCAAAACAGATACCGTCCAGCAAAAACGTCTTGCCGCTGCCGACCGGCCCGTGGATCAGAAAGAGCCGGCTGTAGCGAAAACCCCGCAGGTCGACCACCTGATTCTCCAAGAACGGCCCAAAGCCAGTCAAGCTCAGTCGAAGCGGTCTCATAGCCGGCCCTCGATCGCTTTGAGCATCTGCACCGCCGTCTCGTCGAGTGGGGAGCCGCCGTTCTCTCGGTGAAAGTCGAGCAGCATCTTCAAAGCGGGAGAGAACCCGCTCGCCTCGACTTCGGCCGACGGTTCGACCAGCGGGCTTTCGGCCTCGACCGAAACGATGTTCGAACCCAGCGCGCGCAAACGCGCCTTCTGCTCGAGCGTCAGTTCGGCGTCCTGGGAGCGCAGCACCAGCAGGTCGCCCGTCCTTTGCTCTTTCCCTTGAAAAACCAACTCCTCGACGCTGCCGGTAAGCAGGCGGAAGGCCCGTCGGGGAACCAGCGGGTATTCGTCGATGAAGACCTTGTTCTTCTCGTCAACCACGATCATGGTCACCGAACGTTCGGGGCTATCCGCATCGACATCGGTCGCCAGCAAGCCGCCGCTGTAGCGCACGGTCGCGGGACCCAGAGAGTTGGGCTCGTGGATCCCGCCCAGCGCCGAGTAGTCGAAGTACTCTAAGAGTCGCTTCTCGATCGGCTGGCCGCCTGGACTGACCAGCCCGCCCAGTTCGGTCCGTTTGCCGACGCCCTGGACCCAGGCGTAGCCTGTGAAAATGTTGATGGCGTTGGGGTCGATGCGCTGCACCGCCGTTTCGACCAGGCTACGACCGGCCTGGGCCGGGTGAGTGCCCTCGCCCGTCATCTTATTCGGCCGAGCGTAAGGCAGGCACCAGAAGAAGGTCGAGAAGGCGTCGCGAGCGCCACGCAGAGAGAGCGGAGAGAGCACCTGGCTGGGGTCGGAGTAAAGATAGAGACCCTGCTGGCGCACCCAGCGCGCCCCGAGGTGCAGGTTCGGCAGATCGTCGGTGGGGCCCGACAAGACGATGACGATGGTCCCCAGGTCCAGCAGACGGGCGATGGTGTCGTGGAACAGCTCCAGCGCATCGTCGCCGGGGCGGCGCTGGTGAAAAATGTCGCCAGCGATGACCAGAACGTCGGGGTTCAAGTCGCGGACCAGGTTGATCATCTGGTCGAGGACGTAGGCCTGATCGCTGGCCAGAGACCGCCCAAAAAAGCGGCTGCCCAGATGCCAATCGGAAGTGTGGAGAATTCTCACCGTCGCCCCAGAGGTTCGTCCCGAGCGGTTCTCGCCCTGTCGGGCTCCGGAGGGCAACCTCATGCCTCACCCAGGACAAATCTCCTAATTTCTCTCCAGGTCGGCGCTTTTCAGACCTCATTAAGGTCGCCAGGTTAACTTATCACCAAGAACACCACGAACGAACTGAGAGGAAAGAATCGAAATGACCGCCGCCCCTAGCGTACATCTGCCCGAAGAGCTCATCTACCTGATGGAGAGCGTGACCAATCTTCCCGCCGCCGAGGTCGCCTCGTGCGCCCTGGCCCACCTGGAGCGGTTCTGTGACTCTGGCCAGAAGGCCGAAATCGGACGTCAGCTGCTGATCAACATCGCCGCCGGCACCTGTGACGGGGCCGGCGAAGCCGCCAAGGCGCTCGACGTGATGGCCAAGTTCCCGCATTACCCTCGCCCTCGCGCCGCTGTGGCGATGGCCGCCCTCAAGGGCCTGGCCTCCAAAGCCGCCTAAACCCAAAACTTTCGAGACAAAAGAAAATCGCGGCCACGCTAGGGGGGGCTGCGATTTTCTTTTGTCTCTCCGAGAACCTACAGGTTCATGTTCATCGCCGTGCGGACTTCTTCCAGAGTCTGCTGAGCCAGCGTCCTGGCTCTTTCGATACCGCGGGTCAAGACCCGGGTGACGACGTCGGGCTCGGCCGCCAGTTCCAGACGGCGGGCCCGGTGGTCGCGCAGACGTTCGTTGAGCGCCTCGGTCACGAAACTCTTGAGTCGACCGCTCCCTCCGTCGCCGATCTCTTCGGCGATCTCTTGCGGGCGGCGTCCTGTGCTGAGCGCCGCGATCATCAGCAGGTTCGAAACCTCGGGGCGCCCAACCGGGTCGTAGGTGATAACCCGCTCCGAGTCCGTCTTGGCCCGCTTGACCAGCGCCGCCGTCTCATCGGCCGTAGAGCACAGCATGACCGTGTTGTTGCGACTCTTACTCATTTTCTGGCCCCCGTCGAGACCAAGAATCATGGGCGCTTCGCTGAGCAGAGGGTGAGGCTCGGGGAACAGCTGCTTTTTGGGAGAGAACCGCTTGTTAAAACGACGAGCGATCAGGCGGCTCATCTCGAGATGGGGGATCTGGTCTTTGCCAACCGGCACCAGATTCGCCTTACAGAACAGGATGTCGGCAGCCTGGTGCACAGGGTAGGTGTACATTCCCGCATTGATCTGTTTCAGGCCGGCTGCCTGAATCTCTTCTTTAATAGTGGGGTTGCGGTCGAGTTCGGCCATACTGACCAGGGTCAGGAACGGCAGCACCAACTGGTTCAGCTCCGGCACATGGCTGTGCGGGAAAATGTCGCATTTCTCCGGATCAAGCCCCGCCGCCAGATAGTCCAGCGTCAGTTCACGAACGTTGGAGCGGATCTCCTTGAAGTTTTCCCGGTCGGTCAGCACCTGGTAGTCGGCGACCACGATCAGGATCGGCACGCCGAGGTTCTGCAGGCGCACCCTGTTTTCCAGCGAGCCAAACAGGTGGCCGATATGCAGGGAGCCGGTGGGACGGTCGCCCGTCAGGACCCGGAACTTTTCCGGGGTAACTTTCAACTCTTCTTCGATGGCCGCGCTACGGGCCTGGGTGGCAGCGAAGGTTTCGCTGCTGATCTGGGTCTCGATGGTATCCGTCATAGTGGGGCGGCCTTCGGACAACCCTCGACCCTCCCCTGTCCGCAGCGCTCAGGGTCCCGATCGAGGTTCACCCGGACGCCCCAGGGTAGCCAGGACCACCCGCTGAGGCGCAACGCTTCCGCCCGGGGGCGGGGTCGGCTCGACCATCAAAACCAGGGCAAAGCCCCGAGCTTTCTGCTCCGGATGACGCCTCTCCCAATCTTTGGCCAGGTACTCGAGAGTCCGGGCTCTCCAACCAACATTGCTGGGGTTGTCGATATCGGTCAGGTTCTGCATCCAGCGCCGCCAGCGCTGGTTCGGGAAGGTCGAGGCGACGTGCCCGGGCTTGCCGTCGCCGGGGTGGGCCTCGAATGGCCAGGCGTTGACGGTCTTGCCGTCCTCGCCCGTGACCTCTAGCCGGAACCAGCCATCCGACTTGATCGGGTCGGGAGCGAAAAAGTGCCAGTGCTGCTGCTCGAAGGTCAGCTTGGCGATGGGCCAGGACCAGGCCGGCACCCGTTGCCTGTGCTCGATACTATGCACGTTGAAGATGGCGATCATCCCTATGATCGCCATCCCCAGGGCCTGCAGCGGACGAGACAGCCGGAAGCCGGAGGGGAGAGGTTCCGGAGGGGAGGGGTCCCCGGTGGAGGACGGAGCGAGCCGCTCGAGCCATGGGGTGGGGAACATCACGGTCAGACCCGCGATCACGATCAGCATGAACAGGCCAAAGTTCAGCATGCTGGCGATAGCCAGATGGAAGCCCACGGCGACGATATAGAAAACAGTTTGCGCTCGCGGCGTGAGACCCCTTAAAAGTAAGAGTAGGGCCAGTCCGTACTCGACCACCAGCGCCGCCCAGGTCATCGGCCGTAGCGCTTCGGGGTAGGCCACCAGAGCGTGCCCAAATGAGGTCGCGAACTGGTCCATAGCCAGGGCGTAGTAAAGCGAATCGCCAGTTTTCAGCCACTCGTCCCCGAACTTCAGGATGGCTGCGAACAGGTAAAAGACGAAAAGCTGGAAGGTCAGACCGGCGGTGGCCACGCTGGCGTAGGAGTTCGGAAGCGTTCGCCACTCCGGATGGCTTCGGGCGTCGACCGACCAGCGGGCGCCCAGAGGAAGAAACGGCGTCCAGAACAGGAGAACGCGAATAAAATCGTCTCCCCCGTCGAGCACCATGGGGTTACGCAGTTGAACGGCAGCGCTGAAGTACCAGGTCAGCAGACCGGCCAGGCGGCTGTAGTAGCCGACCGTCAAACAGGTCGCGGCGGCCGCCCAGAGCCCGAACATGGCGATCAGGGTGCCCAGCGAACCGGCGGCCAGGAACAGGTTATACCCTTCGAACTGCCAGCTCTGAGTAAAGTAAAACGGTCGCGACAACATCCCCTGGTCGCCGTAGAACGCTTGCAGATCCCGCGCTCGGAGCGCGATATCCAGCAGGCTCACCACTCCCAGCGCGATCCGCCAGAGCGCCAGCGCTCGCAGGTCCAGGGTGATCAGCCGTCGACCCACCGTTCGCAGCGCCTCTACCACAGGTCCCCCGGCAACATCATAGCGACGTGGCACAACCAGGTCAGGTTCCACAGTCCATGCAAAGCCATGGCCGTGGTGCACGATCCGGTTTTCAGGGCGACCCGGCCCAGCACCAGTCCGCCCAGAAACAGGGAGGGCCAACCCCACAGGTTACCGTGAGCCAGGGCAAAGAGAAGGGCCGACAGCAGCAGCGCTTTGCGCTCTCCCCAGGCGGCGCGGAAAGCGCTTAGCAGAAATCCTCGGAAAAGCAGCTCCTCGAAAGCTGGGCCCACCACCACGATCCAGCCGGTGAGCAGCCAGCGCTCCGAAGTCGAGGCGTGAAGAAGGATGCCCAGCACAGGGTCGCGGTGGAACGGGTCCGAACCGCTGCCAGCCCAGACTAGTCCATCGGCAGCCGTCATCAAGAGCAGGCAAAGCAGATAGCCGCGAGCCAGCCAGCCTCCGTCGAGGCGACCCCAGGGTCGCCATCCGGTACCGCGGGTCAGCCCCCAGAGCAGAGCCAGGAACAGTATGTAGCTGGAAAACTGGCCCGCCAGAAGCCCGCCCAGACCTGGAGGGAACAGCGATCCGGTCAGCCGTTCCAGCGGCCCCCAACTGAGTAGCTGCCAGCCCGTGAAAAGCGCCAGAGCCAGCCACGGAGAGACCTGGAGGGCCGGGTATTCGGTCGGGTCCTGTCTGGCCGGCCCCTCGGCGTCCGGTTCTCCGACCCAGAGGCGAAGCCCGGCCACCATCACGAAACCGAGAACCAGGAACAGGGGGAGAGCTATCCGCAGCACCCCCTGGTAGGCTGCGGCTCGCAAATCGGGAAGCGCTTCGGGATTGGGATTCTGCTGGTACTCGGCCGCCATCCGGAACGCGGGGGGCAGTTCGGCGTGCACTCCCTGCGCTTGCTCACGCAAGATGGCCGCCTGCCGAGGGTTCTGCTCCAGGGCCAACGCCAGCCGTCCCATGACGTCGCGCAGCGGCTGCGGCAGCGTAGTAGCATAGAGGGCGCCCAGGCCTAGCCGCTGGGACAACAGCGAGATCTCGGCCCGGTCGGGAGTGTGCCGGGACTGCAGCGTCGTCTTCCCCATGAACGCCAGCCAAACGATGCCCAGGAAGAGGGCTAAAGGACGAGCCCAGGCAGGGCTAGAGCGCAGCACGAGAAGAGTCGAAAGCGGCTAGGATGAACCGCCAGCGGCCCGGGGCACCACCCTCGAGGTCACTCGGATGTAGTAGCTATCACGCAACGACTTGTTCTTATCGCCCGCCTCTACAGCAATATTATAGGCCAACTTAATCTTGGTAGAGGCGTCGATATCCGAAAATTCGCTACCACGGTAGGGCACCACCTTGAAGCCTGACAAACCGCGCGCGACGACTCTTCTTTCTATGCCTGAGGCGGTTCCAAAGTAAGACGTGCCGTGAGCGTCCAACCAGTTTACCACCGTTCGCACGTCGCGATCTCCAGGAAATGAACTTCCGCCTGGAGACGTGATCGGCTCGTAGGCACGCCAAAGCTTGCCATCAAAACCGTTAGGCTCGGGATCTGGCTGAAAATAATAGCCAACGTAACGCTGCCAATAGACGGAACCATTCCCAGGATCAAAATATGTCGCGCCCTCTTCCCCGACAGGAGTCGCGAACGTGATCCCATCCAGTTGCCCACCGATCACTTCGGGATCATCAGGTGTCCCACTGGCATATGCTTGGGTTAGAGCCGAGGCGGCGTTCCCGATGTCAAGCGACATCACGCCTAGCACTTTCGTCACCTCGGACTGCGCTATTCCCGCAGCCTGATTTACACGGTAAAGTTGCATGCCCTCCTGGAAAATTTGGAAGGATGCAGCGATGATCACGGAAGTTAGGGCCATCGAAATCATCAATTCGATGAGACTGACTCCGGTGTCAGAACGCTTGGCCCCAAGAATTAATCCTCTCATATGCCGTACCTGTAGAAATGGCCGGCGTAGACCGCCTCGTTGTTGTACTTATCATCTCCGGCCTTGTCCTCTTGGCTCACCGACGAGCGCCAGCGCACAATCACTTCAACTCTCACCAGATCTTCAGCCAGCAAAACATCCTGGTCAGCGAGAGCCGGAAAGAGGGTACCACCACCCTCATTAAACTGCAGAGCGTACTCCACATTGTAGGTAATGTCTGCCGTCCGCCCGCGCACCGTTCGCTCGACGGTCACATCGTGGGACAGCACCGACAGGTCCGTCCCCTTCTTGTCGACTAACCAATCCCAGCCGTTGGCGAGAAGCCCTTCCGTCGCGCTTCGGGCGATACTGTTGGCTGCCAGCACCTCGCCCGACTTCGCCAAGCTTCGACCGTACATCATCCAAACCCCCGAAAGAGCCACCGAAACCATCACGAAGATGCCCGTGGCGACCAACAGCTCAAGCAGGGAGTGCCCTCTTGTGGGAGCAGGTCTCAAACTTTTTGTTCCTGAGCCATCAACATACTGCCACATCCGCATCCGCACCCGCATCCCCCTGTGCCAACGGTCCCTGTTCCAGAGGTTCCCGTACCGACACCAGATGTACCGGTGGCAGCGGCCCCCGTAGTCGGGTCCGCAATACCGACTGGCGAGGTGAGCTGGGCGAGCGAATAGCTTGCTCCGGAAACGATGGTAGAGTTCCCGATACGGAAGCCATAAACACCAGCTACGATATTCGGATCGCGAAGCGCAACGTCGTAATGAATCTGACTGGTGGAATCTAGCGAAACGTCGTTGCCCGCGACAGCTCCCCATAACTCGGAGTTACCGCCAATTTCTACCTTCAGGTCGTTGCCCGCCACCAAACAATAGGCTCGACTGTTCTGCATCTTGAAGCTCGTACCGTTAAGTGAAAAAATCTTCAAACGCTGCGGCGGGGCGTTTCCGTTGACGTTGTTGTTCGAATTAGTGAAGCTGATATCGCCCTCCACGACAAGAACAGCGTCTTCGAATTTCCCATCCCCGTTTACATCTTTGATAGAGACTTTTCGGGAGTTCGTGACTTCGAGGCTCCCGCTGTAAAGATAAGTCTTCCCTTCATCGAGCAGAAGGTCGCCACTGGTGGCATCAAGCGTACCGTGGTACTGAGTTTCCTGCCGTTCATACGGGTCCTTCTCGGTAGGGAGGCTGTCGATCTTACCGGCGACGATGGCGGCGTCACGTCCACCTGCTGGAGACACCATTCTCGCACCGGAAACCCCATATTGCGGAGCTTCGTCCCCGGTTCCTGGAGGATTGACCACCAAGGGCTTGGTGGCTGGGTTGGCTGAATCGGGGATGCTGTTTGCCAGAGCGTCGAGCTCCGTTGACGGAGCGCCCTTCCCTAGAAACACGTTCCCAATGATCTTTGCCGTTGCCGATATCTGCATTTCACTGGCAGTAGTTAGCTTTGTCGCTACCGAAGCCTCAGGTCGATTGCTATTCGTAGCCGGGGCGAATGGCATTGTGCGCGAGTCAAAATGGTCAACTCGACCATTGATCGACATCGGACCCGAGGAGAACGCAGCGTGCGGAAGGAGAGGGAACTGGGGAGTCAGCGTAGCCCCCATTGTGGCTTGCTCGTAACGCATGCCGCCTACCAACTCGCCATCCTCGTACTGAGCGTTCACAACGCCTACTGAAAGGATGAAGAAGTTATCGGCTGCAATCTTTGTTTCGCTGTTCGGGATATCCGGGCTGGCATGAGGGAAACCGCGGATATTGTGATAAACCTTTGCGTACGTCTGAGAATTCGACCGGTTGAGGTCAGCCCTCATAGTGGCATCCGTGCCGAGCCACGATTCCGTCTCACCGTCCATCTCTCCATCGTTATTTAAGTCAATGAAGGGTGGCTCACGGAGCAACGACAGGATCAGTTGAGTTCCCGTGTTGGCGGCGTAGTACGCCCGGTCGGTTTGACCGCGGGTGGACGCCAATCTCATGTTGAAGGTCGCCTCACTACCAATGGTGGCGGTGAAGACGATCACGACGGCGGCGAACGCTAACACGAAGAGTAGCGCGAATCCTCGACGCTTTTGGGCGGCCCTTCCTGGGCGCTGGAGGTTACGGATCTCGGCCAAGGTCTTCTCCTCAATTTCGTGGGATCATACCCACATTACCAGGATTTTCTCCCCCTGACTACATGCCAGGGTCTACCGTGTGGGTGAACCGTGGAAGAGCTCCCATGATTCGCTCTCCTTCAGATTTCCACTCTCATCAGGCAGGGAGACGACAAACCTGAGTCGGGCCGTGGCCAGGTCCGAGGCGGGGCGACCCGCACGGACCAGCAGCCGTCGAACGATTCCTGGTCGAACCACGGCAAACTCCGGATAGAGGGAAGTCAGCAGAAGCATCCGCCAGCGATGGCTCGGAAACGGCTCGAGAGCGGGAGCCTCCCGCGTCGGCGGGCCCTCGAACACGACCTGGCGTCCTGCCCCCTCCCCCACCGTCAGTTCGAAATGACCGTAGTAGGGGGGGATGGGAGAAAATAGCTCCCAGTGCTGCTCCAACCTTAGCCCCTGAGTCAACATCCTCAAGGGCGCCGGCACAGTCCAGGAGCGCAGGGCCGGAAGAGAAGCGAGATTGCTCATCAGCGCCAACGATAAGCAGAAAGCCAGCCCCAGAGCGCGCGCCCTCGCCCTCGCGGGCGCGACAGAGGACTCCTCCAGCCTCTCCCCTCCCCACCGCCGATCCAGGGCCGCCTCCAGCCATCGACCCGGCCCGCTGTCCCAAAGCTCACCGGGAATCAAGGCCGCCGGCAAGGCAGCGCCCAGCCAGGGGAACATACCCAGGGTGAAGAGCATCCCGACCGCGAGGTGGAAAGTCACTAACAGCCCCCAGGCAACCGAGCGCAACATCCCGACGCTGAAGGGACAGAACAACAGCAGCGCCACGAACAGTTCGCCCGCAATCACGCCATAGTTGCCCGCCCGCAGCAGCGCCGGCGACAGCGACGACATCCCCAGCGAAAGATCCGTGGCGAACAGCGGACTGATCAAGGAGTGATAAAGCCCGTCGCCCCGGTTCAGCCAGAACGGGCCGCTCTTCCCTATGGCGGCAAAAAGATAGATCAGCCCGAACTGCGAGACCAGGGCTGCCGCCGCCCAGCCCCGCGTTGCCCCCACCGGCCGGCGACCAGCCCGCGCGTCAAGCGACCAGCAGCCGCCCAGCGGCAGAAAGAAAGCCCAGAACAGGACCAGCACGAGCTCTAGATCGCCCCGGTCGAAAAGGAACGGGTTGCGCGCCTGGGTCGAGTTCAGAAGAATCCAGCTCCCCAGCACCATCAGGCGGGTTCGCCAACCGAGCAGCAGTCCGATGCCGAACAGCCCCAGCCCGGTCGTCAGTACGGCCTGAGTGAGCCATCCGCCCGAGCCCAGATGGAACGACACCCAGAGGTCGGCAAAGCGGGAAGCCACCAGGTCGGGGCGAGGTAAAACCCCGGCGTCGGTCAGGTAGTCGCTTAAGCCGCGAAGGAGATCCAGCGCCTGGAAGACGACAAAAAGCCCCAGTCCAAATCGGACCAGGGCCAGGGAGCGGGGATCGAGTCGAGCCCAGCTTGTCTCTTGAAAGTTCTCTGACGAGTCGTCCAAGGGCTACGCTGTCCTCTAGGCCGGAATGGCCTGCTTCAGGAAGTTGGGGAGTTCACCGTAGGTCGCCTGGTAGCGCTGGGCGAATTCGGCCTGGCTGTAGCGGTGGCTCTGCGGTCCGTAGCTTTCCACCACGTAGACCGAGGCGACGCTGCCGAGTTGGCCGCACTCTTGCAGGCTGCAGCCGTTGACCATCCCGGCCAGGAAGCCGCCGCGGTAAGCGTCGCCGCAGCCGGTGGGGTCGACCGCCGCGTCGGTGGACACGGGAGCGATCAGCAGTTCCGGCTCGCCTCGCTTCATGATACGGCTGCCCTTTTCACCCAGGGTGACCACCAGATGCTCGACCTCGGTGTGCAGCTCTTCCACGGTTTTCCCGGTTTTCTCCAGGAAAACGGAGAACTCGTAGTCGTTGAGGATCAGGGCGTGAGCGCCGCGAGCGCCGTCCCACAGGAAGTCGCCGTCCATGGCGATCACCTGAAACGAGGGGTCGTAGACGTACTTGATGCCGGACGCCTTGGCTTCGGCGCAGTGGCGCTTCATCGCCTCGGGGTCGTCGGGGCTGACGATCACGACTTCGGCGTCGCCACAAGCGGCCTTCAGCGACAGTTCACCAGCGTGCTTCATGGCGCCCACGTAGAAGCCGGTGATCTGGTTGTGAGACTGGTCCGTGGTGATGAAGCACGTGGCGGTCATCTCGTCGGGGAAAATCTTGACGTGCTCGGTGACGATCCCTTGCTCTTGCAGCCAGGCGTTATAGCCGTCGAAGTCGTTGCCGGCTGCCGCCAGGATGCTGGGGCGCTCGCCCAGCAGCGCCAGCGTGTAGGAGACGTTCCCAGAGCAGCCGCCGCGCTGCTTGGTGACGCGGTCGACCAGGAAGGAGAGATTGATCATGTGCAGCTTGTCGGGCAGGATGTGGTCCTGGAATTTCCCCGGGTAGGTCATGATGTAGTCGAAGGCGAGCGACCCCGTGACCAGGACTTTGCTCTTTTGGCTGATGTTCACACGTATCTCCTAGAAGAAGCCTCGCACCGGGCGAGGCCATGTTGATGGTCACGGCTTTTGAGGCCGTGGAGTTGGGGCAGCCGGGAAGGCCACCCTGGCCCACGACCCTAGGGTCGTGGTGTCGAAGTCGCTGAGGCTGTCTTGGCGGACAGCCCGCGCATCGCGTCGTCGAGAGCAGGAACCCCGTCCTCGGAAAGAAGCCGGGTCTTGTTCCCAAATCCCACGTAGGGTTTCCCTGATTTGTCACGCCCGAAACCGAAATCCAGGTCGTCGCTCCCCGACATCTCCAGAAGAACCCGCCATGCGCCTTGCTCGGAAGGCTCGGTCACTCCTTCCCCGGGACTAAATCTCAGGTCGCGAATCGCCCACAGCAGGCGGTCGACCTTCTGTCCCGGGTCGGCTTCTTCGGCCCGCGAGGCGGGCTCGAGGAACTTCCAGCCGCCCTGCGGCAACCGCTCGACCGCCAGGGTCTCGCCTCCGGGAAAGGTCAGCCGCGCGACCTTGACCTTGTCCACGTTGATTTTAGCCAGGCGCCGATCTTCGAATACGCCCTGGTTGGCCACCAGCGCCTTGCTATCGGGCAGCATCTCGATCACGAAACGCTCCTCGGTACCGGGGCGCGGTTCAGCCTTATCGGGGTCGGTCAGGTAGCGGCGTCCGTAGCGCAGCTTCGGGGTCACCGCCACGGGCTGGCAGAGCTCGACCACGATATCGACGGTCGATTCTCCCTCGTGGGCGCGATAGCTCACTACGGGGGTTCCCATGTCCGTCTTCTCCTTGTCGTCGAGAAAACGAGCCACTTTCATATCGCGAAGCAGATGAATCCGTTCGGTCACCCGGCTTTCATCAGCGGGCTGACGGAGCGGCTGGACAAAGTTCATCCCCTCGTCCTTCCCTTCGGGGCGCTCTAAACGGCCCTTTTCCTTGCCCGAGACATACTCGAAGCGGTTGACCGCACTCGCGCTGACCGGGAAGGGAGAGTTCTCGCGAAGGTCTTTCGGCTCTTCTTCCAGGACGGAGAACAGCATGGTGGGGACCAGATCGATCGGTCCGCCCTTTTGCCAGCGCCCATAGAAGTGGTTTCCGCTGGGCGCCCGGTTCCCCAGCAGCACGGTGCCCAGATCCGTCCCGCCGTTGGCCGTGACTCCGAGGGTGTAGGTAGGCTTATCGAAGCCGTACTCCTTGTCGTCCTCGGCGCTGGGGGTCGCTTGAATCTCGCGCTCGGTGCCCATCTCGATGATCGACATGACGAGCTGAGGAGACTTCTCCTGGCTCGCCAGGTGACCGTCGAGGTACCAGCGGTCGCCGTTCCGGCGCAGGGTATAGGCAAAAGTCGGATCCGTGCAGGCCACCGAGATGCTCTCGATATCCGCCTCTTCCTTGCCGGGGTAGTAGCGCTTCGCTTCGCGTTCCTTCGTCTCGTTCGTGGTCTTATCGATCTTGCTTTGCAGGTAGAACGTGGCCATGCCCAGCACAGCCAGCAGCATCACGATCTGGGTTCGGTTCACTTACGCTAGCCCTCGCCGGCGGCCGAAATGGACCAGGATACCGGTCAACATGAGCAGCACCGGGATCAGGAGTCCGAAGACGAACTGCATCCAGCTTTCTTTCTGCTTTTCGAGCATCAACGGTTGGCTTTTGGGGTCTTTGCTGCGCACCGTAATCTGGTTCTCGGAGTCGGCCAGCCAGTTGATGGTGTTCAGCACGAAATCGCGGTTCGAAACGAAGGTGAACAGGCTGTTGGTAAAGGCTTCCGTGTTCCCTACCACCACGATACGGGCCGAGACCTCGACCGGTTCGTCGGCCGGCGTCGCCGAGGCCGAAGGCGTCGCGGCAGCCTCGGCGGCAGCCTTACGCGGATAGAGTCCGGCGGCGGCCAGCGGATAGGCAGCGGCGTCGTTCGGGTCGGCGGTCACCTGACCGTTTTTACGAATGGTGGCGATGGAGACAGCGAAGGCGGACTTATTGGTCTTGGCCAGCACATCCAGCTTGGGCGGCCCGCCTTCTCCGAGCGGAGCGGCCGCTTCCGCCACGCCGACGGGACGGCTCATGCGGAAGCCGGTGTAGCCTGCCAGAGCCCTGGTCACGGGATGTTCCCGCGAGTACTCCTGCCCCACCGCGAAGGTAGGCTCGACGTTGGCCAGCTGAGCGTCCTGGTCGATGATCACGCTGTCCTTGAGCTCGAACCCGTACCTGGCCAGCCAGGTCACGTAACTCTCGGGGGTAGAAATATCAGCCATAAAGAGCATCTTGCCGCCGGCTTGCAGGTAGTCGTCGAGGATAGACTCTTCGCCGGGAAGCAGCGGGGTCGTCGGGCCGGCCAACACCACCATCACCACGTCCTTGGGGATGGACTTGCCTTTCTCGAGCCTGAAAGTCTCGCCGACGTAGCCCTCCGAGCCCAGGGCGACCACCAGAGCGGAAACGGTTTCCTTGCCGCTTCCCACGATCGCTCGTTCGCCGTGGCCGCTCAGAAACGCAACTTTGCGCACGTCGACGGTTGCCAACTTGAGCAAGGCGTTGGTAACGCTAGCCTCGTCAAACACCATCAGGCGCTCGCGTCGAGGCGTCTTCTCGTCTTTGCCGTCTTTGCCGTCCCCTTCGACCCTTTCCATCACGCCCTGACCGTAGGCGCGGACCTGCAGCGATTCCGCGAGAGTCGGCTTCTTTTCCAGGTCGACCATCTCGTAGGAAAAGTTCGAGTTCAGCCTGCGGTAGCGATCCAGCAAGTTGGCGATAGCGCTCGAGTCGCCCTGAGGGTCGGCGAAAACATAGAGCTTGACCGGGAACTTCAGCTCTCGCATGACGCTCTCTGTCTGAGGGCTGAAGCTGAAGCGTTGATCGCCGGTAAGGTCGAAGCTCTTCTGGTTATCGTTAGAGATGGCCAGCACCAACAGGTAGCAGAGCAGGGCCAGGGCTACCGAGATGACGGTGGAGAGAAGACTTTTCTGTCGAAGGTTCATCGGACTAGGCGCTCCACTTCCGGCTTTCCAGCATACGTAGGGTCAGGAACAAGAACAGTCCTGTCCAGGCCAGGTAGTAGACCAGATGGTGGGTGCTCAGGGTGCCTTGAGCCATCTGCTGGAGGTGGGCAAAAACCGAGATATCGCCAAAGATCTCTTTGATGTTCTCCATGTCCTTGGCCACCATCACCACCAGCCAGGAGCTCAGTAGCCCTCCGTAGCTGATGGCAGCGGCCAGAACCTGACTCGAGGAGATCGAGGAAGCCCACAGGCCGAACGAGACGAAGGCGCAGCCCAGCAGGAAGACGGCGAGGTAGCCGTTGGCCACCACCTTCCAGTCCAGCGGGACCAGTTGAGCCAGCCCGATCAACAGACTGCCCGACATCGCCATCATCCCGAGCACCACCGTCATGGCGCCGGCGAACTTGCCCATCACGATGTCGAGTTCCGTCAGTGGATAGGTGAACAGCATCTCGAGCGTTCCCGTACGGCTCTCTTCGGCGATCAACCTCATCGTGAGCAGCGGCATCAGGAACAGCAGCAGGAAGCCCATCCACCAGAAGGTGGGGACCAGGACCCGGTCGGTGACGCTAAGCTGAGGAGCCCCAAAAGGCGAAGCTCCAGCGGTCAGCGAGTATTCCGAATAGGTGACCACGGTCAGCATGAACATCTGACCGAGGATAAACATAAACACCCCGGTCAGAACCCAGGCCAGGGCCGAATTGAAATAGGCCGCGACTTCGCGGCGGAAGATCGCCATCATGACAGCGGCACCTCTGCGGGGGAAGTTTCCGAGGCGGGCGACTCGACCAGGGAGATAAAGATCTCTTCGAGCCCGGCGGACTGAGGCTGAAGCTCGTGCAGCGACCAGCCCTGCCCCACCACGAAGGAGGCCAGCGCCGGCCCAAGTTCGTCGGATCCCGCGACGGTCGAAGCCACCTCGAACCGGCCGCCCTCTAGACGGGCGACCCGGGCCACCTTGTCCAGGCCGGCCAGCGCCTTTTCGGCCTTTCCTTCGTCCGCCCCGCTCAAGCGCAGATGGAAACGCGCCTCGTTCTGCATCGCTGCCGTGAGATTGGCGGGGGTGTCCATCGCCTTGACCTCGCCGCCGGCGATGATGATGACCCGGCTGCACAGCGCCGAGACCTCGCTAAGGATGTGGCTCGACAGTATGACCGTGGCGTCGCGACCGATCTCGCGCAAGAGGGCTCGGATATCCCGAACCTGAGCCGGGTCCAGACCCACGGTCGGCTCGTCGAGAATCAGCACTTTCGGGTCGTTGATGATGGCCTGGCCCAACCCCACGCGCTGCCGATAGCCTCGCGACAGGGTGCCGATCAGTTGGTCCGCGACGTTACCCAGGTTACAGCGCTCCAGGGCCCGGTCCACGGCCGCCTTGCGCTGGCTCTTGGCCACCTGCTTGGCCGCCGCGGCGAAGCCCAGAAACTCTCGCGGCGTCATATCGACGTAGAGCGGAACGTGCTCTGGCAAGTAGCCGACCAGACGGCGCACCTCCAGAGTCTTCTCAACCACATCCAGGCCGGCGATAGTCGCTGTGCCCGAAGACGGCGGAAAAAACCCGGTGAGGATTCGCATCGTGGTGGTCTTGCCTGCGGCGTTAGGACCGAGCAGACCGAGAATCTCTCCGCCCGCCACCTCGAAAGTCAGATTCTTGACCGCCACCTTGTCGCCGAAGGTTTTGCTCAAGTTAGCAACGCTGATCATATGGACACCTTACCCCAGAATGTGGACGCCTTACTCAGAAGCTGGGATCTCTTAACTTGAAAGCCCGGCGCGGGTTCTCGGGCGAGCTTTTCCTTCCCTCTCGGGGAGAGCAGAGGGAGGTGGGAGGCGCGGAGCGCCCGGACCGGCCGATCGTGAGCAGGGGAGAGACGATGCGGGTAGGAACAGTCCTTCGATGCGAATCCTGATTGTAGAGGACAATCCCGTCAATCTGGATCTGGTCATGCAGCTTCTAGAAGACGATTACGAGCTGCTCACGGCCGAGGACGGAGCCTCTGGCCTGGAGCTGGCTCTGCAAGAGAAGCCCGACCTGATCCTATTAGATCTCTCGTTGCCCAAAAAGAGCGGCTGGGAGGTCTGCCAGGGGATCCGTCAAGCTCTGGGCGAGGCCGCCATGCCGATCATCGCGCTGACCGCTCACGCCATCAAGGGCGACCGCGAGCGGGCGCTGCAATCCGGCTTCGATGACTACGTGACCAAGCCGATTAACGAAGACCTTCTCTTCGAGACCATCGCCCGCTACCTGGGCAGTAAGACTTAGAAGGCCCTATTCACGACGAGCGCCGCTGACGATGGAGCCCACCAGCTGACTGAGGCTGTCGCCTCCGTGTTTGGCCACCACCGTGGCGAAGTTGGCGTTCAAGCGCTCTCGCTCTTCGGCGGTCAGGTCGGTGGCGGTATAGACGAACACCCTGGTCCGTTCGCTTTGGGGCAGTCCTCGCAGATAGGCCAGCAGCGACCAGCCGCTGCCCTCCTCCAAATTCAGGTCCAGCACCAGGACGTCGGGAAGCGTCAACGCCAGGTGCTCGCGCGCTTCGGCCTCTCCGCGAAACAGCGTCGAACGCACTCCAGACTCTTCAAAGAGCTGCTCTAACAGCTGAGCCGTTTGAGCGTCGTCCTCGACGATCACCACTCCGTCGCCCGAGGAAGCGCCCAGCTGGCCAGCCAGCAAGAGTCGCTTGAGTTCGTCAAATTCGAACGGCTTGGAAAGCCAACCCGCGAAAGAGACGTCGAGGCCAACCGGACGGTCGTTAATGACGCTGGTCACCACGACCGGGATGTCCGCGATCTCTTCGCGAGCTCGGATCCGCCGAAGGACTTCCCAGCCATCCATCTCAGGCATGACGATATCGAGCAGAACCGCCCCGGGACGGTGGTCTTGCAGCAGCTCTAGAGCCTGCTGGCCGGAAGAGGCCGAAAGGACCCGGAAGCCCGCGGCAGTCAGTTCGGCGTAGATAGCCTCGAGATACTCGAGATTGTCATCGACCACCAGGATCTCGACGCCGTTACCGCTGGGCACCAGATGCCCGGTGCCGTCGCCCAACGGGAAGCGAACCGTGAAGATAGAGCCTTCGCCCGGCGTCGAAGCGACCTCGATCTTGCCCCGCAGCAGGCGAACCAGACGGGCCACGATCGCCAGTCCCAGGCCGACCCCTCCCCTTTCTCGGGTCTGGCTGGCGTCGACCTGATGGAACGGGTCGAAGATCTTCTCCAACTGCTCCGGCGGCATGCCGATCCCCTGATCGACAATCTGGAACTCTAACCAGTCTTCGCTCACCAGGCTGCGCAGAGTGACGGTGCCGTGGTCGCTATACTTGATCGCGTTGGTCAGCAGATTGGTCAGAACTTGACGAAGTCGGTCCCGATCGCTTTGCAGCGCCTCGGGAAGCCCCTCGGTTTCGAAAACCAGGCTCAGCCCTTTGTCCAGGGCCACCGGGGTCAGCGTGCTGTTCAGCGACTCGAGCAGGGGCGCCAGTTCGACGGCTTCACGACGCACGTCGAGTTTGCCGGCCTCGATCTTCTCGAAGTCGAGCAGGTCGTTGACCAGGGCTAGCAACTGCTCGCCGGACTGTTCGATCATCTGCAGGTTGCGCGCTTGACGGTCGGGCAAGGTATCGGCCAGTTTGCGCTTCATCAGACGAGAAAAGCCGATGATGGCGTTGAGCGGGGTGCGCAATTCGTGAGACATGTTGGCCAGGAACTCGCCCTTGGTGCGATAGGCCTGCTCTAGCTCGTGATTCTTCTGGGCCAGGTTCGAAGCCGTGACCTCTAGCATGCCGCGCGCCTCGGTCAGGGTGTCGATGGTGCGGTTGGCGTTGAAAGCCAGACGGCCGACCTCGTCTTTATAGAAGATCGGCACCAGGTCGCCTTCTTCGGTACGACCGCGCCCGATAATACGATGAAAAGTCGAGGCGATGGTCGAGATCGGCTCGACGATGGTCCTAACCAGGAGCGAGGCGGTCAGCAGCGGCCAGAAACAGGCCAGCAGGATAACCAGCGACAGGGCCAGCCAATCGTTTTCGGCATCAGGAACTTTGACCACCACTCCGTGGGCGCCGCCCGGGCGGGCCTGCAGCCGCATCACATAGCGATGCTGACGGTCCACGTAGCTCACGATCGAGTTCGACTCCAGGGCTAACGCCTCGAGCATGGAGAGGACCTCGGGCTGCAGCGCCCGAGAGCCAGAAAAGATAAATCGTCCTTTTTCGACCCAGAAGGGATGGGTATCGTCCGAGATAGCCCAGCGGTGGAACGACTCTGGCGGCTCGCCTTCTAGCCCTCGCATCACCGCGTCCGCCCCTCGGGTGGCTTCCTGGTACAAACCGTGGTCCTGGACGAACGACTGGACCGAAAAGAGCAGCAGCGAGGGGGCGCAACCCAGGGCCAGAGCGATGGTCGCCATCTTGGCTCGAAGCGAAAGCGACTTTCCTGGGATCAGGTCGAAGCTTCGTACCTTTCTCTCGGCCAGCCGACGCGATAGGCGCGCGGTCAGGATCAGGTTGACCGGGACCCCGATAGCGATCGCTCCAGCGCAAATACTCCCCGCCAGCATCAGTCCGGGCAGCATCTGCTCCTGGCCCAGCTTGATCGGTCCTGGACCGTAAACCAGCCAGGCCATAAAGGCGGCGTAGAAGCCGCCCAACAGCGCTCCGTAAAACAGGGTAAAGTCGAAAGGAAAGTAAGAAATGGCCCGGATCAGCGAAGGTTCGTTGTCGTCCGGAGGCGAGCCACGACGTTCCCAGCGGTCGATCGGCAGCATCAGCGGGATACGCAAGCCCAGCCAGATGGCGGTCTTCACCAGGTAGAAGACGACCGCTGCTCGGAAATACTCGCCCGAATATTGGGGAACCAGCCGCAGCAAGTTCCCTAAGGCGTAGATCACCACACTGTTGAAAAACAGGTCGATCAGTGTCATGATCGCCGTCGACCTCAGGGTATAGGAACGCACCAGCGTTTGTTCCCGCCCCTCGAGGCAGAAAACCTCCAAGGGGGGAAACTTCGATGTTGACCAGATTCTCGACATGGGTGGCTCTTGCGACCTGTCTTTTCGCCGCAATAACGCCAGCCCTGGCCCAGGGGCTTTCCACGCCCCAATACCGCCTCAAGGTTCATCCCAAAGCCAAGATCGTGGAACGGGTAGACACCGGGTGGGAGGTCCTGATGACGGTCGAACTCGACGGGGAAAGAGCCCGTGTCCGCTGGAAGCCGGACGGCTTCACCGCGATCTATCCGAACGGCACCTTGAGAGCCCAACTGAACCCCCAGGCCACCGCCGCCGCCTTCGAGTTGACCACCGACTTTGAGGGCAAGCGCTATAAGATTATCCGCACGGCCCGGGAAGTCAGCTGGAAACTGGCAGGCCAGGACATCTTTTTCCGAACCTACGGCGGGAAGGTCTCGAACGTGGTTGGGACCTCGGACTACCTGAACATCACTCGAGACACACGGGGCGGCCGACTGTCGCTGGAAAGCCAGGCGGGCACCAGCGATGTGCTCCTCAAAGGCGGCAAACTCGAGGTGTTCGAAGGGCCGGGGATTGCCGAGCATACCTATTTCGTGCGCGGACTGGCCTTTCGTCGCGGCCCCCTGACCCTGGAAGTGCCGCTCCCCGAAGAGCCGTTCCTGAAGGCGCTGCCGGCCGACCGCTTCCTGCTGGTAGAATCCCAATCCAAACCCGCGGCCACCGACACGCCTGATGAGACCCCGGCCTTCGAAGCCGAATCGCTGGAAGGCAACCCGCTGCAGGCCGAACCGTCGTCCTGGGAGTCGCCCGTTTACCGCACCAATCCGGTGGACCGCAAAGAGGACCCTATGAACGCTAGGCGGGAGGTTCGGGCTTCGAACAAAGATCGCCCCTTGGACGCTCGTACCGCTCCGGACTCCGAAGACATCCTCCGGGTCAAAGGCACAGACGAACAGCAGTAAGCCGAGGCTAAGTGAGCCGCTCCTTGAGCAGGAGATAGACCCCGTTGGTCCAGCCAAAGCCGATCTCGTTGCTGGAATAGCCAAACGCGATGTCCTCGGAAACATCCGCTGACCGACGCACCACGTCGTACTTTTCTACAATGGTCCCACAGCGGGCATACTCGTCCTCGACCATGCCGCAGAACGCTTCGGCGATGCGGCGGGCCGAGTCGTGATAGCCGTAGCGGGCCAACCCCTCGACAGCCGCCAGCTGAAGCGGAGCCCAACCGAAGGGGAAGTCCCACTGGTTTCCGGTGGCCTGGAGCGAGGTCACCAGCCCGCCCGGCTGCAGGAAGGTGGCTATCCTCGCGTGCACGGCGGCGGCCTGCTGCTCGCTGGCCCACCCCGTCCACAGGGGGAAAAACGTTGTCGCGAAGGGGTAAGGTCGGCGAGACCCGGAGCGCAGGTTGTAGTCGAAGAACTGCCCTGCCGGCTCGTCCCACAGGTAGCGGTGCATGGCCGTCTGCCTGGACTCGGCGCGGGCCTGCCATACCGGCGCCTGGTCGGCTCGGTCAGCCAGACGCATCAGGGTCGCCATCTCGAGTTCGAAGCCGTAGAGAAGGCTGTTGAGGTCCACCGGGTTCGAGAAGGTGACATCGATGTTGAAGCGGCCGAAACGGTCAGAAGGGTCGTAGCCCGACTCCCTCATGCTGCGATCGCCCTGATAGAACAGGTCGGTCAACCGGTCGCTGGAAGCGTCGTAGTATAGCTCTAAGGGATAACCCAGCAAGTGTTCCCGCTCTTCAGGCTCCAAACCCAGCAGCGCCCTGAATTCGTCGGCGATACGATCGTAGTGAGTGTGCCCAGCCTCGTCTTTTTCTGATGCCACCACCTCGTCGGCGGGACCCTGCCCCAGATCGAGGTAGCGACTCAGCCCGGTTTCCGGGGTCAGGTGAGGTTCGGTCGTCCAGAAGCGGTAAGTCTCTTCTAAGGCAGGGAGGGTCCCCTCTAGCCACACGCGGTCGCCGGTATGGCGGTACACGTCCGCCACCATGGTGGCCAGAAACGGGGGCTGGGACCGGGTCAGGTAGTAAGTGCGGTTGGCGTTGAGCACTCGTCCATAGTGCTCGACCTGGTAGACGTGGTTGTCCACCATCTCTCTGGCCTCGTCGATCCGCCCCGACGCCAGCAGGCCCAGGTTGATAAAGTGACTGTCCCAGCCGTACATCTCGTTGAACCGACCGCCCGGAACGACATAGGGGTGGGGAAGATAGAGCAAGCCGTGGGCGTCGATGCCGCCTTCGAGCTGCGGCTTCTCCTTGATGTCGGGCGGCAGCGAACGGAACTCGATCCGCTCGAGCTCTGACCGTCCTAATCGGTCTAACAGCGTCTGGCGAACGGTCTCGAGGTCCTCATCAGGAGAGAGAAACACCGGGTAGCGGTCGCGCTCGCCCAGTTTGGGGTCGACGGCAGCCTCGACCAGATGCTCGGCCGAGCGGCGCAGAAAACTCCAGCTTTCCTCGATATAGCTGTCGATGGTTCTCTCTTGTTGGGCCCCGGAAAAAGACATAGGCCCGACTTCTGGTCGGACCCATGTCTTTCCTAGCACACTCTTCTTAGCAGGAGAGGCGGCCGAACGAAGTTAGCTCTCGGTCACCGAGACGGTCGCGAAGATCGGGATACGGATCGTCTCGTTGACATACGGGGCTAGGAACTTCGGTTCGTAGAAAAGTCGAATACCGCGCGCGATCATTCCGACATTCCCGACCGAAGCGGCGGACTGGGCCTGGAGATAGAGCGACGGAGGGTCGGGTGTACTGTCGCCAGCGGATCTCGTTCCGTTCACGTCCTCGCCGTCGTCTGCCACGGGAGGGGCGTCCACGATGATGCCGGTTGCGGTACCCTGGGCGATCGCCGCTCCCAGGAAATCGAAGGTGCCCCACTCCGGCTCCTGTCCCGTGCCCCCCTCGAAAACCTCGCCCATGCGGACGTTGAGGTTGCCCTTGGTGTAGATCACGCCCTTGACCGAGGCGTCCCAGTATTTGTTCCGCTTGTGGTCGTAGGTCGAGAGATTGATATCCCCTTTGGCATAGAGACTGACGCCGTCCCGCGCCCCCCTGTTAGCCGTCATGTCGATACCCAGGCCAACGATATCGATCCGCTCGGCCGCTACCACGGCCCCGCCCTTACCGGACAGGTGGGTCGCTAGCAGCACGCTGCCCTGGCCTCGAATGGCGGCCGACGAGCCCCCCGGAGGCGAGAAGGCGATCTCGAGGTCTTGAGGAGCCGTGTTGTCGCTGAGGGCCGATGCCGGAATCTCCAGAGGGTCGACGTTGGTCTGAACGACCGAGGTCGGGACGCCTCCGACAGCATTCTGAACGGCGCCCATGAAGGCGTTGTTGTCGGCGATTTCGACCTGTGGCCCGGCGAAAGCCGCGTTGACCAACGTGCCGCCGAGAGCATTGCCCCCATACTGGCCCTGGGCTTGCCCCGCCCGAGTCCCCGCCAGATTCGGAGGCGCCGCCCCCGCGAAATCCATAGCCTGTCCGCTGAAGATACCCTGAGCCACCTGGGCGTAGCTGCCTCCCCCAACGTTGTTGCCGTCGTAGGTGAAAGTCTGGCCTCCCAGGGTGAAGACCACGGGCTCTCCCCCGTTACGATTCTGTAGGTACTTGAGAATCGCTTCTCCCGTATCCTGCTGCTCTCCCACGCTCAGGTCGGCGAAGGCCGATTGGGGTACGGTCGCGGTCCCGTTGGACTGAGCTCTCTGCTTCGCGCCCGCAGCGGGAACGATAGCCAGGTCGCGCTGATCGCCTACCGGCGTGACGTCGACATCGCGTTCGAAGGTGATCAGATCGCGCTTCTCCGTCATCCCCTCGGGGCTGACCCAGTCTTTACCGTTGAGCGCGACGCGCTCCATAAACCCTTCGGGCACCGGCGCAGAGGCCGGCGTTTGCCCGCTGACCAGCGCCTGACGGTACTCCGCGAACGACATGGGGTAATACTTGACCCGATCGCTGCCCGTGCCATCAGTATCTCCTCCGGACACGGTGTAGACGCCGGCCGGAAGCTGTAAGGGGCTCTCCTGACTCGACCGAGAGACTTTGTTCCACTCGACCTCCATCAGGGCGTCGTTAGGGCTTTCCGAGCCGTTGGTGAAGTCTTGTCCAGCTTTGGTCAACGGCGAAAACGTACCGCTCTGCCCGACCCGAACTTCCGAGTGCATGTCGGGATAAAAGTTGAAAGGCGAGGCCTTGCCCGCGCCGGTCTCGATGGTCGAACTGCCCTTCGTTCGCATGATGGCGGTCTGGTCCGAGGCCATGAGGCGCAGATGCCCGCGCAGGTCATCCTCCGAGGTCGGCCCCGTAGGGCCGGGACCAGCGCCCAGAATGAAACGTGAGTTGGCTCCGACCTGAAGGACCGCGCCATCAGGCTGCCCTTGCGCGAACCCAGAGATCTGGTAGATACCAGCAACGGTCCTGCTGACCAGCGGCTCTTCGGCGCTGCCTTGCCCTGCAGAAGGGTTGTCTGGCGCCACGTTGGCTCCGACGAAGCCTTCGCTGATCAAAGCCACGCTGTACTCGGGAACGGTGAAGCCACGCTGGTCGACAAACGCGTGGTTCGGACCGGTGCCCAGAGGGATCCCGACGGAAGACGCCCCTGCCAGGTTGTTGTAGGAAATGGCCGAGGAACGGATGGGGGAGATCGGCTGGTCTAGACCGTCAGCCCCGCCCGGACCGTCCTGATAGTTGAAACGGAGGCGGAACCCGGCCCAATCGCCCTTCTCGGTGCGGATCCAGCCCAGCACGTTCCCGTTGTCTTCCCGTACCACCAACTCGTCTCCGCGCACGGTCTCGCCGTTTCCGAGCCCCCGCCACTCGGGGTCGTCGGCCAGTCGATTGAGCACGTACTCAATGCCCGCTCTGGCTGCGGCCGAGGCGCGGTCGTGCCGTTCGTCTTGAACGGTACGGCGCAATCGAGTGGGGTTCATCTGAAGGAGGGCGCCGATGAAAAACGTGGCGACCAGGGTTAGGACAAGGATACCTATGAGGACGATGCCTCGCTTGTGGAACTTCACGTCTACAAGATAGCAAGTTAAGTTTACAAGAGTGTTGTCGAAAAGAAAAAATACGGTATCCTACGAATCCAAATGGATGGGTCGGAAGTAGCCCAAGGTATCACGCTCGGAGATTCTCGCAGATGAATGACAAGAGACGGCTCGCTGAAACACCCCGGGGTTTCACCCTGATCGAAGTCATGGTGGGAATAGGGATGGCCGGAGCGCTGGTGCTGATGGTCCTGCTGCTCGGCACGACTGCGGTCAGCACCGACTCGAAAGCTAGCGAACAGCAGATCGCCGCGGCTGTCGCCGAAGGCCAACTCGAGCTACTCAGCCGTCAGGTCTCGATGGACAAAAGCTCCGCTCGGGAAAAATTCTGGACCACGGGAGACGGGCCCTATAGCGGGCCCGCAGCCCAAACCCAGGTCTCCAGTAACGGAACCGACTACCAGCTCGAGTACCAGCTCAAGACTCCTCAGGGACCCACGGGTGGCAACATCGGGAGCCCGGGCAACCGCCTGCGCCAGGTTCAGCTCCAGGTCACCTGGTGGCAAGGCGAAAAGGGCAAGCCGGGCTACGGACAGTTCAGCCTCCAGCGCACCCGAGTCCTCAGAGAATCCAATGTCCGTTCGTAGACCACGAGGGCTCTCGCTCATCGAACTGATCGTGGTCATGGGCATGACGGGAATCATCTTCGGGGTCACTCAGCTCCTCCTGGTCCGAACCATCGACACCTGGTGGCGAGTCAACGCTAACCAGCAGTCCGAGCAGCAGCTCTATCGCGCCCAGAACCACCTCGAACGGGATCTGCGCGGTGCCGCCTTCGAACTGCAGCCGGATCGCGCCACCATCGCGGTCGAGAAGCAGCCCTCCGAGCTAACCCATCTGGCCGGGTCCGACGGCGACGTGCTGTGGTTTTTGTCCGCCGTCGATCCGATCAGCGGGCAGTTCGTTCGCAAGCCGGACGGGACCCCGTTCTGGCAGCGGAACGTGGTCTACTACGCCGTCTCGCCGCTCGGTCTCGACACACTTGGCTACAGCTCGGGCGGACTGGCGGTCGCCGGCTACGAATCGGCCTGCCCTTTCAAGATTCTGGTCCGCAAAGAGATCGACTCAGGAGCCCCCACCAGCCCGACCAGCGACCCCGCCAGCAGCACCGAGAAGCTGATGACCTTCTCCGAACTCGCGCCCCATCTCGACCGTCCAACGGGCTACATTTGCGCCGGCATGGCGGCCGCCAACTCGACTGTCAAACCCGTAGCAGCGCACCTTCTGACCTTCCGGGTCGACCTGATGGAGCAGCTTCGCGGGGTCAGCATCGACGTTCGTTGCACCGCCATCGAACGGGCTCAGCGCGAGGGCGGGATCTCGAACCGCGATCTGACGGAAGCGCCCGCCACCACCCAACTCGAAGTCGTCCTGCTCCCTCCCAACCGCCCTCCCACCCCCTGACTAGGAGTCAGCAGGCTCCCCCCGGCCCATCTGCGAAGCGGCGCAGCATGCGTATTTCAGGCTGCCTCTCCGGGCTGCGTTTGTGCTTGGTATCCCTGCTCGTGATGGCCGCGCCCGTCCTGGCCGAACCCGTTTCGACCGACCTGACCCCCGCTCAGCTGCAAGAGTTCGACCGCTACGTCGAATCGTCGCGCCAGGCCTGGAAAGTGCCGGGCATGGCGGTGGCCCTGATCCAGGACGGCAAGGTGATCTTCAGCAAAGGCTACGGCGTGCGCGAGGTCGGCAAGCCCGACCCCGTTACCGATGACACCATCTTCCAAATCGGGTCCATCTCGAAGTCGTTCACCTCGACCCTGGTCGGGCTGGAAGTCGACCGGGGCAAACTGGATTGGAAGGATAAGGTCGTCGACCACTATCCCGAATTCCGCACCTACGACCCCTGGGTGACCCGGGAATTCACCATCGAAGACACCATGGCGCAGCGCAGCGGACAGTCGACCATGACCACGGACCTGCTGGCCTTCATGGGGAAGGATCGCGACGACATCCTGGGGGCGATGCGCCACGTCCGCCCCGTCTCGTCGTTCCGCAGCGAATTTGCTTACGTGAACAACATGTGGCTGACCACCGCCAAGGTGCTGGAAGAAGCGGTCGGAAAGAGCTGGGAACAGCAGATCGCCGACGACATCTTCACCCCTCTGGGGATGACCTCGAGCAGCAGCGACCTGAAAGGGCTCTTCGACGCACCCAACCACGCTTCTCCCCATCACTGGGACGGCAGATCGACCGTGCTGGTCCCCCGGGAATGGCCTTATCAGCAGTGGTGTTACACCTACGGACCGGCCGGCGGGATCAACTCGAACGTGCACGATATGGCGCGCTACCTGAGCATGCACATGGGGCGCACCCCGCTGCTCTCCCCGGCTAGCCGGAACAAGCTTCATTCGGCTCACACCTTCATCGGTGGTCAACGCGTCGCCCAGCCCCAAAGCTTCATCGACGTGGGCGCGGCAAGCTACTGCCAGGGTTGGCTGCGGCAGGAGCGCTACCCCTTGCCGCTGGTCTGGCACAACGGCGGCACCACCGGCTTCCGCACGGTGGCCGGCTTCGTCCCTGGCGAAGATCTGGGCATCGTGGTGCTCAGCAACACCGCGGACTCGAACCTGTCCGAGGCGCTGATGATGCGCTACTACGATATGGCGCTGGGCCAGCCCCAGGTCGACTACAGCGCCCTCTGGCTTGCCTCATTCCAAAAGGCGCAAGCCGAAAGCGCTGTCCCCAAACGCCCCGCCTCTCCTCGTCCGCCTCAGAAACTGGCGCTCTACGCGGGAAGCTACAGCAATCCGATTTACGGAACGGCCGAAGTCAAAGTGGTTGGCTCGAAGCTGCACTGTTCGGTCGGCCCTCTGCTGACCTTCGAACTCCAGCCCTGGGACGGCGACACCTTCAACTTCGCGGACCCGATCAGCCCCGCCAACGCCGACGATTTCGCGACCTTCGTGGCGCAGCCCGACGGCAGTATGGAGACGGTTCGGATCAGCCTTTTCTCGGACTCGACGGACTTCCAGAGAGTCGCACCCTAGATGGCGGGCATGACCGCCGTCGTTCTGGACGGCACCTTACAGTATCGCACCGACTGGGCTGAACCCGAGCCCCAAAAAGGAGAAGCGATCATCCGACCCACTCTGGTCGGCATCTGCAAAACCGACCTGGAGCTGATCAAAGGCTACATGGGTTTTCGCGGCGTGCTGGGGCACGAGTTTGTCGGAGTCGTCGAAAGCTGCTCGGATCCGGCCTGGGTCGGGAAGAGGGTGGTGGGAGAGATCAACTGCCCGCTCCCCGGCTACGAAGAAGGGGACGCCCGCCACGCCGAGCAGCGCACGGTGCTGGGGATCCTGGGCCGAGACGGCGTGATGGCCCAGCGCTTTGCTCTACCTGTGGCGAATCTTTTGGAGGTCCCCGAGATACTCGAGGACCGAAAGGCGGTTTTTAGCGAACCGCTGGCAGCGGCCTACGAAATCGAAGAGCAGATGGGCACCCTGCCCGACCGCGCGCTCGTTATGGGAGATGGAAAGCTCGGGGTACTCTGCGCTCTGGCGCTGGCCGATCGTGGGCTGGAAGTGACCCTGGTCGGGAAGCACCCGGCGAAGCTCGAAAAGGTGGCCGATAAGGTCACCACCGTGCGGCTGCAGAACCTCGATACCTTACCTCATGATTTCCCGCTGGTGGTCGAGGCGACGGGCTCCTCCAGCGGACTGGCCCAAGCGCTGACCCGGGTTCGCCCTCGCGGCACCGTGGTGCTCAAGACCACCGTGGCCGATCCTCATGCCCTGGACCTGGCTCCCGTGGTGATCAACGAGCTAACCCTGCTGGGCTCGCGCTGCGGCCGCTTCGAGCCGGCCCTGAAGGCGCTGGCCGAAGGGCGCATCGACCCCACCTTCTTGATCGAGGACAGCCTGCCGCTCGAGCGAGCGCTGGAGGCGTTCGAGCGCGCCGAGCGGGCGGGCGCAGGGAAGATCCTGTTGGAGGTCTGCTAGGGCAACCGGCCAACGCCGAACGGTTAGCCTTTGCGGCTCTCCCGGTGAAGCTCTAGCTCTTCCACCGTTTTCGGCCAGTCCGTCTTCAGCAGGCGCGAGAGCGAGCGGTCGGCCAACAGCCGACCCTCGTTCTGGCACTGGGGGCAGTAGTTGGTCTCGTTGTCGGCGTAGCGGATCCGCTGGATCGGCGTGCCGCAGACCCGGCAAGGCTCGCCGTAGCGACCGTGGGTCATCATGTCGGGATGGAAGGCGGTAACTCGCTCCGGGAACCCCTCCCCCACCTCCTCGGCCAGTTTGCCGGCCCACCGCTGGAGCACCTCGCGACAGGCCCGGTACAGCCGTTCGGTCTCGGCCTCGTCGAGTTTCTGGCTCTGACGCATGGGAGAAATCCCGGCCTCGAACAAGATCTCGTCCGAGTAGGCGTTGCCGATCCCGGAAAAGAGCGCCTGATCGGTCAAAGCGCGCCGCAGGGTGTGGTTGCGCAGGCGAAGACGCTCGCTGAACTGGGCCAGCGTAGCCCCTGTCACCTCCAACCCTCCCCTCCGGAAAGGCTGAAGCGCCTCCTCCCCCGGAGGCAGGGCGTAGAGCCGGGCCCGACGCTTCTTCCCCGCTTCGGTGAACAGCAGCGTCCCCTCGGAGAAATGAAACAGCGCCTGCAGGTTGCTCTGCGGCACCTTGGCGCCCTTCGCCCGCCAGCGCAAACGGCCCGCGATCATCAGATGAATGAGCAGATTCCCTACCGGACCAAACTCCAGCACGATCTGCTTGGCCTCTCGCTGGACCCCCAGCAGGGTCTGGCCTTCGAACGCCGCCAGCGGCGGCTCGACCGAGCGCAGCAGAAAGGGATGACGAAGCTCGAGCTTCTGCAAGGTTTGACCGACCACCATCCGGCGTAAAGACTCACAGTAGACGGTCACATCGGGATATTCAGGCATGCCGCCATCTTCGTCACACGGCAGGGCGAACCTGGAAGCCTGAAGGCAGCCGAGGGATCGACCGGCGGGCTGGGGAACCCGGAGACAAAGCTTTTCTTTCATTCACGCCAAGGAGATTTTATGACCACTCAGACCAAACTCACCTCCGACCTCGCCATGCAGCTCGAGGACAAGCACGGAGCCCACAACTATCATCCCCTGCCCGTGGTGCTCGACCGAGCCGAGGGGATCTACATGTGGAACATCGAGGGCGAACGGTTCATCGATTGCCTCTCGGCCTACTCTGCGGTCAACCAGGGTCACTGCCATCCCCGCCTGGTCCAGGCGATCACCGAGCAGGCCGCGCGCCTGACTCTGACCTCCCGCGCCTTCTACTCGGACGCGCTGGGCGAGTACGCCCGCTACATCACCGACTATTTCGGCTACGACCGGGTCCTTCCCATGAACACCGGCGTGGAAGGTGGAGAAACCGCCTTGAAACTGGCCCGCCGCTGGGGCTACCTGCACAAAGGGATTCCCGATGGCCAGGCTCGCATCGTCTTCGTCGAAGGTAACTTCTGGGGACGTACCCTGACCGCTGTGTCCTCCTCGACCGACCCCACCTGCAAAGACGGCTTCGGCCCCTATATGCCCGGTCTGGACCTGGTGCCCTACGACGACGTCGCCGCTCTAGAGAAAGCCCTGTCCGACCCCAATGTGGCCGCCTTCATGGTCGAGCCGATCCAGGGAGAGGCCGGAGTGCGAGTGCCTGCCGACGGCTACCTCAAAGAAGTGCGCCGTATCTGCAGCGAAAACAACGTGCTGTTCATCGCCGACGAGATCCAGACCGGTTTGTGCCGCACCGGCAGGATGCTGGCCTGCGACCACGAGGGGGTCAAGCCCGACATCCTGATTCTGGGCAAAGCGCTCTCCGGCGGCATGCTGCCTGTTTCGGCCGTGCTGACCAGCGACGAAGTTATGCTCGGCATCAAACCGGGCGAGCACGGGTCGACCTACGGTGGGAACCCTCTGGCCTGTCGGGTCGCTATGGAGGCGCTACGCATTCTCAAAGACGAAAAGCTCGACGAGCAGGCCGAGAAGATGGGCCGCATCTTTCGCGACGAACTGAGCGCGCTGGGCCATAGCTGGATCAAAGAAGTTCGCGGCAAGGGGCTGCTCAACGCCGTCGAGGTCGGGGAAGATTCCGGCGTCGACGCCTGGGATCTGTGCCTGAAGCTCAAGGAAAACGGACTGCTGGCCAAGCCCACCCACGAAACCACTATCCGCTTCGCTCCTCCCCTGGTCATCACGGAAGAGCAGATGCGCGAGGTGGTCGCCATCATCAAGCGCACTTTCGCCTCGGTCGGCGGGTAGAGTCCCCCGGGTAGAGTCCCGGGTCTCGCCCTCGAGACCAAGGACTCCCAGAAGAAATCGCTAAACCGCCTGATAGATTGAACGGCGAGACCATCGACATTCTTATCTGCGAGGCGGGGGCGCGTCGATGCGCACTACGCCTTGATGCCGTTATCGAGACGATGCGACCGCTTGCTACCCAGCCCGTAGAAAGCGATTTCGCCTGGCTCACCGGCGTCGCCCTGGTGCGAGGGCAGCCCTGCCCGGTGTTGGACCTCTCCTTGCTGCTGGGCGAACCCGCTCCCGTCACCCGCTGGGTGACGGCGCGGGTCGGCCAGGCGGGAGAGCGGGTCGTCGCGCTGGCGGTCAGCCGAGTCGATGGCCTCTCTGGCCTGGCCGCGAGCGACCTGGAGGTCGCCCCCCCGCTGCTTTCAGCCGGCAGCGAGGCGGTTTCGGCGCTGGCCGTCCACGACGGTCATCTGCTCTCGCTGCTCCATACTGCATCTCTACTTACAGAAGAAGTCTGGGCTGTACTCGAGGCTGCCTCGTGAACCCGGCCGCGCCCCGTCCGCGCTGGCTGGAAGCGTTTCGGGCGGTCATTACTAGTCAGCTTGGGCTGTGGTTCGACGAAGACAAACTGTCCTGGCTGGAAGAGATCGTCGACCGACGGGCTCGAGCTCTGCGCTACGGCCCGGACGACTATGTGCGCCGACTCGCCACACCCAGCGCCCCCGAATGGACGGCGCTAGCCAGCGAGCTGACCGTCGGGGAGACCTACTTTTTCCGCCACAGCGAGCAGATGGCCGCCTACCTGCAGGTCGCCCTGCCTCAACGAATGGCCGTGCGGGAAGGGAGGCCGCTCCGGCTGTTGAGCGCGGGCTGCTCTTCCGGCGAAGAGCCGTACTCTCTGGCCATGCTGGCTCGTCACGCCGGCCTGGCCGAACGGCAGACTCTAGTGCTAGGACTGGACCTGAACCCGGCCTCGCTACGGAAGGCTCGCGGCGGTCGCTACACCCGCTGGTCGCTACGTGAGACTCCCGAAGAGCTGCGCCGTCGCTGGTTCACCGAGCAAGGACGCGAGCACTGTCTCGACCCTTCGATCGTGGCTTCCGTCGAGTTTCGCCAGACCAACTTGTCCAAGCCGGCACCTGACCTCTGGCAGCCCCGCCTCTACGACGTCATATTCTGCCGCAACGTGCTGATGTATTTCACCCCCTCCGAGGCCCAGCAGATCGTGCAGCGCCTGGTCGACAGCCTCGACGACGGCGGCTTCCTGTTTCTGGGACACGCCGAGACACTGCGCGGACTTTGCGACGAGATGGAGCTGCGCAGCACGCACAACTGTTTTTACTACCGGAAACCGCTCGGTCCCCGTGCGGCTGCCCGGTCCGACTGGCCCGCGCCTGCCGTCGAAGCGCCGCCCCTGCCGGAGGACTGGTTTGGGGTCATCGAGGCAGCCAGCGAGCGGATCCGCCTGATGGAGTCTCCGCCCCCTCGACCCGTGGACGGCTCGGCGAGAGCCGACCTTGGGCAGGTACGAGACCTGATGGAGGGCGAGCGTTACGGTGAAGCCTTGCAGCAGCTCGAAGCTCTAGCGCCAGAAGAGCGCCAAGCCCCCGAGAGTCTCTTGCTCGAGGCCGTCCTTCTGCTGCAGCTCAACGACTTGGGGGGAACCGAAGCGCTCTGCCGCCGGCTGCTCGAGGTCGGTCGCGATCTGGCTGGCGCTCACTACCTGCTGGCGCTCTGCCGGGAGGGGCACGGCGACCGCGAGGCCGCTGCTGCCGAGCATCGCGCCGCCGTGCGCTTAGACCCCGGCTTCTCGATGCCACGCCTTCATCTGGGGCTGCTGGCGCGCCGAGGGAAAGATTTCCCCACCGCGCGCCGAGAGCTCGAGCAAGCGCTACTTCTGCTGCAAGGCGAAGAGCCGATCCGTCTGCGCCTGTACGGAGGCGGCTTCAGTCGGGAAGCGCTGGTCACTCTATGCCGCAGCGAGCTAGCCGCCTGCCCCCGAGGTCGGCGATGAAGGACGACCGGGCGGCCCTGCTGGGGCAGGAGTTCGACGCCGGCTTTGCCATCAAGCCGCCGCCGCCGGGCGAACGTCGGGAGGAGATTCTGATCATCCGGCTGGCCGGCCGACGCTACGGCCTGCGCCTGGGCCAGGTCGAGGCGGTGGTGCGAGGAAAAACGATTACCAGACTGCCCGGAGCGCCCCCGGACCAGCTTGGCCTGGCCGGCTTCCGAGGACGCCTGGTGACCGTCTTCGACCTGGCCGCCTGGCTGGGTCACGAGCGCGCCGAGGGCGACTGGCTGGCTCTGGTCCGATCCGAGGACGGACAGCGGCTGGGGCTGGCCTTTGACGGACTCGAGCGGCAGCTGAGCCTGATGCCTGACGAGCTCCTTCCCTCTAGCGAGCGAAACTGGGTGGACAGCCTGATCGCTCAACCCGAAGGGACGCTGACCGTTCTCTCGCTCCCCGCCCTGCTGGCTCGACTGGGAGAGTCCAGTTAGATGCCTCGCGACCTGATGCTCTATTTTCGGGCCGAAGCTAGGGAGCTACTGCAAAAGCTTAGCCAGGACACCCTGAGCTTCGAGAAGGCGCCTGATGAGGCCGGCCTCTCTCGTCTGTTACGCCACGCCCATACCTTGAAGGGCGCCGCCCGAGTGGTAGGCCAGCAGGCCATCGCCAGGGCTATCCACCAGTACGAAGAGCTGCTCGGAGACCATCGTGGCGCGGCCCAGACCACCCCCCGCGAAACGATCGACGGAATGCTGGCGCTGCTCGACGAGATCGCCGTCGAGGTCGCCGCCCTGGAGGGTAATGCGGCCCCCTCGCCGACCAGCCAGCCCCCAGCGGCCCCCGCCCCCTTGCCGGTCCAGCCAGAAGAGGATGGCGGCCTGGGCCTTCTCGCTCATCAGGGGCTGGAAGTCGACGAACTGCTCGAGGACCTGCGGGCTGCCAGCACCCAACTCGAAGCGCTCCGTCGAAACCTGCAAAACGTCGAGCGCGGTAAGACGCTGTCCGAACTGCTCCTGGCCCAGCTCTCGAACGAGAGCTCTCCAAAAAGCGCTCGCTTCGTGGCCGAAGAGCTGCAGGCCCAGCTTCGCTCCGTCGAGCGAAGCCTGGCCTTCGGGCTCGACCAGATGGAGCGAGACCTGCACCAGGTCCAGGAGAGCACGGAGAAACTGCGCCTGGTCCGAGCCGGGGCGCTGTTCCCGGTCCTTCGCCGCGTGTTGCGAGACGCCACCGAACGGGGCACCGCCCAGGCCGAGTTGCGCACCAGCGGAGGCGACCTGCGTCTGGAGGCCGGACTTCTCACCGCTGTCCAGGGGGCGCTGATCCAGGCTGTCCGTAACAGTGTCGCCCATGGAATGGAGCCGCTCGAAGAGCGACTTCGCCGGGGCAAGCCGCCTACCGGCGTCATCTCCATCGGGGTTAGCCGAGAAGGCCGCCAGATCGTCTTCCGCTGCCGGGATGACGGGCGCGGAGTGGATTTCGAAGGGCTCCGTCGTGCCGTGACGGCGTACGGCACTGATGTCCAGGACCTCGACAACCAGGCCCTGCTGGAACTGGTGCTCAAGGGCGGCATCAGCACCAGCGCCTCGGTCAGCCAGACCGCTGGTCGTGGGATCGGAATGGATGTGATCCGAGACGTCGCTTCTGCTCTGGGTGGGCAGGTCAGCATGCAGAGTCGTCCGGGGGAATACGCCGAAGTCGTCTTACGCCTACCCTGGACCGTGGCGGGGATGGAGTTTCTGGAGGTCTGGGCTCACGCTCCCGGCCAGGAAGAGCGCGTGGTCGTGCTGCTGCCGCTCGACAGCGTCCGAGCGGCCCTTCGCTTGAGACCCGAAGAGGTCAGCTGGGACGCCGAAGGGCGGACGCTGCTCTACGAAGGGCAAGGGCTGCGGCTTCTCTCCCTGAACTCGTTGCTCGACGTGTCGCCGCAGAGTGGCCTGGCTGCCGTAATCATCAAGGCCCCCTCCGGCCTGCTGGCGCTTTCCGCCGGCTCCCTGCGCGGAACTCGCACCGCCACACTCCTGCCCCTCCCGCCCGCCAGTCAAGCCTCGGACTTTATCGCCGGCGCGGCCCTGAACGCCGATGGGGACGCCATGCTGGTGCTCGACCCGGACGGCCTTTACCAGGAAGCGCTCAAGGACGCGTCGGGGCGCCCCGCCGCTGAAGGGCCCGGCTTACCGATGCTGGTGATCGGCG
>JAEXNA010000241.1 GCA_023447635.1 Vulcanimicrobiota bacterium | reverse complement strand
CCCCGCGCCGCGATGGCTCTCCACCGCCATCTCCTCGAAGCCGGGCGTCAGGCGAGGGAAGAAATGCAGCACCCCGACCTCGGGTAGGAAAGCGTTAGGAAAGCGCCGAGACGGCTCGATGAAGCCGGGCCCGAGGTCCGGCCCCTCCCCCAGCAAAGGCGCCCCCAGCGCCTCCGGCCAGCGGTAGCGACCGTCCTCATCGCGGGCCAGGCGCACCACACCGGCCAGCGCCGCCTCGGGCAGTTCCGCGTAGAGGTGCGGGAACGCCTCGCCGTGGCCGTGGGTGTCTTCCCAGACCAGCGCGGACCCCAGCGCCTCTTCCTGAAGCACCAGCACCGCCACCTGGTCCCGATCGCCGTACCAGCGCTGGGCCGTGCGCAGCAGTTGAGCGCCGCTGGAAAGGTGCACGAAGCCTTCCGAAGCCAGGGAAGGTGGAGAGGTCAGCCCACTGTAAGGCCAGTCGCAGAGGTGGTAGAGAAACGCCATGCCGGGCCGTTCCCTGAAGGTGTCGCCCGCTCCCCCACTAATGCTGAAGGTATGAACAAAGACCAGGTCCGCGACATCGTCAACCGCTCATTCTATTCGTCCCTGGAAGAATCGAAAACCGACCTTTCCGCCCTGCCTCCGGGGCAACTGGCGGGACTGGTGCGCGCGGTGTCCGACTCGATGTTCGCCGTCCTGCAAGAGTTCGAAGCGCCCGAGCGCGAGTCCGTCGCTGCGCCCACTCACAGCGAGGAAGAGAAAGTGGTGTGGACCGGCCGCCCCTTTATGACCCTGCGCGTGCGCTACGAACTGACCACCCAGCGACTGCGCATCTATCGCGGCCTGATCGGGCGCGACATCGAAGAGATCGACCTGATTCGGGTCCGCGACACCAAGGTCAAGCAGCACGCCGCCGAACGGGCCGCCAACATCGGCGACATCACCATCTTATCGACCGACCAGAGCAACCCCGAGATCGTGCTCGAGAACGTGGACAACCCGATCGAGGCGCGCGAGATCATCCGCAAGACCTACCTGGCCGAACAGGAACGACGGGGACTGCGCTATCGCGACAACGAGTAGCCGCAGACGACTAGCCCTGGCCGCTGCAGCGGGCGGCCTAGCCTTCGGCTTGGGCTGTGGGCCCCGCACGCCCGCGTCCGAAGCGCCCGCTAGGACATCCGCCTCCCGCCTGCTGCAAGAGTCCAGCCCCTACCTGCGCCAACACGCGGACAACCTGGTCGACTGGTATCCCTGGGGCGACGAGGCGTTGGCCAAAGCTCAGGCCGAAGGCAAGCCGATCTTCCTTTCCGTGGGCTACTCGACGTGCCACTGGTGCCACGTGATGGAAGAAGAGTCGTTCATGAACCCCGAGATAGCTCGGCGCTTGAACGAGAATTTCGTGGCGATCAAGGTCGACCGCGAGACCCGCCCCGACATCGACCGTCTGTACATGCAGTTCCTGGTCGACACTACGGGCAGCGGCGGTTGGCCGATGTCGGTCTTTCTGACCCCTCAAGGCCAGCCGTTCCTGGCCGGCACCTACTACCCACAGCCCGCCCGAGCGGGCCTTATCGGCTTCGGGGAACTGCTGGATCAGGTGGCCCAAGCCTGGACCGACCACCCCGGCTCTTTCCAGGCCGAAGCGGCCGACATCGCCCAGCGCATGGCCCAGGCCGCGCGTCGGCCCGCTCATTCGACGAAGCCTTCCACGGGCCTGATCGAAGGCGCGGTAGCCGACTTCCGAGACCGCTTTGATCGGGAGAACGGCGGATTTGGGTCCGCTCCCAAGTTTCCGCAGGCACCGCTCCTTGGCTTCTTGCTGGACTACGGTTACCAGCACCCGGCTTCGGGAGCCGAGAAGATGGCCCTCGAGACTCTGAAGGCGATGGCCGATTCCGGCCTGCACGATCGCCTGGGCGGCGGCTTTCATCGCTATGCGACCGACGCTCGCTGGCAGGTGCCGCACTTCGAGAAGATGCTTAGCGACCAGGCCCAGCTTCTGAGCCTGTACAGCCGCGCCTACGCCCTGACCGGAGAGGTCGTCTACCGCGAAGCCGCCGAATCGATCCTTGGCTATCTGGAAGCGCGATTGCGACTTCCCGACGGCGGCTACGCCTCGGCCGAAGACGCCGACAGCGCCTTGCCGGACAGCCCAGACCAGCATGCCGAGGGCGCCTACTACCTGTGGACGGAGGCGGAGATCGATGCCGTTTGCGGAGACCAGGCGGCGGCTCTGAAGAAAGCCTTCGGCATAAGCCGGGCCGGGAATGCCGGGGAGGAGTTGGCGGGCCGCAACCTGCTGGGCCGAGGTTCCGGAAAGGGGTTGGAGGCGGCGCTGGCGCGCCTGGCTCAGGCCCAGGAGAAGCGACCCCGTCCGGCCCGCGACGACAAGATTTTGAGCGGATGGAACGCCATGCTGGCGGGCGCTTTGGCCGAAGCTTCCAGCGCGCTAAAGCGGCCCGAACTGGCTCAGCGATCCGAGGCGCTGCTGAAGGGGTTAGAGAAGGACCTGGTGGTCCAGGGACGCTTACAGCGCAGCCGCTTCAAGGGCCGATCCGAGATCGACGGCTTTGCCCAGGACCACGCCGAACTCGTCGCAGCCTATCTGCGCCTGTATGCGGCCGAAGGGCGGCCGTCGGCGCTGCTGCGAGCGGTGCACTGGCAGGCCGAGCAGGAGCGTCTGTTCGCCGACGCCGAGCACGGCGGCTACTTCGAAACGGCGGTCGGGCACGGCTTGCTATTTCGGGACAAAGAGATGCAGGACGGCGCGCTTCCCTGCACCGCCTCTCGGTCGGCCCAGAATCTGCTCACTCTGCATCGCCTGACCGGCCAGGACGGCTACCGAAAGACCTACGAACGACTGCTGCAGAGCCTGGGCGAGGAGTTCCTCAAGGCGCCTCGGGCGCTGCCGGGCGTGCTGCAGGCGATGGACCTGGAGCATGGGCGAGAGCAGTCGGTGGTGCTGGTGGGAGAAGAACCCGGTTGGAGGGAGATACTGCAGGCGGGCTACCATCCCGAGCGGCTCCAGCACTGGCTGCGCTCCCCCGAAGATCAGCGGGCCCTAGCCTCGACCGTGCCGTTTTTGGCCTCTTTGCCGCCGGACACGGCGGTCTACTTCTGTCAGGATTTTGCCTGTGGTCTGCCGCTGACCAGCAGCGAGGCGCTGCGCGCACGATTGAAAAGGTGAACAGACATACCGACGGCGGTTTGGGGGAAAGGTATTGTCGCTGGCAAGAGAAGGTCTGCGACCACTAAAGGGGAGTGTTATGAGCCTGAGTCTTTTCGCAGGGGTCCGACGACGAGCGGCCACCTGGATTCTATATCTGCTGTTGTTATCCGGGGCGGCTTTCGCCCACCCGATATCGCCTTACCTGGAAGATCCTGCGGGGCTGGACCACGCGGTAAAACTGGCCCAGGCGCTGGATAAGGGCGAAGCGGCGCTGCAGGACCCGGCCTTCATGAAACTGCTGACCGACAATCCGGCCCTGACCAAGCGCGCCTTCGTAGCCATGCTGAAAACGGCGCTGGAGAACGAAGACGACCAGGAGATGGCTACCGCGTCGACGGTCATGGCCACCGTGCTGTCGCGCCTGATCCAGAGCGAGTTCAAAGACGCCGAACCGGTCGCTATCATGCAGGCGATCGCCGCCGAAGACGACGCCGTTCTGGGACGCCTGATCGCCTATCTGGAACCGCTGGGCGCCGACATTTCGAACGTCAGCGAGTACGAGACCATGACCAAGGCGGCCGACTACCCGCCCGCGCTGTTCGCGGCGGTCCGCCCCCTGCTGGTCAAACTGACCCGCGTGCAGTTAGCCATCGCGGTCGCTTCGCCCGACCTGATCATCGCCGAACTCGACAGCTATCCCCAGGTCGAAACCGACGTCAATAAAAAGGTCGCCGCCATGGGCGCCGACCCCAACGCTATCGACCTGACCGGCGCGCTGAAGGCGCATCGCCTGGTGGTGCTGGCCGAAGTCGGTCTGCTCGACGAATTCGAAAAGGGCGCCCAGGACGTGCTGAAGGCCCAGGACGACAAACTACAGTCCTCGGCCACCATGCTAACCGGCTTTCGCGCCGCCTACCGTCAACGTAAGGTGGCCCAGGCCGAGGCCTACTGGCGCCAGGCGCGCGCCTTCGCCAACGAGGCGGGCAGCGAGGTCGACCCGGTGCTGGAATACGCCCTGCTCACGGCCAACTTCCAACTGCGCCTGCTGAAAGGCTACACCCCCACCGAGAAAGAGTTGCTGGCCGAAGCGCTGTCGGCCTGGAAGGCGATGGAGGGCTACCGCCCGCTGATGATCGTGAGCCACGAGGACAAGTGGTTCTACGGTCGCTTCGCCACCCGGTTCTGGATGGATCAGCTCGCTCCGTACCCGGATTCGGCGGCCTCTTTCGCCAAGTCGGTCTACACGGCGGTCCTGGTCTGGACCTCGCTGCTGGAAGATTCCAAAGCGGTCACCATCTTGGAAGACGCCGAAGACGACGATATCTTGCTGAACCCGGACCGGGTGTTCGGCGTGGCCACCTTCCTGGTAGCGCTGCTGGATCAGGCGACCTATGTCCTGGAAGGCGTGCCCGTCATGCGTGACGCGGTGGGCGCCGACGGCATCCGCCAACTCGAAGAGATCGGCAACAGCCTGACCGAACTGGCCGATGACGTCGCGCCCGCAGGCAGCGTAGCCCCGGGTTTCCCCGCTTACGACCTGGCCGACGGCGGTATGATTCCCGAACTGCGGGCCCGCTCGCGCTACCTGATCTCGCTGCTCGACGACACCCCCAAAGAACAGAAGATCGCGCTTCTGGAACAGAGCCTGGAACTGTCGCGCAAGACGCACAACCCTGAAGTCACGGTCGACTACCTGATCAAAGCGGGCGTCGAACTGGCCCGCCTGGGCCAGTCCGACCTGGCCGTAGAGGCCTGGAAGGAGGCGCTGGGGATCGCTGATGGCCTGACCTTCGTCGGTCGCAGCATGCAGGCTTCGGCGCTGCTGGCCAAAGAGTACGGCCGGCGCGGCGACTGGGGCAACGCCTCGGCCTACGCCGAACGTGCGACCGAGAAGATCGCCCTGTCGGCCCCTTTGCTGAACGTCGATTCACCCGACGGCAAAGAGTTGGCGCTGCGCAGCAAAGAGATGACCGAACTGTCGGTCAAGGCGGCCGTGGAAAGCGACGATCCGGAAAAGGCGCTGGCCGCCCTGACCCGCAGCCAGCAAGTGCAGGCGGCCGCCGTGCAGATGCAGGGGCAGAAAGAGGCCCAGGCCCAGGCTCGCGAGGTGCTGGCCAAAGAAGAGCAGGTCGTGGTGCTGGCCCAGGAGGTGCAAAAGCTGCAGACGATGCCCGCTTCGGCTACCCGTGACGACCTGCTGGAAAGCACCCAGGGGCTGCTGGCTTCGACCCGCTCCGAGTTTATGGTCGCCTCGCGCGAATTGCGTCAGAAGTATTCCGAACTGTACACCCGGGTTCTGCGCTACGACCCGCTAAATCTGCCCGAAATCCAGAAGAGCCTGGCTCCGGACCTGGCCGTGCTGCAGTACTTCCCCACCGACGATTCGCTCTACATCTTCCTGGTCACGCGGGAAAACTTCCGCCTGCGCCGGGTGCCGCTGACCGCGCAGGCGCTTGAGGCGTCGGTACTGTCCTACGTGCGGGCAGTGCGTCGTCCGGGCGGCGGAGAGGCGGCTATGAAGGCCGAAGGTGCCAAACTTTACGGCGCCCTGATCGGCCCCGTGAAAGCCGACATCGCGGCCAGCAAGACGGTCGTTCTGATCCCTTCGGGGCGTTTGAACAGCTTGCCGTTCGCCGCGCTCAGCGACGGGAAAGCGCCCCCTCTGGGCGCCGAAAAAGAGATCCTGGAACTGGCCAAGTCGACCGACCTGGTGCGAGTTGCGGGCGAAGGTCCCAGGCCGGTGCACAGCCTGGTCGCCTTCGCCAACGCCACCGGCGACCTGCCCTCGGCGGCTAAGGAAGGCCAGGACATCGCCCGCCTGTTCGGCAAGGACGAGGTCAAGCTGTTCCAGGGCAAAGACGCCACCCGCGACGCCTTCCTGCAGTTCGGCTCGAAGGCCGACGCGCTGCACGTAGCGACCCACGGTGAATGGAACATCGAGGACTCGCTGGAGAACTACCTGGCCATGGCGGACAACCAGAAGGTGTCCCAGGACCAGATCTTCGAGCTAGGGCTCGAGGACACGTCGCTGGTCATCCTGTCGGCCTGCAATACGGCGATGGGTCAGGGCGGCGACGTGAAGTACGTGGCCTCCCTGGCCGAAGCGTTCTGGCTGGCCGGCTCGCGTTCGGTGGTCGCCTCGCTGTGGGCGGTCAACGACGAATCGACCTCGATCCTGATGACCGAGTTCTACAAAGCGCTGCAGGCCGGGTCGTCCAAGGCGGCGGCGCTGCGGAAGGCTCAGATGGCGGTGCGCGCCAACGCCAAGTTTGCCCATCCCTACTTCTGGTCGGGCTTCGTCCTGTTCGGAGACTGGCGATGAAGCGGGCGCTGCTGGGAGCGGCTCTCTCGCTGATGCTCCTGGGCGCCGCCCCGGTGGCGGCGCAGAATCTGGAACTGGTCGAGTCGTTTCCGGTGGAGACCGATTTCGACCAACCGGACATCCGTCAGGCCGGGGAGGTCTGGTTAGAGATGATCGGCCGCGCTCGTAAGGAGCTCCTGTGGCAGACGTTCTACCTGGCCCACGAGAAAGGACGGGCCACGGAGCCCGTCATCGCGGCGCTGAAAGAGGCGGCGACTCGCGGGGTCGCGGTCAAACTGCTGGTCGACCCGAAGTTCTATAAGACCTATCCCGAGACGCTGGACGAGTTGGATGCTCTCGACGGGATCGAGGTCCGTTCGTCCTCTGTCGGTCCCTGGCTGGGGGGAGTGATGCACGCCAAGGCGATCTTCGTCGACGACGAAGAGGGCTTCGTGGGCAGCCAGAACTTCGACTGGCGCTCGCTAGAGCACATCCGCGAACTGGGCGTGCACTTCCGCTCGCCCGAACTGACGGCGGAATACGCTAAGGCGTTCCGGTGGGAGTGGGACCACGCGGGCGAGGCAGCGATCCCCGCGGACCTGGCTCCCGTGGTCAGCAAGCCCGTCACGCTCGACGGGTCGACGGTGCTGGCGACCTTTAGCCCCAACAGCCTGAACGCCGCGACGACGGCGGGCGACGAGGCCGAGATTCTGAAGCTGATCGACGCCGCCACCGGTAGCGTTGACGTGGCCGTGCTGGCCTACAGCCCCCTGGACCACGCGGGCAAGAAGTTCTATCCCGCCCTGGACAACGCGCTGCGTCGGGCCGACGTGCGCGGAGTCAAAGTGCGCCTGCTGGTGGGGCACTGGGTCGAGGGGAAGAAGGGCGAAGACCACCTGCGCAGCCTGGACGTGCTAGACAACGTCGAGGTTCGAGCCTGCCGCATCCCGCCCGCCGCCGAGGGCGAGATCCCGTTCGCCCGCGTGCACCACAGCAAGTATCTGGTGTGCGATGACCAGCGCTCCTGGCTGGGCACTTCGAACTGGCAGGAAGACTACTTCCACTCCTCCCGCAACTACGGGATGGTGTTCCTGGACGGCCCGATCCCCGAGCGACTGGGCCGCCTCTTCGACTTCGACTGGCAACGCTCGACCCCCCTGGTCGCGCCGGCGACGCCCGCGAAGAGCGGCCACTAGGGGAATTATCGAGTCGGGCGAAGCGGGCGGGCATGAAAATCAGCGCACGCAACAATCTCAAAGGCCGGGTCGTCTCGGTCGAGCACGGCTCCGTCAACAGCATCGTCACTATCGAGGTCGCCGATGGGGTTCAGGTGGTCTCGATGATCACCCGCGATTCGGCCAGCGAGATGGATCTGGAAGTAGGCAAAGAGGTCTACGCCATCGTCAAAGCCTCGAACGTGATGATCGCGACGGACTAACGCGCCAGCGGCCTGCCAGCCAGGCTATCCTACCGTCGGGAACCAGTACGCTTTCGACGGGCGGCTGAAGTCGTAGCCTTCTCGCCAGGTGGCGGGCAAAGACTCACGCTCGGTTGGCTCGAATCCCAACCGTTCAAAAAACTCGCCCACGAAGTCTTGCACGGTCAGCGCGAACAGCGCGCGCTTCCCCTCCGCCTTCGCCCGTTCCTGAAGCGCTCGGACCAGATCCCTGGCTCGCCCCCGCGCTTGATAGCGTGGCAGCGTGCACAGTTTGGCCAGCTCGTAGCAGTCCTCGTGTTCGATAAGCGAGGCCGCCGCTACGATCTGGTCGTTGACCGAGTACACCGTGAAGGTCGGGATGCTCTTGATCAGCGCGTCCTCGGACACCGGCTTGATGAAGCCGCTCTCGACGTAGGGCTGCATGATCGCCATGATGTCGCGCACGTCCGTCTCCTGAGCGGGGCGCAGGATGTTCGGATACTCGCGAGTCAGCAGAGTTCCCGAACCCGAGTGGCTGAACACCTCGCGGAAGATAGAGCCGCGTCGCGCCTGGGCGATGACCATATCCACCGCGTGCAACTCTTGCTGCTCGACCAGAAAGGCCAGTCGCTCGCGCCCCAGATTGCACGGTTTGTCCCCCTCCAACGCCTGCTCTAGCTCGAGCGCCGTAGGATAAGAGCGGAATCGGCCATCGATCTGCAGGCCCGCCTCTTCACCAGGGAAGAACACCTTGACCGCGCCCAGACAGACCGCGCAGTGCATCACCGCGTCGGCCGTCTCTAACTGCTCTGCCGCGTCGCTGGGAAAGTCGCGCAGCGCCACCAGCGGCAGGTTCCCCTCGCCCAGCACCCGCTGCAGTCGGCCAATAAAGGCGGCGGTGCGCAGATCCTCCACCCCCGCCTCGAGCACCAGGAACTTGTAGCCAGAGCGGTTCCACATCTCGAGTTTGCCCAGCAGACCGGGGTCGGCCGCGCAGAACAGCACCTGGCGGATGCGGGCGGCATGCAGCACGCGCAGATCGACCAGCAGTTCCTCGCAGTGGCTGGAGCTCTCGAAGACGAAGGCGAAAAGGCGGTCGGCGAAGCGCTGGCAGTAGTGCAGGGTCTCCAGCGTGTGCAGCATTTGGGCGTCGGTGTCGTCGTTCACGCCCATCCTTTGCGCCGAGGGGGCTCCACATTCCTAGGCCTACGACGCCCGCAGCCAGGAACGGCGGCGAGGTTTGAGAGGTCGGGGCGCGCGCGGCCCCCCCTCCACCTCGGCCTCCCCCTGCGACGAGGCCACCAGCGCGAGCGCCGGCGCCTCCACCTTGGGCTCCGGCAGCATCAGGATCACAACTCCGCTCAGCGCGATGACGGCGGCCAGTCCGGCCTGCGGCGAGAGGACCTCTCCCCCCAACCAACTTCCCAACACCACGGCCACCACGGGGTTGACGTAGGCGTGCGTCGCCACCATCCCCGCCGGCACGTTAGCCACCAGCCACGAGTAGGCGCTGTAGGAGACGATGGAGCCGAAGACGGTTAGGTAGGCTAGCGCGCTCCAGGCCGGTCCGCTGACCAGGTGCAAATTCCTGTGCTCACCCAGATACACCGCCAGGGCGACCAGCATGAAGCCGCCCCAGATCATCTGCATCCCGGCTCGAGTGATAGGGGTGATCGTGCGGTCCGCCGCTTTGGCTCGCAGCGACCCGAAAGCCCAGGCAAACGCCGAAGCCAGGCATCCCAGGCAGCCCCAGATCATACCCGGGCTGTCAAAAGAGAGCGAGGCCCCGACCAGCAGTCCGACACCACCCAGCCCCAGCAAAAGGCCCAGCCACTTCCGAGCCGTCAGCTTCTGAGTCGGGTCCAGAATGGTCACCCAGACCGGAGACGTCGCCACCAGCAGCGCCGCGAGGCTCGACGAGATCCACTGCACCGACCAGGCCACCAAACCTGTCCCGCAGACCAGCAGCATGAACGCTAGCAGTCCGGTCTGAGCCCAGTCGGCGGCGCGCGGCACGCGTCCCGAACCTCGACCCGCCACGGCGCACAGCACGCTGCCCGCCAGCAGAAAGCGCAATCCGATCAGCAGAAACGGCTGCAGGCCGCCTTCCACCGCAACTTTGACCCCATAAAACGTCGATCCCCATACGACATAAACGATGCTCATGGCGAGCACCGTCAAAAGCTGATGCCTTCTCATCTCGGGTATCCTCCGTCAACTACGCTAAGGGATTGGGCTCGCCTGTTCCAGGGACAGTGGCCAGAATTGTACACGGTTCAGTTAGCCATTCGGGAACCCTGTACTGTTCTGTTTTCGAGAATCTGTACTGCCTGGCTTTGTAGCAGAGAGAGGAATCACGCCAAACGGCAGAAACTGTACACAGAACAGACGTCGGATTTTTCCATCTGTACTAGAAGCCTGGAGCGAGCTATGGCAAAACTGTATGAACGCGTGGCCAGTCGGGTGGCCGACCTGGTCGATAAAGGGGTCTACAACTACGGCGAGCGCGTGCCCTCGGTGCGCGACCTGAGCCGAGAGATGGAGGTCAGCACCACCACCGTGGTCGAGGCGTATCGCCTGCTCGAAGACCAGGGTCTGCTCGAGGCGCGCCCTCAATCCGGCTACTACGTCAAAGTTCACGAGTCGGATCATCGGCTGCCCGTCGCCTACTGCCCCGCTCCGTCCGACCCGGTTCCCGTGACGGTTAGCGATATGGTGGTGAACCTGCATCGCGATCACCAGCGCCGCGACCTGGTGCGGTTGGCCGGAGCGGACGCCGCTGCCGATCTGCTGCCGGTGAAAGCGCTGCAAAAGTGCGTCTCGAACGCCGTTCGCGATTCGGACTGTCTCACCGAGTATGATCCGCCGCCCGGCTGTCGCGAACTGCGTCAGGCGATCTCGAAACGAGCCGCCATGGCGGGCTGCCACTTCTCTCCCGACGAGGTGATTCTGACCACCGGCGCTCAAGAGGCGCTGACGCTGTGCCTGCGCGCGACCTGTCAGGTCGGAGACGTGGTAGCGATCGAGTCGCCGACTTTCTTTGGCCAGCTTCAGGCCATCGAGATGCTGGGGCTCAGGGTTCTGGAGATCCCCAGCGACCCCCTGTCGGGGCTAAGTCTGGACGCCTTGCAGTTGGCGATCGACCAGATGCCGGTCAAGGCGGTGGTGGTCACCCCCAGCCACAGCAATCCGTCGGGCAGCTGCATGAGCATCGAAGCGCGGCGGGAACTGGTGGCCATGACGGCGCGGGCCGGCATCCCCGTGATCGAGGACGACGTCTACGGCGAACTGGGCTACGGGCTGAAGCGTCTGCCCGCCGCGCGCGCTTTCGACCGGGACGGCGGGGTGCTTTACTGCTCGTCTTTCTCGAAGACTTTGGCCCCGGGCTACCGGCTGGGCTGGGCGGTTCCGGGGCGCTACCGCGACGCGGTGCAGCGGCTGAAGACGTTGACCAACCTGGCCTCGCCTTCGGTGCTGGCGCTGGGGATGGCGCGCTATCTGCAGGGGTCGGCGTTCGACCGCACGCTGCGCACGATGCGCCGTGAATATGCGCGGCGCAGTCGGGCGATGCGGGAGAGCGTGCTGGCGCACTTTCCGGAGGGGACACGGGTCAGCGACCCTCGCGGCAGCTACGTCCTGTGGGTCGAACTGCCGCGCGAGTTCGACACCCTGAAGCTCTACCCGAAGGCCAAGGCGCGGGGCGTGGTGTTCGCTCCCGGACCGCTCTTTTCGGCCGGGATGAGGTATCACCACTGCCTGCGCATCAACGCGGCGTCGTGGGGATCGAACGAGCAAAGGGCGGTGGAAATCCTGGGCGAGCTGCTGGCGGACGAGGCGGAGCGAAAACTTTTTCTCCCCCACTAGACAGAGTTTCCCCAGGCGGTATAAAGCCCATGCACACTCCTCGTAGGCCTCGAGCAACATCGCTCGAGGTTTTTTTTTGCCCTTTTTGGCCCTTGCGCCGTGCCTTCTTCGTCCCTCGGAGAGCCGCTTGACCTTCCCATCGTGGGAACCTTTAGCCTGGTCTCGAGGTGAACGATATGCTGAATATAGATGTGATAGGAATGAGCTGCGGCTCGTGCGTGGCCCGGCTGGAAAAGGCGCTGGGCGCGGTTCCAGGAGTGAGGGCGGCCAGCGTCAATCTGGCCACGGGTCGAGCCTCGGTGCAAGGTACGGCGACTCCCGAATCTGTGGTTGGAGCGATCGAGAAGGCTGGCTACGAGGGGCGGGTCGTCGAGGCGTCGGCGGCTCCTACTGAGGATTCCGAGAGCGCCGTTTCCGCGCTGACCGCCATTGGGTTGGCCCTGCCGCTGGCCGTGCTCTCGATGGGCCAGCACGTCTCTTCGACGCTGCACCATCAGCTGGGAGACCTGGGCTGGCTGGGGTTCCTCCTGTCGTCTCTGGTCGTGTTGGGTCCGGGTCGAGGGCTGCTGCGATCAGGGGCCCGGTCGCTGTGGAGGCGCACTCCCGACATGAACTCTCTGGTGCTGCTGGGCGCTGGATCGGCCTGGCTTTACTCTAGCGGGGGATGGCTGCTCGGAATTCCGGGCTCGGACTACTTCGAGGCGGCGGCGGTGATCCTGGCGTTGATTCTGCTGGGGCGCTACTTCGAATCGAGGGCGCGCGCGCGGACGGCCGGCGCCTTGCGGGAACTGCTGGCTCTGACGCCTCGCACCAGTCGGGTGCGCCGGGGCGAAGATCTGGTGGAGGTTCCTAGCGACCGGCTTGCCCCTGGCGAGGAGATGGTGGTGCGGCCGGGAGAGCGGATCGCGACGGATGGCGAGGTGCTGGAAGGCGGCGCCTATGTGGACGAGTCGATGCTCACCGGCGAACCGGTGCCGGTCTGGAAGGGCGCGGGCTCCGAGGTGGTGGGAGGCACGGTGAGCGAAGGCGCTCTGGTCGTGCGCGTGTCCCGGGTCGGAGAGGAGACGGTCCTGGCCGGGATCGTGCGCAGCGTGAGTGAGGCGCAGGGTTCGAAGCTTCCGGTGCAGGCGCTGGTAGATAAGGTTGCCGGAGTCTTCGTCCCCGTGGTGATCGGGCTAGCCCTGCTGACTTTCGCGGTATGGCTCGCCTTTGGTCCCGGGGTGGGAGCGGCGGTTTCGGCCGCGGTGACCGTGCTGATCATCGCCTGCCCTTGCGCGATGGGGCTGGCCACGCCGACTTCGGTGATGGTAGGGGTGGGACGCGCGGCGCGTCTAGGCTTGCTCTTTCGCAGCGGCGAGGCGGTTCAGGCGATGAGCGACGTGCGCGTGGTGGCGCTGGATAAGACGGGAACGCTGACGATGGGCCAGCCGACTTTGGTGGAGAGCTCTGTGGACGATCCGACGCTGGTCCTGGCGGCCTCGGTCGAGGCGATGTCGGAGCATCCTCTGGCCAGGGCGGTGGTGCGGGCGGCCCAGGAGCGGGGGCTGGCGTTGCGCCCGGTGGAGGGGTTCGAGGCGGTGGTTGGAGCCGGCGTACGCGGTCGGGTCGGGGGCGTTCTGACCGAGTTGGGGAGCGCTCGCTTTCTGGGCGGGGGCGAGGGTCCGGAGGGCTGGGCCGAACGGGCGCTAAGCGTGATTTCGGTTCGGGTCGAGGGGCAGGTCGTGGGCTATCTGGGGATCTCGGACCCTGTGAAGGAGAGCGCGTCGTCGGCTCTGGCGGAACTGCGCCGGACGGGTCGCCGCGTGGTGGTTCTGACGGGCGACCGCGAGGCCACGGCGCGGGCCACCGAGCGTGGGTTGGAGGTCGACGAGGTGCGGGCAGAGCTCTCTCCTGCGGACAAGGCTTCGGCGGTGGAGGAGCTGAGGGCTGCCTACGGTCCGGTGCTTTTTGTTGGAGACGGGATCAACGACGCGCCCGCTCTGGCTCAGGCCGACGTGGGAATGGCGCTGGGCACGGGCACCGACGTGGCGGCGGAGACGGCTGGCGTGGTGCTGATGTCGGGCGACCTGCGGGGCGTCGGACGAGCGCTGCGCTTGAGCGGCGCCATGATGAGGAACATCCGGCAGAATCTGTTCTGGGCGTTCTTGTACAACGCGCTGCTGATTCCGGTGGCGGCGGGCGCGCTTTACCCGACGTGGGGAGTCACGCTGTCGCCGATGCTGGCCTCGGCGGCGATGGCGTTCTCCTCGCTGTTTGTGGTCGGGAACGCGCTGCGTCTGGCTCGCTGGGGGCGGTTGGAGGGGGCTCGTCGGGCGGGAGCCAATCTTCCCGCATGACCATCGGGCAAGTCGCCGAAGCGAGCGGAGTCTCGGCCAAAATGATCCGCCACTACGAGAGCATCGCGCTGCTGCCCGCAGCGCAGCGCTCGTCTTCAGGCTACCGGCTGTATAGCGAGGACGATCTGCACACTCTGCGGTTTATCCGCCGCTCCCGCGACCTGGGGTTCACCCTCGAAGCGATCCGCGAACTGCTGGCGCTGTGGCAAGACCGCCAGCGCTCGTCTTCCGAGGTGAAGGCGGTCGCACTGGGCCACGTCGACACGCTGAAGGCGCGCATCGGAGAGCTTCAGGGGATGGTCGACACGCTCGAGCATCTGGCCCGCCACTGCCACGGCGACGACCGCCCCGACTGCCCGATCCTGCTGGACCTGGCGGACGAGGGCAAAGGCCACTGGCTCTAACCCGAACCCTCCCCTCCAACCTCCAAAGGCTCCCCAAAGTAGAGAGGGACCGCAACGCGGACCCTCTCTTCTTTGGTCCAACCAGATCGCTACTTCGCCTTCTTCAGGTCCATCCCACACTTCGGACACGAACCGGGCTGCCCCGACTTGACCTCTGGGTGCATCGGGCAGACGTAGCTCGCCGCGGGCGCGGTCGTCTTCTTCTCCACCAGATTCATCCCACACTTCGGGCATTTGCCCGGTTTGTCCGAACTCACCTCAGGATGCATCGGGCAAGTGTAAACCTCGCCCTCGGTCGCCTTAGGAGTCGGCGCCGCGCTCACCCGGCGAGCCACCGTGCCCGGCGGGTTCTGATACCAGCCCGCCTCCTTGTCCGAGTAGCCTTTCAGGTTGTCGCGCACCTTGAGAACGGTGAACATCCCTCCCATCCCGATCGAGCCGAAAGGTCCAACGCCAGCCATCATCGGCTCGGTGTTCTCGGGCATATCCATATGCTCGGCGTGCTGGGCGTGGTCGTACATCCCGGTCTCTCCCATCGCCATGTAGCCCGGCACCAGATCCTTGATCTTGTCCTCCAAACCGTCCTGGCTCACTCCCACCATATTCGGAATGTCGTGCCCCATAGCGTTCATCGGATGATGGCGACGATGGCAGTGGAACGCCCAGTCGCCCGCGACCACCTTCTCGATCACCACGTCGCGGGTCTGCCCGGGGTTGACCAGCACCGTGGTGTCCGGAATGCGAGCCGAAGCCGGAACGGGACCTCCGTCGGTGCCCGTCATGCTCCACTGGTGCCCGTGCACGTGAATCGGGTGTAGTTCCTGACCGACATTGGCGAAACGAAAGCGCACCCGCTGACCGGTCTTCGCGATCAGAGCGTCGGTGGCGGGATAGACGCGCGAGTTGAAAGTGAACAGGTTGAAATCGACCATCGTGTTCGGGTCGGGACGATAGCTGCCCGGCGGCACGTCCCACTCGTTGAGGAAGATGGCAAAATCGCGGTCGACCTTCTCGAACTTGGGGTCTTTCGGATGGATGATGAAAAAGCCCATCGTGCCCAGCCCGATCTGGATCATCTCGTCAGCGTGCGAGTGATACATCTGCGTCCCCGGCGCCTGGTTGATGGTGAACTCGTAGACGAAGGTCTCGCCCGGCAAAATCGGGGGCTGGTTCAGACCGCTCACCCCGTCCATCCCGCTGGGCAGCAAGATGCCGTGCCAATGCACCGCCGTCTCTTCGGGAAGCTTGTTTTCGGCGAAAATGCGCACCCGGTCGCCCTGCACCACCTCGATGGTCGGGCCGGGCGTGCTGCCGTTGTAGCCCCACGCTTTCACCCGGGTGCCGGGCGCCATGTCGTACTCGACCTCCTCGATGGTCAGGCGGAACTCTTTCACTCCGTCCTTCATCTTCCAGGGCAGAGAGCTGCCGTTCGGAGTCGTGATCGGAGTGTACGGCCAGTCAGCGGGATACGGGCTCGCGGCCAGGACGGGGCCTAGCAGGGCCAGCCAGAGGGCGAAAAATAGAACTCTCATTTGGAAGTCTCCTTGGGTTGAAACGGGACGGTGCCCTTGAGGATAGAGCGGCCCAGGGCGCGCTCGAGTTCGGCGCGGGCGCGCCAGTAGTCGGCCTTGGCGTCGGCCAGAGTCAGCACCGCCACCGAGTTGTCGCCGCGCACGTCGAGCAGCTGGTACGTGCCGACCAGCATGGCGTTGTACTGCTGCCGAGAGAGCTCGAGGATCTCTTCTCTCAGCGGCACCAGCTGCTCGAGCTGCTCCACCCGCAGGCGCGCGTTGGCCATCTTGACCAGCAGCGTCTTCACCTCGGCGGTGACCTGTTGGGAAAGGACCTCTTGCTCGGCCTTCTGACGGTCCATCTGAGCGTCCAGACGAGCCTTCTCTCCCTGACGACGGTCAAAAATCGGCAGCGGAAGGGAGAGCCCTACGCCCTGCAGCTTCTCCAGAGAGGTCTCGCGCTCGTAGACGTAGCCCAGTTGGGTGCCGTCGAAGATCAGCAGATTCTGCTGCCCCCGCTCGGCCTTCAGAGCTTCGAGTTCGTACTTCTGCGCCTGCAGGTCCGGACGTTCGGCGATCGCCTCTGCCAGGAGCACCGGAGCGGTTTCGTTGTCGGGCTCGGGCAGGTCGGCCAGACGCGGCTCGATGCTGATCGCCTCGGCCTGGTCGACCTGACCCATCAGTCGGGCCAGCTCTTGGCGCGCCTCGAAGAGCGCCATCTGACGGTCGTAATACTGGGTGCGAGCCTGCAGCACGATCGCTTTGTACTGAGCCAGTTCCAGCTCGGGGATGTTGCCCGCGTCGCGCTGGCGTTTGGCAAGTTCCGCCTGCAGTTCGGCCACCTGTAGCAGAGTTTTCTGCTCGGCCAGCGCCTGAGCGTGGCCCTGCACGGTGTAGTAAGCCGACTTCAGATGCGCTTCCAGGTCGACGGCTTGCGCCAGGGTCTGACCCAGCGCGGCCTTGCGTCGCTGTTCGGCGGCCTGTACGCGACCGGAGCGCGCGAACAGGTCGATGATGTTGTAGCTCAGCGAATACTCTTGCCGGGCGGGCGCCGAGTCGTTGGGCCACATCACCTCGACCCCAAGCTGAGGGTTTGGTAGCAAGTTGGCGCCGGTGACGTCGGCCTCGGCCATACGCACCTGGGCGTAGGCGGCTTTCAGGGTGGGATTGTGCTCTGCGGCGCGCGCCAGCACACCCTGCAGGTCCAGCGGTTGGGCCTGCAGGGGTAGAGCGACGGCGCAGAAGACGACCCCCAGCAAAGCCAGACGGCTTCGCCAAGTGTTGTTCCACATGGGAATGAACCTTTCCGTAAGTCGAGGCGCCTTAGCGGCGCCGGGGGGAACGACTATCCCGGGAAAGGTGGAGGCAGAGGGTGCTGGGCATGGGCCCAGCCTTCGCTCTCTAAGGGCGGTCTGTGGGGAGGGGAAGGCGGGGTTGGAGGTCGCTGCGCGACGACCCGGGGGAGCCGGGGCGGGTCGAGCACGATCTCCAGCCGCTCGACCGGCTGAAACGCTTCGAGTTGGAGGAGCCCGGCCACGTGGTGCGTGGAACTCGGCTCTTTCGGCTTGAGGCAAGGACAGCTGTCGTCTGCTGTCGGTTCGCAGGGCGAGGAGGTTAGCTTCGGCTCGTTCGCCTGAAGCTCCACCTCGGTCCACCAGGCGCGCGCTCGAGCGGCCAGTTGGTCTCTCATCGACGCGGTTGCCGCGACGTTAGCAGTGAGTTCGGTCGAAGGGGCCTCGCACTGATTGGACTCCGTGCCACAGCAGCAGCCGTCGGCCCAGGCGGGCGCGGAGCCCAGCGTGGCGAGAAGAGCGAGCAGAGTCAGCAGTATCAGCGCCAGTCGTCTCATGAAGCGTCGCGATCAATTCGAACGAGCGAAAAGAGTTCCCGATGAGGGCAAATTCTTCCGCGCTCGCCCTTCCGGGAAAGGCTCGGTGCTCCGTTTGGGCACCACGGTGTCCAAATCAAGCACCAACAGATTTCGGGTGCCCCCCCGGGAAAGGCCCGGTGCTCCGTTTGGACACCACGGTGTCCAAATCAAGCACCAACAGATTTCGGGTGCCCCCCCCGGGAAAGGCCCGGTGCTCCGTTTGGACACCACGGTGTCCAAATCAAGCACCAACAGATTTCGACGCTCTTCCGGGAAAGGCTCGGTGCTCCGTTTGGAAACCACGGTGTCCAAATCAAGCACCAACAGATTTCGGGTGCCCCCCCGGGAAAGGCCCGGTGCTCCGTTTGGACACCACGGTGTCCAAATCAAGCACCAACAGATTTCGGGTGCCCCCCC